>DATNBK010000223.1:0-47915 GCA_035571995.1 Rhodanobacter sp.
CTTGCATTTGGACGTCCACAAGCGTGACCTATGGCATAGGCGGGACGTACAAATGGACGTCCACAATAAATGCCCAAGCTGGACAAGCTCGCCGCAACCAGATGTAAGCAATTGACTCTGTTGGCGCTGTGACCTGTTGGGACGAACTCCCTTCGTGCCACCGTTCGCTGCGCAAGCCGGCACTCCCTAAACCCCAAATAAATGTGACAGGAGTGTTATGAGATGCCGTCAATTGTTAACGCCGCCGGGCACGCACAGGTATTGGCGTGGTTCGCGGCACTCGGCGCCGTTCATCAACATGCTGCCGGACGTGGCCGCTTCGGCAGCACACGGTGCAGCCGCCGCCTTGCGACTGCACCGTGCACGCACTACCTTCCACGTGGATCCACACTGAGCGGGTGCTCTGGTGGGATCTCCGAAGGCGCTTCCACCCTGACACCAATCCAATCAGCACGGTTGCCCATCAAGCTCGAGAACGGCTTGGTGAGGCCAAAGGACGAATCCATGTACAAGCATCTGTTGACCCCGATCGCGCTCGCCATCGGCGTGGCGTTGGCCGTTTCCGGCTGCGGCAAGAGTGGCCAGGACCAGAATCCGGCGGCATCCGCGTCGACGCCCACGCGGGCGCACAGTGCGCCCGCGGCGGCCGCAAGCGTGGTCATTCCTGCCGACCAACCGATCGCGTTCACCCTCGACGACCAGTACAACCCCTGCGACGACTTCGCCAATTACGTGAACGCGAAGTGGAACCAGGCCAATCCCATGCCAGCCGACCAGACCCGTTGGGGCGCATTCGGCATCCTGCATGAGAAGAGCCTGCTGCAACAAAAGCAACTCCTGCAGAACGCGGCGCAGGACGTCAAGAACCACACGGGCAGCGAGCTCGAACAAAAGCTCGGCAAGCTCTATGTCGCCGGCCTCGACACGGCCGCCATCGACAAGCTGGGTTACGAGCCCATCAAGCCCCAGCTGGCGCAGATCGAGGCGCTGAAGACGCCCGCTGACGTCGCCGATTTCATCGGCACCAGCTACAACAACGGCGACAGCTACGTCTTCGACTTCAGTTCCGGTGCCGACTTCAAGGACGCCACGCAACAGATTGGTTTCGTCAACCAGGACGGGCTTGGCTTGCCCACGCGTGACTATTACCTGGAGCCCAAGTACAAGGCCATCCGCGACGCCTACGTCGCCTACGTCGCGAAGTCGCTGGCGCTGACCGGCACGCCCGCGGCCGACGCAAGCAAGCAGGCCAACGACGTGCTCGCGTTCGAAACCAGCCTCGCCAAGGCATCCCTGTCACCGACCGAGCTGCGCAACCTCGACAACCAGTACCACTTCGTCACCGTGGCCGAGGCCGACAAGGTCAGCCCGCACTTCTCCTGGGACCGGTTCTTCAAGGCGCAAGGCGTGGACGTGGGCAAGGGGTTCTCCTTGTCGCAGCCGAAGTTCATCGCCGAGTTCGACCAGCTGATCGAGCATGCGCCGATCGCACAATGGCAGGCTTACCTGAAATCCCACCTCGTCAGCAATGCCTCGCCCTATTTGAGCCAGGCGTTCCAGGACAACCATTTTGATTTCTACAACAAGACGCTGCGCGGCCAGCCCGAGCAGCAACCCCGCTGGAAGCGTGTGATCGGCGCGGTCAACGGCGCCATGGGCATGGGCCTTGGCGAACTCTATGCGGCCCGGTATTTCCCGCCCGAAGACAAGGCCCGCGCCGAGCAACTGGTCACCAATGTGCGTGACGCCTTGAAGAACCGCATTGAGCACCTGGACTGGATGAGCGCGGCAACCAAAAAAAAGGCACTCGACAAATGGGCGCTGTTCCTGCCGAAGATCGGCTATCCCGACCAGGGCGAGTGGCGCGACTGGAGCGGCCTCACGATCGCACCGGACAAGTGGTACGCGAATCTTGAGGCGGCATCGAAATACAACTACCACTACGACATTGGCAAAATCGGCAAGCCGACGGATCGCAAGGAATGGCTGATGACGCCGCAGACAATCAACGCCTATTACGACCCGACGACCAACACCATCGTCTTCCCGGCTGCGATCCTGCAACCGCCGTTCTTTTACGCCAAGGGCGACGATGCGGTCAATTACGGCGGCATCGGGCTGGTGATTGGCCATGAGTCCAGCCATGGCTTTGATGATCAAGGCAGCCAGTTTGACGGCCACGGCAACCGCGTCAACTGGTGGACCAAACAGGACCAGCAACAGTTCGACGCGCGCACGGGCGCGCTGGCGAAGCAGTTCGACGCTTACGCGCCCATCCCGGGCAAGCCCGACCTGCACGTCAACGGCAAACTGACGCTGGGCGAAAACATTGGCGACCTCGGTGGCCTGAACATCGCCTACGACGCGCTGCAAACAGCGCTGAAGTCCGACCCCAAGGAGGCCAACGAGAAGCTCGACGGGATGACCCAGGAGCAGCGCTTCTTCCTCAGCTCCGCGCGCGTGTGGGAAGGCACCACCCGCGAGAAGTTTGCCGAATTGCTGCTCAACGTCGATCCGCATTCGCCGGACGCAGTCCGTGCGTTCGCCGCGGCCAGCAACATGCCGCAGTTCGCCCAAGCCTTCCAATGCAAGCCTGGCGACAAGATGGTGCACACAGGCAAGCAACTGGTGAAGATCTGGTAAGGCCGGTCGAGCCGGCCGCGGGGGCGCGCATGCACCGCTTGCGCGCCTTCCGCTTCAGCTCCCGGCGCGGCCAGGCGTGGCCGCCAATCGCATCGTCCAGCGATCAGGCCGGCGGCAAAGGCGGTCAGTGCAAGCCGGCACCGACCCGACTTGTATCCCGCGGCGGCGTGCGTTTGCGCTTACCACGCGATGCCGTAGTCTTCGCCGTGATTGCTTGAGCCACCCCACATGCTGTGGTGATTGGTGTCGAACTGGATTGCGTTGATCGGCCCCGAAGTGCGCTGCGCGTATTCGAGCGTATAGCCCATCTTCTTCAACGCCTCGCGCGTTGCATCCGGGAGGGATGTGGCCACCAGGATGCGGCCGGGTTCGGTTTCGTGCATGCCAAACGAGGAACGCATCTGGTAGCTGTTGAAATTGGGCGCCTCGGTCGCTTCCTGCACGGTCATGCCGAATTCGACCACGTTGAGGAAGAACTGCAACAGGTTCTGGTCCTGCGAATCACCGCCCTGCACGGCCATCGCCAGATACGGTGCGCCGTCCTTGAGCGCGAGCGTCGGGGTCAGCGTCACGCGCGGGCGCTTGCCAGGCTCGATCACGTTGAATGGTCCATCCTTGGCGTCAGTCACGAAGCTCTGCGCGCGCTGGCTGAGGCCAATCCCGGTATGACCCGCGATCACGGCCGGCACCCAGCCACCGCTGGGCGTGACTGACACTACCCAGCCTTCGGCGTCCGCCGCCTCGATCGAGGTGGTGCCCGCATAGAAATCGCTGGCAAACGCGGCTTGTTCGGGCGTCGCCTGCTCGGGCAGGAATTCCCTCGCACCCGACGTGCGTATATTTTCCGCGAGACCATCGCCCTTCTTTGCCGGCACCGCATCCTGCTGTCCACTGCGCGGTTGCGATTTGGCCGGCTCGAAGTCCGCCGGGTTCCACTCGGCCAAAAGCTTTTTGAATGGATTGGTCGCGCCCTGGTACGGATACGGGTCACCCGGCTTGACGTTTGGATCGTTGCCCTTGGTGTCGATCAGCGCGAAGCGCGCCTTGGCGTAAGACTTGGACAGCAGGCCATGGACCGGTTCGACCGGCGGAAAGTACGGATCCCCGTAGTAGAAATCGCGGTCGGCAAACGCGTAGTTCATCACCTGGTACAGCGTGTTGATGTACTGCGGGGAGTTGTAGCCCATGCTCTTTACATCGGTGTTCTCAAGCATGTTGAGCGCCTGCAGCATGGCCGGCCCCTGCGTCCAGGCCTGCAGCTTGTAGACCTCGATGCCCTTGTAGCTGGTGTGCAGTGGCTCTTCCCAATGCACCTTCCAGTTCGCGAGATCGGCCATGGTGAACAGGCCGCCCTGCTCGCGCATGCCCCGTACCAGCTCACGCGCGATATCGCCCTTGTAGAAGCGGTCGTAGGCGGCGTAGATCGCCTGCTTGCGGGTCTTGCCCTGCTGCAGGGCCTGCTGCTCGGCCTCGACCAGCTTGCGCCAGGTGTCTGCGAGATCCTTCTGCACGAAGATCTCGCCGGCCTCCGGCGCCGGATGGGCGGTGCCCGGGTGCGTCAGCATGACCTCGCGCGAGTATTTCCACTTCGACAGCTCGTCCTGGAAATGCCCGATCGTGTTCGACAGCTGCGCCTCCATGGCGTAGCCGTCAGCCATCTGGATGGCCGGGGCGAGTACCTGCTTCAGCGACAGCTTGCCGTACTCGGCCAGCATGGTGAGCAGGCCGCCGACCGTGCCTGGCGTCACCGCCGCGAGCGGACCATATTCGGGCGGAAAGCGGTAGCCCTTGGAATGGTAGTAGGCCGCGGTCGCCCCGGTCGGCGCCACGCCCAGCGCATCTAGGCCGATCACCTTCTTGGTATGCGGGTTGTAGATCAGCGCCTGCGTTTCGCCGCCGCACGAGAGCGTGTCCCACATGGTGCAGCCGGCCGCGAGCATGGCCGCCGCCGCGTCGACGGCATTGCCGCCCTCGGCAAAGATCAAGGCCCCGGCGGTTGCCGACAGGGGCTTGCCGGTGATGGCCAGCCAGTGCTTGGCGTGGAGCGGCGGCTTTTCAGTCTGCGAATAGCGCGGGTCCTCGGCCTGTCGCGCCTGCACCAGTTGCGAAGATTGGGGCTGTTGGGGCGAGGAATGTGCCTGGACCGGAATCAAGGCAATGGCAAACATGATTGCGGCAGCGGTCCCAACCGATCCGGACATGAGGAGGCCTCCAGCAAATACCGATGATGATCCCGAGATTCCCGACGCATCGCGGTCGAGCCAGGACCTCCGGCTCCCCCCTGCAACGGACATGGCTTTGGAGTATAGCGCCGCCTAGCACGGCGGCTCCGGGCCACACCGCGCACGCGCGCCGGGTGCAGGGCCAAGTGGCGACGCCGAACCGCGGCAAAACCGTTATCCTCGAACGACAACGCAACGAGGCCCGCCATGCACGCGGATGAAGGCATCCACACCATCGACACTGGTTTTGTCCGGCCACGGTTCGACGCTGCCTACCTGATTGTCGAACGCGGCCACGGCGCCTACGTCGATTGTGGCACCGGCTTCTCCGTACCGCGCTTGCTGGCGGCGCTGGAGCCTGCCGGGCTGACGGCCGCCGACGTCGACTGGCTCATCCTCACCCACGTGCACCTCGACCACGCGGGCGGCGCCGGTGCGCTGATGGCGCAACTGCCGAACGCGAGACTGCTGGTGCACCCGCGCGGCGCCCGCCACATGATTGATCCGACGCAACTCTGGGCCGGCGCCAGTGCCGTGTACGGCGAGGCCGAGATGAAGCGCGCCTACGGGGAGCTGATACCGGTTGCGCCCGGGCGCGTGGTGGAATCCGCCGATGAGCAAGTCATCGACCTGGCCGGCCGACCGCTGCGCTGCCTGCATACCCCCGGCCACGCCAAGCACCACCAGGCCATCCATGACGCCCGGGCAAACGTGTGCTTCACCGGCGACGTCTTCGGCCTGTCCTATCGCGACTTCGATACAGCCGCCGGGCCCTTCATCCTGCCCACGACCTCGCCGGTGCAATTCGACCCCGCGGCCCTGCATGCGTCGATCGATCGCCTGCTCGCGCTGCACCCAACCGCCATGTATCCGACCCACTTTGGCCGGGTGGAAGATGTCGAGCGACTTGCCGCCGACCTGCACACGCAGATCGATGCCATGGTGGCCCTGGCCCGCGAAGCGGACGGTGCTCCGGATCGCCACGCACGGCTCACTGCAGCCCTGACGACGCTCTACGCGCAGCGCGCAGACACCCATGGCTGGCGCGGCGGACGCACGGCGCTCACCGATCTGCTGCACACCGACATCGAGCTCAATGCCCAGGGACTCGAGGTCTGGCTGGACCAGCAACACGGGCGGGCCGGCACGCATTGAGCGGTGACGGCAGGACCGCTGGACGGCGGGTCCGTTGCTGGACTCCCGAGCGAAGGAAGTCCCTCGCGGACGATTGACCCAGCCTGCGGCGTTGGCTGGCGCAGGGTGGCTCAAGGCTGCAGGCCGGAGCCGCCAGGAGGCCTCACGCCATGCGCGTACCGTTGGGCACTCGTCGTTCGATGGTGCTGATCACCACGCCTTCGGGCGTGGGAAACCCGGTTAAAAGGAACTCGGAGCGAAACGGCCCGATCTGCTTGACCGGAAAATTGATCACGCCGATGACCTGGCGCCCTTGCAAGTCTTCGGCCCGATAGAGCTCGGTGACCTGGGCGCTGGTCTTGCGCACGCCATAGGCGCCGAAGTCCACCCAGATCTTCCACGCCGGCCGACGCGCCTCGGGAAAGGCCTCCACGCGTGTCACCGTGCCGGCCACCAGCAAGACCTTGGCGAAATCGCTCCAGCCGATGGTGCCGACCTCATCCCCGATTTCCGTACTCATCCCTCCAATCCCTTCTTCAACCAATCGCGACCCTGCTGCCACCAGTAGCTGGCCTGCGCCGCCGCATAGCCCAGCGGGCGCCTCGCGCTGACCAAGCCGAACGACGAGAACTGGGTCCAGCGGTCGTCGCCCCCGGCCAGTGCCGAGGCCAGAAGTTCGCCGGCGGCGCAAGTAGGCGCCAGGCCATGGCCGCCAAATGCCTGCGCCCACCACAAGCCCTGGCCGTCGCCCCCGATCTGCGGCATCTGGTGCCGCGCGTAACTCATCAGGCCCGACCACGCATAATCGATGCCGATTCCACGCAACTGGGGAAATACCGCCAGCAGGTCTTTCCGCAGCAGGCGCTGCACCGCGCGCGGCGAGCGGTTGCGGACGGAAATACGGCCGCCCCAGAGCAGCCGGGTATCCGGCAGCGCGCGGTAATAGTCGAACGCAAACCGGGTGTCGTACACCGCGGCGTGCGTACGCAGGCAATCGTCCAGCCGTTCGCCCAGGGGCTCGGTGGCCATGACATAGGTGGCAATGGGCAGGACCGACCGGTCCACCCGCTTGTGCAGCGCGGAGAGATAGCCACCGCAGGCCAACACGACCTGGTCGGCCAACACCTCGCCGTCCACCGTGCGCACCTGCCATTGCGTACCCTGGCGGTGCACCGAGATGGCGCCGCTGTGCTCGTGGATGCCAACCCCGCGCGCAGCCGCCGCGCCAGCCAGGCCAATGGCATAGTTGAGTGGGTGCAGGTGCAAGGCATCCTGCTCGAACAGGCCACCGTGGTAACGCGCAGTGCGCACGATTTCCCGCAATTCATCGGGCTCCAGCCGCTGCCATTCCACGCCGTAGTGCTCGGCCAGCAGGCTCTGGCGGCGCTCCAACACCTCGGGGTCGCGGAACCAGTTGGCCCAGATCACGCCACGGTCGACGGCGTCACAGGCAATGGCGTAGTCCGCAATGCGCTTGCGGATCAACTGCACGGCATCGCGGGTCAACTGGAACAGGGCCGCGGCGCGCGCGGCATCAAGCTGCTGCAACAGCGCCAGCTCGCCCAGCGAATACCCGGCAAACACGAAGCCGCCGTTGCGCCCACTGGCCCCGAAGCCGACCTGCTCGCGCTCCAGCAGGAGCACATCATCCACGCCCCGCTCTGCCAGCCCGAGCGCGGTGTTCAATCCGGCAAAGCCGCCCCCAATGACCACCACCCTGGCCTGCGCCCGTCCGGCCAGCGGGGCGTAAGGCGTATAGGCGGTTGCGGTGTCGCGGTAGTAATGCGGTGCTGCAGTCTGCTTCATGGCCACCCGAACCACGTGTAGTCACGCCGCGCGCCCTCGCGCGAGACCAGCGGCCACACCTGGATCGATCACGCCTCCTGCAGCAGCGAGCGCACCACCGCCGCGAGCTCCGGGTCCTGCATGGCCATGTGTATGGTCGCACGGACCAGGCCAGCCTTGTTGCCGCAATCGAAGCGCGTGCCCTCGAAGCGGTAGGCCAGCACCTTGCCCTGCTCACGCAACAGCGCCTCGATCGCATCGGTCAACTGGATCTCCCCACCCGCCCCGGGCGTGGTTTCCTCCAGCAACTGGAAGATGCGCGGCGGCAAGACGTAGCGCCCGACGACGCCGAGGTTGGATGGCGCGTCGGCGGGCTTGGGTTTTTCCACCATGTGGCGGATCACCCCGCTGTGCGCATCGATCGGCAAGGCATCGACGATGCCGTACTTGTCCGTGTCCTGCGCCGGCACCTGCTCGACCGCGATCACGCCGGCCTGTTGCGCATCGGCCAGTTCGGCCATCTGCCGCAGCGCACCCTTGCCGGTGCCAGCCGGGCCATTCCAGATCAGGTCGTCGGAAAGCACCACGCCAAATGGCTCGTCGCCGACCACCGGCTGCGCGCAGAGCACGGCATGCCCCAGGCCCAGCGCTTCGGGCTGGGTGACGAAGATGGCGCGCACGTGGCGCGGCAGCGTGCCCTGGACCAGGGCAAGCAGGGCTTCCTTGCCGCGCTCGTGCAACTTGGCTTCCAGCTCGTAGGCCTTGTCGAAGTAATCGGCAATAGCATGCTTGTAGCGGTTGGTGACGAAAATCAGCGTGTCCGCGCCGGCGTCCACGGCCTCATCCACGGCGTACTGGATCAATGGCCGGTCGAGTACTGGCAACATCTCCTTGGCCACCGCCTTGGTCGCAGGCAAAAAACGCGTACCCAGGCCGGCCACGGGAAATACCACCTTGCGCAACGGCTTGCTCACTCAACTCTCCCCGACTTCATTGCGACGAATCGACACCACGTTGTCCGGCTGCGCCGCTTCGCTCCAGCGGAACGACGGCAGCAGGCTGGATACGCAGCGTCGCAGCTCTTCTTCATCAAACTCCGACGCGGCATCGTTGGCCTTGTCCAGCAAGGTCTGCAACAGCTCCCAGGACACTTCCCGATGGCGCGCCAGGAGAATCTTCGCGTGCCGCGTGCTGCTGTAGTTCTCCAGCGGATGGAAGAGTTCCTCGAACAATTTCTCACCGGCGCGCAGGCCGGTATAGACGATCGGGATCTCGCTGCCCGGCTTCTTGCCCGCCAGGCGGATCATCTGTTCGGCGAGGTCGCGGATGCGCACCGGCTCACCCATGTCCAGGGCGAAGATCTCGCCGCCGGTACCCAGGGTGGCCGCCTGCATGATCAATTGGCAGGCTTCCGGGATGAGCATGAAATAGCGGGTCATCTCCGGATGCGTGACGGTCACCGGCCCGCCGGCGCGAATCTGGCGGCGGAACAAGGGCACCACCGAACCCGCCGAATCCAGCACATTGCCGAAACGCACGGTGATGAAACGGGTCTTGGAGCGCGCGTCCAGGTTCTGGCAATAGATCTCGGCCGTGCGCTTGCACGCACCCATCACGCTGGTCGGGTTGACCGCCTTGTCGGTCGAGATCATCACGAAACATTCCACGCCGGTCGCCGCGGCGATGTCGGCCACGGTGCGCGTACCCAGCACGTTGTTGCAGAACGAGGCACGCAGCTGCGCCTGCAGCAGCGGCACGTGCTTGTACGCCGCCGCATGGAAGACGACCTGCGGCATGCTTTCGGCAAACGTGCGCCGCATGGCCACCGCGTCGCCGCAACTGGCCAGCACGCCGTTGACGATCAGTTCGGGAAAATCCGTACGCAGCTCCTGCATGATGCGATACAGGTTGTATTCGCTGTGCTCGACGACAGTGAGCGAATGCGCGCCCAGCCTGGCAACCTGCCGGCACAGCTCGGAACCGATCGACCCGCCACCGCCGGTGACCAGCACGCGGCGCGAACTCAAGGCGGCGTGGATTGCGATCCAATCCAGCTCGACCGCATCGCGACCCAGCAGATCCTCGATCGCCACTTCCTTGATTTCGTTGTCCTGGGCCCGCCCGGCCAGGACGTCCTGCAGGCGCGGCACGGTGCGATACGGCAGGTCAGCCTCGTCGCACAGGGCCACCACGCGGCGCATCTCGCCGGTGCTGGCCTCGGGCATGGCGATCAGCAGCATCTGGGCCGCGGTCTCGCGGGCCAGCGAACGCAAGTTGGAAACCGATCCGAGCACCGGGTGGCCATTGATGACGGCTCCGTGCAAGCTCGGCCGCTCGTCGACGAAACCCACCACCCGGTAACTGCTGTCACGCTGCAGGTTGCGCGACAACACCTCGCCGGCGCGATCGGCGCCAATGATGATCACGCGCTTGGCATCATCCGTCCCGTGGCGTTCGCTACGGCTGTCCTTCCAATAGCGATAGGCAAGGCGCGGGCCACCCAGCAAGGTAGCCAGCAACACCGGATACAACACCAGCGTCGCCCGCGGCACGGCATCCAGGCGATCGTAGACGAAGAGCACGGCGGCGACCGCCACCGTGCCCACGATCACCGCCTTGAGGATATTCCACAAGTCCGGCAGGCTGGCAAAGCGCCACACGCTGCGGTACAAGCCGGTCCAGCGCAGGATCAGGCCCTGCACCAGCAGCACCAGCGGGAATTCCAGGGTGTGGAACTGCACCAGCTCGTTGGGCTGCAGCGCATACCGCAGCAGTTTCGCCACCCACCACGCCAACGCCACCATGGCCAGGTCATGGGCGACCACGGCCAGGCGGGGGTGGATGCGGGCGACGGTATTACGCAGCAGCATGACGGACCTTCCGCGGGGAACGATGGACCAGGCGGCGCTTCAACAGCAGCCACGCCAGCCCGGCAAGCACATAGGCGCCCATGGTAGGGGCGATGCCGCTGGATGGGTGAATAGCCGCCAACCATGCCAGTGGCGCCGCCACCACGAGATTCCATGCCAGATAGCCGACGCCGACCTGCCCATGCGTGGCGCCGCGGCGCACCAACCACTGGTAGACGTGTTCGCGATGTGCAGCGTACCAGCGTCGGCCGTGCAGCATGCGTGAGAGCAGGGTCAGCCCGGCGTCGACGACGAACACCGAGGACAGGACCAGTGCCGGCCAGATCAAGGCCGGGTCGATCCGCCAGGCCATCGCGGTGAAGGCAAAGATGGCCCAGCCGACACTGCCGCTGCCGACGTCGCCCATGAAGATGCGCGCCGGCGGGCGATTCAAGATCCAGAATCCCAGCGCAGCGCAGGCCAGCACCGCCATTGCCAGCGCCAGCCCCGGGGCTCCGCGCGACCACGCCAGCACCGCCAGGCCGGCTGCGACGAACAATGCCTGCATGGCAAGCAGGCCGTCGATTCCATCCATGAAATTGTGCAGGTTGATGCTCCACACCCCGGCCGGCACCAGCAACAGCAGCCACCACCAGGAGGCCGACCCGGACAGCATGACGGCGGAAAACCACCCCACCGCCAGCACCTGCACCGCCAGCCGCGGCAACACCGGCAGGCTGCGGTGGTCATCCAGCCAACCGACACATGCCACCAACGCCAGGCAGGCCATCCAGCTGACTATCAGGCCAGTCGGCCAGATGTCCGCCAGCACCAGTGGCGCGCACACCAGCAGGGCAACCACGATGCCGATGCCGCCACCACGTGGGGTTGGCACGCGATGCGAACGCCGGTGTCCAGGGCGGTCCAGCAGGCCGCGCCAGTTGGCGTAGGCAATGGCGGCCTGCGCCAGCAGCAGCGCGATCGCGAACGCGGCAAACAGCCATGCGCATGCGGCCAGAGCGGCCATGTCACTCGCTGGCCACGCCATGGATCGGCCGGATGGTGCTCCAGCTCTTGCAGCTCGGGCATTGCCAGTGATGGGCCTTGGCGCCAAAGCCGCACCGGTTGCAGCGATACATCGCCTGCCCTTCCAGCAATTTGGTGGTGAGGTCGCGCAGTATCAGGAAATTGTCATGGGCCTCGCCCTCCACCTTGTCCATGGTGGCGTCGATCAGCGCCATCAGGCCGCGCACTGACGGACGCTGGCGCAATTGCGCGGTGAGGAAATCGATCGCAGCCCGTTCGCCATCGCGCTGCCGGTAGAGCCTGGTCAGGGCGAGCACGGGCGACACGCCGTGGTAGCGACCGAGCAGACTGCTCAGGAATTTCTCGGCACGGTCCATCTGGTGCGAACGCGCGTAGCTGGCCAGGAGCGGCGGCAGGATCCCGGGCAGGAAGGCACTGTCCGCCTCGATGGCGGCCTCGTACGCATCCACCGAGGCTGCGTGATGACCGTCTTCGGCTTCCAACTGGCCGGTCAGCATGAAGGCACGCACGCAGGCAGGCTGGCAGGCAAACGCCTGCTGCAGGTACTCGCGCGCCTCGGCCCGTGCGCCGTGTTGTCGCGAGCGGTCGGCAAGCTCGCAGTAGAACTGCGCGATCGTGGGCGTCTGGTCCTCGCCGGTCATGGCCTCTAGCCGGCGCGCATGCTCGATTGCCTTGTGCCAGTCGCGCTCGTGCTGGTAGATCGCGATCAAGTGGCGCAAGGCCGATGGCGCGTGGGCCTTCATCGCCACCAGATCCGAGAACAGGGATTCGGCCCGGTCGAGCAGGCCGGAGCGCACGTAGTCCTCGCCCAGCTCAAGCAAGGCAATGGTCTTCATCGCATCCGACAAGCCGGAGCGTGACACCAGGTGCTGGTGCACGCGAATCGCCCGGTCGACCTCGCCGCGGCGCCGGAACAGGTTGCCCAGGGCGAGATGGGTTTCCACCGTGTCGTGGTTGTATTCGGCCAGCCGGAGGAAGACCTCGATGGCCTTGTCCTGCTCCTCGTTGAGCAGGTAGTTCAGGCCACGGAAATAATCCGACGACAGTTCGCTGACCTGGGCCCCCGAACGCTGCGCCACGGCGCGGCGCGACGCCCACCAGCCGACGCCGAAGGCGATCGGCAACAGCACCACGAGCAGGTAAAGGAAATTCATGGCCGCGGCGGTGCGCTCTTGCCGCTGCCACGCTGCAGCTCACGACGGCGCCGGCGCGCGGCCAGGCTCACGCCCAGCCATGCGGTCAGCCCGCCAAGCAGCCATCCCACCACAAGGGCGCCGAGCAAGGCCGCCCCCTTGGGCCAGTGCACCTGGAAAAACGCAAAGTCGTAGGCTACCGATTCGGCATTGAGCGCGCCCACCATCACTCCGGCGGCGACAAACAAGGCAAGTATCATGAACGCAAGCAGGCGCATGCCGAAAACTCTACCCGATTGACCGGCGCAGGCACAGCCACGTGCCGGACGTGCCGCAGCAACCCCGCCGGCTGTCGACGCAGGTTGCCGCAGGCGCGGCGCGGATTATTCGCCTGCGCCGGAGCGACCCAGGTTGATGCGCTCGCGCAGTTCCTTGCCAGGCTTGAAATGTGGCACGTGCTTGCCGGGCAACGCCACCGTGGCGCCGGTCTTGGGGTTGCGACCGATGCGTGAGGCCCGGTAATGCAGGGAAAAGCTGCCAAACCCCCGCACCTCGATGCGTTCGCCGTGGGCGAGCGCGGAACTCATCTGCTCGATCACGCTCTTGACCGCCATTTCCACATCCGCGAACGCAAGATGCATCTGGCGCCTGGCAAGCGTCTCGATCAATTCGGATCTGGTCATGGCACCCCAATGTCCCTGACGTTACCGGCAGGGTCGCGTACACGACCCTGCCACTTCCCCGGCAAAGCCGTCCCCTACTCAGCCTTGTCCAACTGCTCCTTGAGCAAGGCCCCGAGCTTGGTCGTGCCGCTCGCCGCCGCCGCATAGTCGCTGCCGGCACTGGGCGCTTCGGGCAAGCCCTCTTCGCTCTTGGCGCGGATCGACAGCGCCAACTGCCGGCCCTTGCGGTCCATGCCGGTGAACTTGGCTTCGACCGTGTCGCCCACCTTCAGGTGCTCGGTGGCGTCGTCAATGCGCTCCTTGGCGATGTCGTTGGCGCGCAGATAGCCTTCGACACCCTCGCCAAGATCGATCACCGCACCCTTGGGATCGACTTCCTTCACCGTGCCGGTGACGATGCTGCCGCGCGGATTCGTCGCCATGAACTGGCCGAACGGATCCTGTTCCATCTGCTTGATGCCAAGCGAGATGCGCTCGCGCTCCGGGTCGACCGCGAGCACGACAGCCTCGATCTCGTCGCCCTTCTTGAAGTTGCGTACGAGGTCTTCGCCGGACATCTGCCAGGAGATGTCGGACAGATGCACCAGCCCGTCGATGCCGCCTTCCAGGCCGATGAACACGCCGAAGTCGGTGATCGACTTGATCTGGCCGGACACCTTGTCGCCCTTCTTGTGCATGGCGGCAAACGCTTCCCACGGGTTGGACCGCGTCTGCTTGATGCCGAGCGAGATGCGGCGCCGCTCCTCGTCCACGTCCAGCACGGTGACTTCGGTCTCGTCTCCGACCTGAACCACCTTGGCCGGATTGACGTTCTTGTTGGTCCAGTCCATCTCGGAGACGTGCACCAGGCCTTCCACGCCCGGCTCGATCTCGACGAAGCAGCCGTAGTCGGTGACGTTGGACACCTTGCCGAACAGGCGCGAACCGACCGGGTAGCGCCGCGAGATGTTGACCCACGGGTCATCGCCCAACTGCTTCAGGCCGAGCGAAACGCGGTTGCGCTCGCGGTCGTACTTGAGCACGCGCACTTCCAGCTCGTCGCCCACGTTGACCACCTCGGAGGGATGGCGCACGCGCTTCCAGGCCATGTCCGTGATGTGCAGCAGGCCATCGATGCCGCCCAGGTCCACGAACGCGCCGTAGTCGGTGAGGTTCTTCACCACGCCCTTCAGCACCGCACCCTCGACCAGGCGCTCCATCAGCTTCTCGCGCTCCTCGGAGAACTCGGTCTCGACGACGGCGCGGCGGCTGACCACCACGTTGTTGCGCTTGCGGTCCAACTTGATGATCTTGAACTCGAGTTCCTTGCCCTCGAGATAGGCCGGGTCGCGCACTGGGCGCACATCGACCAGCGAGCCAGGCAGGAACGCGCGGACATCCTTGATGTCGACGGTGAAGCCGCCCTTGACCTTGCCGGAAATCATGCCGCTGATGGTTTCTTCCTTGTCGAACGCCTGCTCCAGGTCGTCCCACACCATGGAACGCTTGGCCTTCTCGCGCGAAAGCTTGGTCTCGCCGAAACCGTCTTCCAGAGCCTCGAGGGCCACCTTGACCTCGTCGCCGACCTGGACTTCCAGTTCACCCTTCTCGTCCTTGAATTGCTCGATCGGGACAATACCTTCGCTCTTCAGGCCGGCATTGACCACGATCACGTCATTGCGGATTTCAACGACGATGCCCGTGACGATGGCTCCGGGCTTCAGCTTGGCAATGGCCTGCTGGCTTTGTTCAAACAGTTCGGCAAAACTTTCAGTCATAAGGGTTCCAGAATGGGAACGGAGCGCGGTCATTGCGATCAAGCTCGAGCCGCAAGGACAACCCGCGTCCACCGGTAAGGGCGTCACGGCCGCCAGATCCAGGACGGCCCGCTCTGCCATGGGAGTTCCCTGCATGGGCAGGGCACGAAAGACGCCGCGCGAACGCGATTACGGCCGCACGACGGCAAGAACTTTTGCTACCACTTCATCGACACCGACGCCGGTGGTGTCCAGCACCACGGCATCGTCAGCTGGCTTGAGGGGAGCGACCGCACGCGTCGCATCGCGCCGATCCCGCACCTCGATCTCCCGCTGAAGACCCGCAAGTGTAATGGCAAGCCCCTTTGCCTTCAACTGCTTATAGCGTCTTTTCGCCCGTTCGGCGGCACTCGCGGTGAGGAACACCTTGAAGGCCGCATCCGGGAAGATCACTGTGCCCATGTCGCGACCGTCCGCCACCAGGCCGGGTCGCCGGCGAAAGGCCAGTTGCAGGTCCACCAAGGCCGCACGCACCTCCGGCAGCGCGGCGATTGCCGAGGCAGCGCCCGCGGCCGTTTCCGTGCGCAAGGCGTCGGTCGCGTCATGCCCATTCACCATGACCTGGGCCGCAGCGCCATCGCTGCCGGACCGAAAGCGCACCCGCATGGCGCGTGCACAGCGCGCGACGGCCTCGGCATCGGACAAGTCCAGGCCGGCTACGCCAGCGGCATATCCGGCAGCCCGGTACAACGCGCCCGAGTCCAGCAGGTGCCAGCCCAACGCGTCGGCCACGCGTGCGCTGATCGTGCCCTTGCCCGACCCCGAAGGGCCATCGATGGTCAGCACGGGGGCGTCGGATGCATTGGACGCTGGGTTCATGGCAGTCCTGCGTGTGTGTGGAACAGAAATAGGCCCGCCTGCCACGGGCCGATGCCAGGCAACGGCTTGTGCAGCGGGCGAAGCATTGCTAAAATTACGGACTTGTCTTGATCCAATCCCTTGTCTTCATTCAATCCTTGGAGTCCGCCGTGAAGGTGCTCAGCTCATTGAAATCCGCCAAGGCACGTCACCGTGACTGCAAGATCGTGCGTCGCCGCGGCAAGTTGTTCGTGATCTGCAAGAGTAATCCACGTTTCAAGGCACGCCAGCGCTGAGGCGCCAGGCAGCCGGAAAAAAAGCCGCGAAAGCGGCTTTTTTTGTGGCCACCATCCCTGGCAGCCACCCTTCGGGCCATCGCTGCGCGATGTCAAAAATCGTTCCCGACGCTTTTTTGTGGCCTGCGGCGCGGGCTCGACCGCGCTGCGTGAAGCGACCAACCGCCCTCACTGGTAACGTACGGCGATGATCTCGTAGTGCTTGACCCCGTTAGGCGCGGTGAACTCGAAGCTGTCGCCCACGTGCTGGCCGATCAGGGCGCGCGCGATCGGCGAGGAAACCGCGATCAGGCGCTGCTTGATGTCCGCCTCCAGGTCGCCGACGATCTGGTAGGTGACCCGCGTGCCGGCGTCCTCGTCCTCCAGGTCGACGGTGGCGCCAAACACGATGCGGTCGCCCGGGTTGAGCTGGGCGACATCGATGACCTCGGCGGTCGAAAGCAAGGCCTCCAGCTCGGCAATGCGGCCCTCGATGAAGCTTTGCTCCTCGCGCGCCGAATGGTATTCCGCGTTCTCCTTGAGGTCACCGTGCGCGCGCGCCTCGGCAATGGCGGCAATGATGCGTGGCCGGCTGGTGAACTTCAGGCGCTCGAGCTCGGCCCGCAACCGGGCGGCGCCAGCCTTGGTGATGGGTGCACGATTCATGTGTTCAACTCCTGATGCAACTCCTGCAGGCTGTGCACGGCACCGTCGCTGCGGAAATCCAGGGAATGCACCAGCGCCCGCGCTCCGGCCAGGGTGGTCGAATAGGTGACGTGGTGCTGCAGCGCCTCGCGCCGGATCGAGAAGGAATCGGCAATGGCCTGCTTGCCCTCGGTGGTGTTGACGATATAGACGATTTCGCCGTTCTTGATCAAGTCCACGATGTGCGGACGGCCCTCGAGCACCTTGTTCACCCGCGCGCAGATCAGGCCATGCGCGGTCAGGTGGTTTGCCGTGCCGGAGGTCGCGACCAGGCTGAAACCGCGCGAGATGATCTCCCTGGCGATGGGCACCAGCAACTCCTTGTCCGCGTTGCGCACCGAGAGGAACACCTTGCCCAGCGCCGGCGGCTTGATGCCGGCCGCCTCGTGGGCGCGGGCAAAGGCCGAGCCGAAACTGCGGCCGACACCCATGACCTCGCCCGTCGAGCGCATTTCCGGGCCGAGGATCGGGTCCACGTTCTGGAACTTGAGGAACGGGAAGATCGCCTCCTTGACCGAGAAGTAATGTGGCAAGACCTCGGCACTCGCGCCCAGGCTGGCCAGGGAACGCCCGGCCATGACGCGCGCCGCAACCTTGGCCAGGGGCACGCCGGTGGCCTTGGACACGAAGGGCACCGTGCGCGAGGCGCGCGGGTTCACTTCGAGCACGTAGACGGCATCGCCCTGGATCGCGAACTGCGTGTTCATCAAGCCGCACACCTTGAGCTCGCGCGCCATCAAGCTGACCTGGCGCCGCAACTCGTCCTGGATGGCCTGCGACAAGGAATACGCCGGCAGCGAGCAGGACGAATCGCCCGAATGCACCCCCGCCTCCTCGATGTGCTCCATGATGCCGCCAATCAACACCTGGCCTTGCGCGTCGGCAATCACGTCGACGTCGACCTCGACCGCGTGGTCGAGGAAGCGGTCGAGCAACACCGGTGAATTGTTCGACACCTGCACGGCGTCGCGGATGTAGGCGGTGAGGTCGGCATCGTCCTGCACCACTTCCATGGCCCGGCCACCCAGCACATAGCTCGGGCGCACGACCAGCGGGTAGCCGATCTCCCGGGCCAGGGTCAGCGCTTCCTCGGCGTTGCGTGCGGTGCGGTTGACCGGCTGGCGCAGGCCGATCTTGGCGATCAGGTGCTGGAAGCGCTCGCGGTCCTCGGCCAGGTCGATCGAGTCCGGGCTGGTGCCGATGATGGGCACGCCGGCGGCTTCCAGGGCGCGGGCCAGCTTCAGCGGGGTCTGCCCGCCGTACTGCACGATGACGCCCTTGGGCTGCTCCACGTGCACGATCTCGAGCACGTCCTCCAGCGTGACCGGTTCGAAGTACAGCCGGTCGGAAGTGTCGTAATCGGTGGACACGGTCTCCGGGTTGCAGTTCACCATGATGGTTTCGTAGCCATCCTGGTGCAGCGCCAGCGATGCGTGCACGCAGCAGTAGTCGAACTCGATGCCCTGCCCGATCCGGTTCGGGCCACCGCCAAGCACCATGATCTTGTCCCGCCCGCTGGGTTCCGCCTCGCACTCCTCTTCGTAGGTCGAATACAGGTAGGCGGTTCCGGTGGCGAATTCGCCGGCGCAGGAATCCACGCGCTTGTAGACCGGGCGTATGCCCAGGGTGTGGCGCAAGTGGCGCACCGAAGCTTCGTCGGTGCCGAGCACCTCGGCAATGCGCGCGTCGCTGAAGCCCAGGCGCTTGAGCCCGGTCATGCGCTCGTGGTCCAGCGCGCTGATGCCATCGGCGGCGATGCTGGCCTCGCTGGCCACGAGATCTTCGATCGCGGCCAGGAACCAGGGGTCGATGTGGCTGAGCTCGAAGAGCTCGTCGAGACCCAGGCCGGCGCGGAACGCGTCGGCGACGTGGAAGATGCGCGCCGCATGCGGTTCGCGCAGCTCACGCCGGAGTACGGCCATGCCGTCCTGGCTGCTGTAGTCCAGGCCGGTCGGGTTCAGGCCGGTCTTGCCAATCTCCAGGCCGCGCAGGGCCTTTTGCAGCGATTCGTGGAAGCTGCGGCCAATGGCCATGACTTCGCCGACCGACTTCATCTGCGTAGTCAGCCGGGCATCGGCGCTGGGGAACTTCTCGAACGCAAAGCGCGGAATCTTGGTGACCACGTAGTCGATGGATGGCTCGAACGAGGCCGGGGTCAGGCCGCCGGTGATCTCGTTCTTCAGTTCGTCGAGCGTATAGCCGACGGCGAGTTTCGCCGCCACCTTGGCGATGGGAAAGCCGGTGGCCTTGGAAGCCAGGGCCGACGAGCGTGACACGCGCGGATTCATCTCGATCACCACCACGCGGCCGTCCACCGGGTTGACGCCAAACTGCACGTTGGAGCCGCCGGTGTCCACGCCGACCTTGCGCAACACGGCAATGGAGTAGTCGCGCAGGCGCTGGTACTCCTTGTCGGTCAGGGTCTGCGCCGGCGCCACGGTGATCGAGTCGCCGGTATGCACGCCCATCGGATCGACGTTCTCGATCGCGCAGACGATGATGCAGTTGTCCGCGGTATCGCGGACCACTTCCATCTCGAATTCCTTCCAGCCCAGCACCGATTCGTCAATCAGCACCTCGTGCACGGGCGACATCTCCAGCCCGCGGGTGACGATCGCCTCGAATTCCTCGACGTTGTAGGCGATGCCGCCGCCAGTGCCACCGAGCGTGAACGAGGGTCGCACGATGCACGGATAGCCCAGCGCGACCTGTCCGGCGCGTGCCTCTTCGAGCGAGCGCGCGATCGCCGAGCGCGGCGACTCGAGGCCGATCTCGTCCATCGCGTTTCGGAACAGCTCGCGATCCTCGGCCATGCGGATCGAGTCGCGCCGCGCCCCGATCAGCTCGACGCCGTATTGTTCAAGCACGCCGTGGTCGGCCAGGTCCAGTGCGCAGTTCAGGCCGGTCTGGCCGCCCATGGTCGGCAGCACCGCGTCAGGCCGCTCCTTGGCGATGATGCGGGCCACGGTCTGCCAGTTGATCGGCTCCACGTACACCGCGTCGGCGGTGTCGGGGTCGGTCATGATCGTGGCCGGGTTGGAGTTGACCAGGATGACCCGGTAGCCCTCCTCCATCAGCGCCTTGCAGGCCTGGGCCCCGGAGTAATCAAACTCACAGGCTTGCCCGATGACGATCGGGCCGGCACCGATGATGAGAACACTCTTGATATCGGTGCGCTTAGGCATGGGAGCCTGCCTCCTGCAGCAGCTTCACGAAACGATCGAACAGGTAGTCGATATCATGCGGCCCGGGGCTGGCCTCGGGATGGCCCTGGAAGCAGAACGCAGGGCGGTCGGTGAGCGTGAAGCCCTGGAGCGAGCCGTCAAACAACGAATTGTGGGTTACCCGCGTGTTGCCGGGCAGGGTCGCCGGGTCGACGGCGAAACCGTGGTTCTGCGAAGTGATCAGGACACGCCCGTCATCCAGATCCTTTACGGGGTGGTTCGCGCCGTGGTGGCCAAACTTCATCTTCACCGTGCGCGCCCCGAGCGCCAGCGCCATGAGCTGATGGCCGAGGCAGACGCCAAACAACGGGGTCTTCGCCTCCAGCAGCTCGCGCGTGGCGTCGATGGCGTAGGTGCATGCGGCCGGATCACCCGGCCCGTTGGACAACACCACCCCATCGGGCTGCATGGCCAGCACCTCCGCGGCGCTGGTTTGCGCCGGCACCACGGTGATGGCGCAGCCGCGCTGGGCCAGCAGGCGCAGGATGTTGAACTTCGTACCGAAGTCGTAGGCGACCACGCGGTGGCGCGGCTGCACGTTGTCGAAGGCGGCGCCGTCGAGGTCGTAGCAGCCTTCGCTCCACTCGTACGCCTCGCGCGTGCTGACTTCCTTGGCCAGGTCCATGCCGTCCAATCCCGGGAAGGCGCGCGCGGCCGCCAACGCCTGCTCGACGTCGACATCCGGGCCGGCCATGATGCAGCCGGCCAACGCACCCTTGTCGCGCAGGATGCGGGTCAGCCGGCGCGTGTCGATGCCGGCAATGGCCACGGTCCCGCAACGCTGCAGGTACTCCGTCAGGCTTTCGCTGCTGCGCCAGTTGCTGGCGACGCGTGGCACGTCGCGTACCACCAGCCCGGCTGCCTGCACCTGCGCCGATTCGCCATCCTGGGTATTGATCCCGGTGTTGCCGATGTGCGGGTAGGTCAAGGTGACGATTTGCCGGGCGTAGGACGGATCGGTCAGGATTTCCTGGTAACCGGTCATGGCCGTGTTGAAGACGACCTCGCCAACCGTCTGGCCAATCGCGCCCACGGCATGGCCGCGGAACACGCTGCCGTCTGCGAGGGCGAGCAATGCAGGAATAGGCATACGAGGTACCGCCTTATTTTGGATACGACAAAGTCCGCAAGCCGTGGTGTGACCGGCTTGTGCGGCTCAGAAAAACCAGCAGGGCGGCTGCCGATAATAAGCGTGGGCAGCCGCCATGTCCACCGTACATGGGATAAACCGCAGCCTGCGTTGCCGGTCTCCGTACATGACTTGCGGGCTAAACTGGCGCCTGCCCACGACTACCTGAACATCCATGCACAGTACCGTCCTGCTTGATCCCTCGCGTCTCCAACGCGCGGACACGACAATCCAGAAGGAACCTTTTCCATTCCTGGTGGCGCATGGCCAATTGCCCCGCGAAGCCTCTGCAGAACTCGATCGCGATTTCCCGCGCTACAGCAGCGCCGGCTTCTTTCCCTACGATCCGACCGATTGCGGCCCCTCGATCAACCAGCTGATCGACAACGTGACCTCGCCGGCGTTTGCCCAGGTGCTCGGCAAGCACCTGGACATCGAGCATCTGGACGGCTATCCGACCCTGGTGACCCTGTGCCGCCAACTCAACAAGCGCCACGGCACGATCCACACCGACAGCCGGTCCAAGGTCGCCACAGCGCTGATCTACCTCAACGCGCAGTGGCCGGACACCAGCAATGGCTGCCTGCGCTTCCTGCGCAAGATCGACGACATCGACAGCCTGCTCGCGCCCGAGCTGGTGCCGTTGTATGGCGAGGTCGCCGCGTTCAAGCGTTGTGACAATTCCTTCCACGGCCACCTGCCCTACGCCGGTGAGCGCCGAGTCATCCAGGTGGCGTGGCTGGTGAGCGAGCAGGACAAGCTGCGCAAGACACGGCGCGGCCGCTTTTCCCGGGGCTTCAAGAAACTCTTCGGCGCCCTGGACCGGCAGCTTGGCGCCGGCCGCGACCGCAACGCCTCGCACTCCAAATGAGCGGAGGCAGGGCACCCGCACAGCGTCCGCTCATTCCACGGACGTCACGCTAAAGCGCCTTTGGCCATCGTCCTCGGCAGCCGGTGCCGCCAGACGCACCTCGAGCTCCTCCACCTGGGCACGCAGGGTCTGCTCCAGGGCGACGTGGACACCGGCCGTGGCGCGTTCAAATGCCCGCGGCAGCGACTCGCCACGAACCAGGAAGCCGGCCAGCAAGGCCGCAAACACATCGCCAGTGCCGGTGACGTCGATCGGCAACTTCGGCGTGGCCAGGCGATAGCCCGCGTCGGTGCCTACGGCCAAGGCCCCGAGACTGTCGGCGGCAAGCTCGATGCCATGCACCACCACCCACGCGACGCCACCGCGCTGCAATTCGCGCGCTGCCTCCAGGCATTCGGCTTCCGTCGCGCAGGCCCGCCCGCACAACTGACCGAGCTCGAAGACGTTCAGCGTGAGCAGCCACGCATGTGGCAACAGTCGCTCGCGGACGACGTCGAGCAGCCCTGGTTCGACATACATGCCGATGTGCAGGTCGCCCAGCACCGGATCGAGGCAATACCGCAACTGCGGATGCCGCGGCAGGACCTCGTCCATCCAATCGGCCAAAGCCGTGCCGATGGCGGCGGTGCCGAGATAGCCGGACAACAGGATGCGGGCCCTGGCAGGCAGGCCGCGTTCCTCGACCCCACGCAGCAGGTCGGCCACCCAGTCGCCAGGCAGCACGCGGCCTCGCGTCGTCGGGTACACCGGGGCATTGCTGAACAAGGTGGTGGGCACTTCGGCCACGCGCAAGCCAAGCTGGCGCAAGGGCTCGGCCGCGGCGCTGTTGCCGGCGTGACCATAGACCACCTGTGATTGCACCGAGATCACATCGATCGGCGCCACGCCAGCGGGGCGCGCGCCACGGCTGTGCACCAAGTTGCGGTCGACCGTCATCAGCGCCCCGCGTCCGGCCTGGCGAGCACATCCTCCAGGCTCCATAGCCCGGGTGGCTGCGCGCGCAACCAGTACGCCGCATGCAAGGCCCCACGCGCAAAGACTGCACGGTCGGTGGCGCGATGGATAAGCTCGAGGCGCTCACCGGAGGCCATGAGCATGGCCGTGTGGTCGCCGGCCAGGTCACCGCCGCGGATCGAGGACATGCCTATCGTGCCCTGCGTCCGTTCGGCGCTGAGCGAGGCACGTTCGAACACATAGGCCGCCGTATCGGGACCTAGGCCACGACCCTCGCGCACGGCGGTGCCCAAAGCCAGTGCCGTGCCGGAGGGCGCATCACGCTTGCCGCGGTGATGGGCCTCGATGATCTCCACGTCCCAGTCCGGCAAGGCGGCAGCGGCCTCCCGCAGCAGGCGCCGCATGACCGCGACGCCGAGGCTGAAATTCGCCGCGCGCAACAATGCAATCCGTCCGACCGCCGCGCGCAGGCGCTCGTCCGTCGCCGCGTCGTAGCCGGTGCTGCCCGCCACCAGGGCGACGCCTGCCTGCAGGCAATGCGTGAGCGCCCCGTCGAGCCCGGCCGGCGAGCTGAAATCGATGACCACATCCAGCCCCGGCGCATCATCCCAGCCGCTTGCATAGCGCAACGCCTGCCTGGCACCGGCGGGTACCGGGGTACCGAGGCTGGCAGACTGTGGCGACACCACGGCACGCAGCAGGACGAAGCGCGGGTCGTCCGCCAGCAGGTGGCACAGGGCCGTGCCCATGCGCCCGGAAGCGCCGTTGACGGCCACCCGGACCGGCTGCTCAGCCACGGCCAGCCCTGCCCGGCCGCGGCCCGGAAGGAAGGGCTCGCCGGGTCGCGCTCACGCCGTGACCCGCGACCAGAACCGGCGTACGCCATCCAGCCAGCCCTTGGCCCGGGGCGTATGCGTGCAGGCTTCGTCGTCCGCGAACGTGGCCTCGAGTGAACTCAACAACTCGCGTTGCTGCCGGGTCAGGCGCACCGGGGTCTCCACCACCACGCGGCAGATGAGGTCGCCGTGCCGCTTGTTGTGGGCCGACTCGACGCCACGCCCACGCAGGCGGAACTGGGTGCCGGTCTGGGTTTCCGGCGGGATGTTGATCGGCACCTCGCCTTCCAGCGTGGGCACCGCCAGGGTGACGCCCAGCGCCGCCTGGGAGAAGCGGATCGGTACTTCGCAGTAAAGGTCGTTGCCATCGCGCGTGAAGATGGCGTGCTCGCGCACCCGCACTTCCACGTACAAGTCGCCGGCTGGCACGCCGGCCGGGCCGGCCTCGCCCTGGCCACTGAGGCGGATGCGGTCGCCGTTGTCGACGCCGGAGGGAATCTGTACCTCCAACGTGCGGGTTTCCTCGACGCGGCCCTCGCCCCGGCATTGCAGGCACGGCTTTTCGATGGTTTGCCCGGTACCCCCACAAGTGGGACAGGTCTGCTGGATTGAAAAAATGCCGTTCTGCATGCGCACGCGGCCATGCCCGCGGCAGGTGCCGCAGGTGCTCACCTTGCCGTCTTCCGAGCCGCTGCCGTGGCAATGCTGGCAGCTGACCATCGTGGGTATCTTGATCTGCCGGCCGACCCCGAACACGGCTTCCTCGAGATCGAGCTCCATGATGTAGCGCAGGTCGGCACCGCGCGCCTGGCGCCCACGGCCGCCGTGGTGCCCGAAGATGTCACCGAAGATGTCGCCGAATACATCACCCATGTCGGCAAAGCCGGCGCCACCGCGACCGCCGCCGTTCTCGAACGCGGCATGCCCGTACTGGTCGTACATCGCGCGCTTGCGCTCGTCGCCAAGGATTTCGTAGGCCTGCTTGGCCTCCTTGAACTTGTCCTGCGCCGTGGGATCGTCGGGATTGCGGTCCGGGTGGTACTTCATCGCCAGGCGGCGAAACGCCGTCTTCAGCTCCGCCGTACCGGCATCGCGGCGGACACCCAACACCTCGTAATAGTCCCGCTCGCTCATGACCCCGCCCGCACCATCGTATATACCCCTGCGTAGAACCGCGCTCTGCCATACCACCACGGCCGCGCAAACCGCGCCGGAGATTTCCAGTCACGGGTTGCGCCGGTCGCCATCGATGCCACCAGACGTCGCCTACTTCTTGTCGTCCTTGACCTCGGTGAACTCGGCGTCGACCACGTCATCGGCGGCACCGTCGTTCGGGGCGGTCTGCGGACCGGCGCCAGCTTCGGCACCGGCACCACCCTGGGCCGCGGCAAACAACGCCTGGCTGACCTCCTCGAGCTTGGTCACTTTCGACTCGATAGCCGTCTTGTCGTCGCCGTCCTTGACCTTTTCCAGGTCCGCCAGCGCGCCCTCGATGGTGCTGAGCTGATCCGGCGGCACCTTGCCGCCATGCTCCTTCAGCGCGGTCCGCGTGGCATGCACCAGCTGGTCGGCCTTGTTGCGCGTGGCCACCAGTTCGCGGAACTTCTTGTCGTCTTCCTTGTTCGCCTCGGCATCGGAGACCATGCGCTGGATCTCCTCGTCGGACAGGCCGGATCCGGCCTTGATCTCGATCTTTTGCTCCTTGCCGGTGTGCTTGTCCTTGGCCGACACGTGCAGAATGCCATTCGCATCGATGTCGAAAGTCACGTCGATCTGCGGCATGCCGCGCGGCGCCGGCTCGATGCCCTGCAGGTCGAACTTGCCCAGCGACTTGTTTGCGCTGGCACGCTCGCGCTCGCCCTGCAGCACGTGTACCGTCACCGCGGTCTGGTTGTCATCGGCGGTGGAGAAGGTCTGCGAGGCCTTGGTTGGCACCGTCGTGTTCTTCTCGATCAGCTTGGTCATCACGCCGCCCATGGTCTCGATGCCAAGCGACAGCGGGGTGACGTCGAGCAGCAGCACGTCCTTGACCGTGCCGCCCAGCACGCCGCCCTGGATTGCCGCGCCGACGGCGACGGCCTCGTCCGGGTTGACGTCCTTGCGCGGTTCCTTGCCGAAGAATTCCTTGACCGCCTCCTGCACCTTGGGCATGCGCGTCTGGCCACCCACGAGGATGACCTCATGGATGTCCGATACGCGCAGGCCGGCGTCGTTGAGCGCGACCCGGCACGGTTCGACCGTGCGCTTGACCAGGTCCTCCACCAGCGCCTCGAGCTTGGCCCGGGTCAGCTTGATGTTGAGGTGCTTGGGGCCCGAGGCATCGGCCGTCACGTACGGCAGGTTGACCTCGGTCTGGTGGCTGCTGGACAACTCGATCTTTGCGCGCTCGGCAGCATCTTTCAGGCGTTGCAAGGCCAGGGGATCCTTGCGCAGGTCGATGCCCTGGTCCTTCTGGAACTCCTCGACCAGGTAGTCGATGACGCGGCGGTCGAAGTCCTCACCGCCCAGGAAGGTGTCGCCGTTGGTCGCCAGCACCTCGAACTGCTTCTCGCCGTCGACTTCGGCAATCTCGATGATCGACACGTCGAACGTGCCGCCGCCGAGGTCGTACACGGCAATCTTGCGGTCGCCGCCCTTCTTGTCCATGCCGTAGGCCAGGGCCGCGGCCGTCGGCTCGTTGATGATGCGCTTGACGTCCAGGCCGGCGATACGGCCCGCGTCCTTGGTGGCCTGGCGCTGGCTGTCGTTGAAGTAGGCCGGCACCGTGATCACCGCCTCGGTGATGGTCTCGCCGAGATAGTCCTCGGCGGTCTTCTTCATCTTCATCAGCACTTTCGCGGAGATCTCCTGCGGCGCCATCTCCTTGCCGTCGGAGGTTTCCACCCAGGCGTCGCCGTTGTCGTGCTTGACGATGCCATAGGACACCACGTCCAGGTCCTTCTGCACCTCGGCGTCGGCGAACTTGCGCCCGATCAGGCGCTTCACCGCATAAAAGGTGTTCTTCGCGTTGGTGACGCCCTGGCGCTTGGCCGAGGCGCCGACCAGCACCTCGCCGTCCTTGGTAAAGGCCACGATGGACGGCGTGGTGCGGTCGCCCTCCGAGTTTTCGATGACCTTGGCACTACTGCCATCCATGATCGCGACGCAGGAATTGGTGGTGCCCAGGTCAATGCCGATGATCTTGCCCATGTGATTGCTCCGTAATGCGGCAGCCCTGCGGGCCGCGATTGATTTTTGAGATGGGGTTGGGTCCAGGCGATTCAATGCCGGCCATCCCGGTTGTATGCAGCCCTTGGCCGCTGCGCGCTGCCGCGCGCGATCAGTTGCCCGACGCCACGACCACCAGCGCGGGGCGCAGGAGGCGGTCGTTGAGCACATAACCCTTTTGCAGCACGTTCACCACGGTGTCCGGCTTGTGGCCTGGGGCGTCGACCACGCTCACCGCGTGGTGCAGCTCCGGGTTCAGGGCCTCGCCCAGCGGATCGACCTGCACCAGCCCGTTGTTGCCGGCGATGCGCAGCAACTCCTTCAGGGTGAGGCCGATGCCCTCGCGCATGCCCGCCACGTCGTCGGTCTCGATCGCCAGGCCGCGCTCCAGGCCGTCGTACACCGGCAGCAGCTCGCTCAACAGCTTCTCGTTGGCAAAGCGGCGCGCCTGTTCCATGTCACGTTGCTGGCGCCGCCGCTGGTTTTCAAGCTCGGCGCGCTCACGCAACAGAGTGTCCCGGGACTCCGCCACCTTGGCCTGGGCCCCGGCCAGTTCCTTGCGCAAGGCTTCGATCTCGCCCGCGGCGGGAGTCGACACGTCGCCCTCCACTGGGGTTTCGCCGGGCAGGTGGGGATCGCTGTCATGCATGAACACGCTCCATGGAATTCGAGTGGACGGGACATCGCCGCGCCGGGGCTTGGTGAAAACGGCGCCAGATCAGGCCGTTTATGAGGTCGCGGCCACGCGATTCAAGGCATCGCTGAGCAATCCGGCCGTGGCCTGCACCACCGGGATCACCCGCTCGTAGGCCATGCGCGTCGGGCCGATCACGCCCAGCGCACCCAGCACCTGGCCATTGGCGCCATAACTGGCGGTCACCACGCTGCAGCCATCGAGCGCCGTGAACCCGGACTCCTCGCCAATGAACAGGCGCACGCCGGGTGCCCGGGCGCACACCTCCATCAGTTGCAGGAGCTCGCTCTTGCGCTGGAAGGTATCGAACAGCTCGCGCAGGTGACGGATGTCAGCCAGCTCGGCGCAAGCCATCAGGTTGGTCTGCCCGCTCACCAGCACGTCATCGTGGCCGACCGGCACCGCGAACGACTCGACCGCCAGCTCCACGGTGCTCGAAAGCAGGCGGTTCAGCTCGCCGCCGGCCTCGCGCATCTCCGCCAGCAGGCGCGCCCGGATGTCATCCATGCGCAGGCCGGCAAAGTTCTCGTTGAGGTAATTCGCGGCACGCACCAGGTCGCGATCGCGCACCGGCTTGCTCAACTGCACGACGCGGTTTTGCACCTGGTGGTCCGCCAGCACCAGGATCACCAGAACCCGTGATTCCGGCAAGGGAACGAAATCGATGTGCCGCAGCGGCAGGTCGACCCGGTGTGGAACCGTAACCACCCCGGCAAATCGCGTCATGGCCGACAGCAAGGTCGACACATCGCCAAGCAAACCCACGGTACTCGAGGCTTCCTGCGCCAGGCCCTGCTTGAGCCGGACGAGCTCATGCCGCGGCAAGGGCTGCAGTTCGATCAGGCTGTCCACGAACAGGCGCAACCCGCGCGGCGTCGGCACCCGGCCCGCCGAGGTGTGCGGCGAGGACACCAGGCCGGCGTCCTCGAGGTCGGACATGATGTTGCGCACCGTGGCCGGGCTGATGTCCAGGCCGGACGAGCGCGACAAGGTACGCGAACCAACCGGCTCGCCTTCCACCAGGTACTGCGATATCAAGGCCCGCAGCAATCGCCGCGAGCGCGCATCCAGATCCAGGTTGTTGGAAGTAGTCATGTGCCTTTGCTTTCAGCCGTGGCCATACTTCGTACCCCTTATAAATAGGGGCCACCGGCATTCCTTGCAAGTCGGCGCCCCAGCGGTACCGTAGCGGCCGGTCGCAACCGTTACAATCCCGCCATCCCCAGTCGCAGCAAGCCATGCTCACCTCGCTTGATGTCCGCCATTTTGCCGTCGTCGAGGCCGCGGAAGTCACCTTCGGGCCAGGCCTGACCGTGATCAGCGGCGAGACCGGTGCCGGAAAATCCCTGTTGGTCGACGCCCTGCTGCTGTTGGGCGGCGCCCGCGCCGACGCCGGCATGGTGCGTGCCGGCAGCAACCGGGCCGAGCTCGCCGCGGAGTTCGACGTGACTGGGCTGCCGGAGGCACGCGCGTGGCTGCAAGCCGAGGAGCTCGATGAAGGCGACGCCTGCCAGCTGCGCCGGGTCATCCGCACCGAGGGCAGTTCCAAGGCCTGGATCAACGGCCGGCCGGCCAATGCCCGGCAACTCGGCGAGCTGGCCACCTTGCTGGTGAGCATCCACGGCCAGCATGAGCACCAGGCGCTCTTGTCGCGCGCCCACCAGCTCGATCTGCTGGATGCCTACGGCGGCCACGCGGACCTGCTCGAGCGCGTGCAGGCCACCGCCCGGCAATGGCGCGAGGCGGGCTCGCGCATGCGCGGCTTGGGCGGCGGTGCCGACCGCGCCCAGCGCATCGAACTGCTGCGCCACGAGATTGACGAATTGCAGCAGTGGGCGCTGCCAACCAAGGAACTGGCAGACCTGGAGGCCAGCCACACGCGGCTGGCCAATGCCGAACGGCTGGCCACCGGCGTGGCCGGCATAGGCGAGCAAATCGACGGCGACAGCGAATTTGCCGTGCAGCGCACGCTGCACCGGGCGCACGAGGAGCTGTCCCGGCTGGCCCAGCTCGACCGCCAGTTGCAGCCAGCTGCCGAGTTGCTGCAGAGCGCCGCCATCCAGATCGAGGAAGCCAACGACCAGCTCGGGCGCTACGCGCAGGACGTCGACCTCGACCCGCAGCGCTACGAGCAGGTGGACGACCACCTGACCCACCTGCATGACCTGGCGCGCCGCCACCGGGTCGCCGAGGACGAGCTGCCGGCGCGGCGCGAGGCTTTGTGCAGCGAGCTGGCCGCACTCGAGGAAGCAGGCAGCGAGCTGGAATCCCTGGCCACCCGGCGCGTGCAGTTGCACGCCGAGCACGCCGCCGCCAGCAAGCGGCTGAGTGCCGCCCGCACCGCCGCGGCGAGGCGGATGGAGACGGCAGTCAATACCTTGCTGGCGGAGCTCGGCATGGCTGGTGGGCGTATCGTGGTGGAGCTGCAAGCCCTCGGCGGCGAGGAACCCGACGCGCAAGGGGCGGAGCGCTGCGAGCTGCTGATCACCACCAACCCGGGCCAGCCGCCACGGCCCCTGCGCAAGGTGGCCTCGGGCGGTGAACTGGCGCGCATCAGCCTGGCCATCGAGGTCGCCACGTTGGGCAAGAACACCACAGGCAGCATGATCTTCGACGAGGTCGACAGCGGCATCGGTGGCGCCGTCGCCGAAGTCGTCGGACAGAAACTACGGGCGCTGGGCAAGCGCTGTCAGGTGCTCTGCGTGACCCACTTGCCGCAAGTCGCGGCGCAAGGTCACCAGCACCTGAGAGTGATCAAGCAGACCGACGGCACCACTACGCACACGCATATCGAAACCCTGGGCAACAAGGCGCGCGGCGAGGAACTCGCGCGCATGCTGGGCGGCATCGACATCACGCCCGAAACCCGCGCCCACGCCCGGCAGATGCTGGCCAGCGCCCAGGCCGACTGAAGGCCGCGGCCGATCACGGTGCAGGAGCCCGCTGGCGGGCGACCGCATTTCAGCCGGCGGCGCCCATCCGGGCACCTACCCCAGCGCGCTCAGGACTTACGCACCTTCGGCTTGGGCCGGACGTAAAGCACCAGGCTGTGGGCCTCGATCACGTAGCCGTGCTTGGCGGCGGTTTCTTCCTGCAGGCGTTCAATCTCGTCGCTGACGAACTCGATGACCTTGCCGGTGTCCAAGTCGATCATGTGGTCGTGGTGTTTGCCCCGATCGAGCTCGTAAACCGCCTGGCCACCCTCGAAATTGTGCTTGACGATGATGCCGGCGGCTTCGAACTGGGTGAGGACGCGGTAGACCGTGGCCAGGCCGATTTCTTCCTGGTGGGCAAGGAGGCTCTTGTAGACATCTTCGGCGGTGACGTGCTGGGTGCCCGAATCCTCGAAGATCTGCAGTATGCGCATGCGCGGATGCGTCACTTTCAACCCGGCACGCCGCAGTTCTTTGCTTCCCTGTTCCATGACGACACCATCTGGGCGGCACGATCGAAGCCCTAGTGTATCATTCAAGCCTTCAGCGATCCGGACTCCAAGGCATGGCAAAACTGGCCAACCTGTTGATTTTCCCCACACTGGCACTGACCCTCGCAGGCTGCCACCTGGTCTACACGCCCGACGTGCAGCAAGGCAACCTGCTGGACAAGACCATGGTCAGCGAGCTCAAGCCCGGCATGACCAAGCACCAGGTCCTGTTGCTGATGGGCACGCCATCGGTCACCTCGCCATTCGAGCAGAACCGCTGGGATTACGTGTCCACCCAATCGCGGCGCGGCGGGCCGATGGCGGTGCACACCTTCACGCTGACGTTCAACAACGACACGCTGGTGAGTACCGAGGGCGACTTCTTTGCCCAGGATGCGGAGCAGCTGATCAAGGAAAGCAGGAAGTACAAGGCCAGCACGCCGGCGGACGAAGGGCGCAGCGACAAGACCGCGAAGCCCGACGACAAGCAGGACGGCGGCGGCGTGGGCGGCAATTCTGGAAACGGCGACGGCGGCTGAGCGCGGCGCGCTCCGATCAGCCGCCGCGGGCGCGCTGGCGGCGCGCCGTCATCGGATCGAGCAGCAGGGGGCGGTAGATTTCCACCCGATCGCCCGAACGCAGTATCTGTCCGGGCGGTACACGGCGGGCAAAGATCCCCAGGTGCTGCGGGTCGAAGTGTCCGTTGGGCATCAGCTCGGCTAGGCCCGAGGCCTCCACCGCCTGCAATGCCGTGCTCCCGGCCGGCAGGCGCAGCGTGCGGCTGATGCCCGTCGCCGCCGCGTACACCACTTCCACCTCGATCTCGCCTTCAGCCATAGACGTGCGCGGCCTGGCGGCAAAAATCGTCCACCATGCGGTTGGCCAGGCCCTGGAAGCCGAGCTTCAAGGCAGTGCCGCCAAATCGCCCCGCGTAGTCGAAGTCCAGAGCCAGCGCCACCTTGCAGCCGGCATCCCCCAGGGCGATGAAGTCCCAGCGACCCTCCAGGCTGTGGAACGGCCCCTCCACCAGCGACACCTGGAGGTGGTGCGGGGGATCCATGGTGTTGCGCGTGGTGAAGCTGTGACGCAAGCCGGCAAACCTCAGGTCCAGCCGCGCCACCAGCACGTTGTCGCCCTGGGATATGACCGTCGCCGCCGTGCACCAGGAGAAGTGCTTTGGGTATGCTGCAACGTCATTCACCAAGGCAAACATCTGCGCAGGCGACCAACGCACCAAGGCACTGCGGCGGATTTCAATCACGACAATGGCTTCCTACCACGCAGGGTTGATATGCAGTGCCGGGGTCGCGGCACGACGCACGCCTGGCATTGCCGGGCCATACGACCACCTTCGAGTTTAACGGACATGAACAAGAACAAGGACAAGGGTGCCAAAGGCACGGGCACCATAGCGTTGAACAAGCGCGCCCGCTTCGACTACCACATCGACGAGCGCTATGAAGCCGGCATTGCCTTGCAGGGCTGGGAGCTGAAGGCGCTGCGCAGCGGGCGCATCAACTTCGGCGACAGCTATGCCCTGGCAAAGAACGGCGAGTTGTTCCTGATCGGCACCTCGATCCCACCGCTTGCCAGCGCCTCCACGCACGTGGTTGCCGAGGATCGGCGTACCCGCAAGCTGCTGCTGCACCGTGGCGAGATCGACCGCCTGCTTGGCGCCGTCGAGCGCAAGGGCTACACCCTGGTGCCCACCGCCATGTACTGGAAAGGCAACCGCGTGAAGGTGGAAATCGGCCTGGCTCGGGGCAAGCAGGAACACGACAAACGCGACACCATGAAGCAGCGCGACTGGCAAATCGAGAAACAGCGCACCATGCGTTCGCACAACCGCGAAGGCTGAACGGCTCCGGGCGTGACATGCGCCGTACATTGCGTGCGCGCGCAACCGCGACACATTCCTGGCATAGCTGGACAGGTACCAACGCCGGGAGCATGATTTCTTCCCGGGGACGGATACGCATACGGTGTAGGCCATGGCGACTCCCCGTGCGGTTTGGATCGATTTCTGCCGCATGCCGCATGCGCATGACCTCTTCGTGGATGCGCAAGCCGACTGCGATATCTTGCGCATCACGATGACCGAGGCTATCGCCTCGGCGGTCCACAGACACCAGCCGCACTTCATCTGCATCGAATACGACTATCCCGACCAGGCACGCCTCCGTGCCGTACCGTTGATGAGGCACCAATTCCCGACGCTGCCGCTGCTGATGCTCACCGAGTTTCATTCCGAGGCGCTCGCGGTCTGGGCGTTTCGCTCGCGCGTGTGGGATTACCGGGTCAAGCCTGTCGACGAGACGACGCTCACCCATCTCATCGATGCGGCGACATGCGCAAGCAAGAAGGCAGCGGACGACGGCTGGATGGTCCAGCCCTTCCCGTCCGATCTGATCGCACCCACGGGACACCTGCGCACACCGCTGATCGCGGCACGGTACACGGCGCCCGCCGTCGCCTACATCAGCGAGCACTACGCGGAAGCGTGCCGGATCGAAACCATCGCGCGACTTTGCCATCTGTCTGAATCAGGATTCAGCCGCCTGTTTCACCGCGAGCAGAGCGTCTCTTTCCGGCGCTACTTGCTGCAATACCGGATCGCCAAAGCACGCGATTTCCTGGCCGAGCCGCAGGCATCGGTTTCGCAGGTGGCGTACGCCGTCGGCTTCAACGACTTGTCCCATTTCGGACGGGTGTTCAGGCGCATCGTCGGCATGCCTGCCACCCACTACCAGCGCAATCTTCAGCTTCCCGCGCAAACCACGCGGACATGAAGACTTGTTGCGCCCGAGCAAAATCGTTCTAGTCGAGCGCATCTAGGTTCTAACTGTCCCACGCGGCTGCGAGCCATGCTCGCCTCCCAATCTGGAACGATCGCGCCCTGCGGTGGCGTGGGAGGCGGCCATGATCGGAATCACCGGCGAACTCGATCTGAGTCAGGTATCGGACGAGCAGCTCACAACCGACCTGGATCTGCGCGTCGCAGTCGTACGCGATGGCAATGTGCTTGCGTCGACCGTCCTCAAGACTGGGAGCGCGCGCCAGAAGCGGTTGGCATTCGAGATTGAATTCGAGCCCCCGTTCCTGCCCGGCGCAAGCCGGCCCTGTCCAGTCACGTTGCTCGTTGGCCCCAACGTGGTCGATCGCGAGTTGCTGGCAATTGATACCGTCAGGCAGGTAATCGATTTCGAGGCCGTCAAGGAACGGGCCACGGACAAAGCCGCGGCATCCAGACCCGCCGAGGCCCGTGCCGCGACGAAAGCCACGGCGTCGAAAACCACCGAGTTGAAGCTCGGACGCATCGTGATCGACCCTTCCATCTACCAATGCTGGCTGTTCTGCTGCCGCACCTACACGATCAACGGGCGCATCGTCTGCCGCCATTGGCATTTCGATCCCAGCCAGCACCGCTGGACGTTCTGTGACGAACCGGTGCCTGGCGCGGTGGTCGAAGCCTCCGACGTGGACCGCTTCTGGTGGTGGTACTGGCGTGATGTGATCGGCACTACCACGACGGACATCAACGGCAACTTCCACATGACCTTCCGTTGGTGCTGCCTGCGCTGGCTGCCCTGGCTGCGGGCAAACCCGTCGATCGACCCCGACATCGCCGCGCGCATCCAGCAAGTGCTGGCCACCGCGCAACCCCCGATTCCGCCGATCTCGCCGGGTCCTGACCCGGATCCAACGGTTTTCCAGCGCATGCTGGGCGGCGCCGCCAGCCTGCCGGGCGCCGTGCTGGCCGCCGCCACGCAAGGCGCGCTGTCGCTGTCCGCGCTGCAACAACCTTCCACTGGCATGTCGGCGGAAGCCCTGCGTGCGGTGCTGCCGCCTTCAGCGGAACTGGCGGCGCTGCGCATCTGGCCATGGTGGAACTGGAGCGACTGCACGCCAGACGTGGTGTTCCGCGCCACCCAGCGCTGTGGCGACCGCGTCAGCGTGATCTATACGGAAACCAACGCGCAGACGCGCTGGGACATCCCGACCACGCTCAACGTCACCTTGATCGCCAACGACCTGGCCTGCTGCATCCCCACCTGTCGCGATCCGGAGTGTCCGGAATGCGTGAAACTCACCTGGGTCGGCTGCACGCCGGTCGACGAGATCAGCGCCGACGGCGGCCCGCCCGACCTGCGTGGTTTCGCCCGCACCACCGCGACCGCGAGCGATCCATGGAAGGACAACCCATTCTATGGATCGTTGCAGATCCAGGGCGGCGTCGGCTGGGACGTGGATTATTTCAAGGTGCAATATTCCAGGGACGGCGGCCCGTGGTCCGACCTGCCGAGTCCGGCGTTCGGCGGATTCACACGCAGTTACTGGGATGGGACGACGTTCGTGCCCGTCGCGTTCAATCCGACGCTCAAGAACGGCCAGATGGTGATCATCAGCCGGCACCACTACGAAGACCTCAACCCGGGAATCCCGCGTTTCGGCGGGCAGGTGATCTGGAACGATTACGCCACCCTGTTCTATTTCGACACGACCCAGCCGGGACTCACGCCAGATGCGCTGTACCAGTTGCAATTCGATGGATTCGCCGCGGACGCCGGCGACAACCTGATCGCCGCCAGCGAGCGCATCCTGCCGACCTGCGGCGAAGACTCGGCCGAGCGCGTGTACCTGCGCATTGACAACCAGGCGCAGACGCATCCGGGACCGACACCACCGCTGCCGTGCAAGATCCCGCACGCCTGCGGCGGCATCATCCATGCGTGCACGGTCGAGCCCGACTGCCATATCCGCGAAATCTGGAAGAACGAAGGTCTGCCCGGCCAGGAGTGCGTTTCGGCCTGCGACATCGCGCGGCTGGAACCGACCGATACGCTCACCATCCACTTCAGCGTGACCTGCCCCGCGACCGCGCAGGATGGGCACCTGGGCGGGTACTGGATGCGTGCCGAGTACGGCGCCAATCAGGCGTTCTACCTCACCGCACCGTTGTACGTGGATGCCGCCGGCGGCGTCGGCACGCTGCAAGCCGATCCGACGCTTGAAACGGGCCCGAGTTACAGCCAGGCGCTGGTGCAGGGTGCGTCGAGGGCGTTGTGGTACGGCGGCGACTTCAAGGTCAGCCTGCGCGGCTCGGATTTCCCCGAGTGCTGTGCCTACCTGCTGCGTCTTTGGGCATGGAAGCGCACCACCAACGGCTGTTCCGATCCGAGCGTGACGCATGCCAACCAGTTCGAACTCTCGTTTACGGTGCTGCGTCCTGACCTGTGTCCCGGCATTTGCTCGAACCGGGAAGTGGAAACACCCGCATGATCGGGTGCGGCGTGGCAAAGCGAAAAGGCAAGCGAAAAAGGAAACCGGCATGAAGCGGCACGGGTACGAAAGTCATGGACGCATGGAGTCCGATATTGAGTTTCGCCTTGGCGGCCTTGGCGACGTGGCGCGTCACGCACCTTTTGGCGGAGGAGGACGGTCCCTTCGACTCGATGCTGAAACTGCGCGCCAGGTTGGGTACCAGTACGGCAGGCAAGTTGATGGATTGTTTTCAGTGCCTGTCGCTGTGGATTGCCGCGCCCTTCACCTTCGTGATGACCCACTCGATTGGAATGTGGGTCCTGGCCTGGCTCGCTCTTTCCGGCGCGGCATGCCTGCTCGAACGTGTCGGCCACGACCCAGCGGCACTACAGTTTCGTGCGCCGGATTTCCCGGAGAACAACGACCATGACGTGTTGCGGTCAAGGGCGAACGACCCTGAGGGCCACCCAAAGTGTGACGCCGAAATTACCGGGCGCACGGCTGACCGCCACGGCCCCGTTTGAGCACGTAATCGCGCCTGCAGCAACGCGCAGACCACCCGCCATGGTGCGCTATGTCGGGGCGACGCCGATCGTGGTGCGAAGCGCCGCGAGCGGTCGCACTTACCAGTTCTCCGCCGGACGTCCAGTCCAGGCTGTAGATGCCCGCGACGTCGCCGGCTTGCTCAAGAAAGGAGTCTTCCGCCGGTACGCCTGAACCAGGCGCGGCGTCTTCTCCCCTTCACCGGAGTTCCCATGGTCCCCCAGAGCGAAATTGGCAAGCAGATTGCGTCGTGCCGCCCTCCTTTAGCCCTGGACGACGTCCGTGACGAACCCGATTTCTTCCATCGCCTGAGCTGCAGCGCTGCCAGGACCGCTGGCGCCCGGCGATGTGCCCCACACCGTTGCCCCCACTTTTGCGCAGGGGGAATGCGGCTGGGTTGAAAGCTTCCAGCCCGCGTTTTCCCGCGTGCCACGAACAGGACGAAGACCATGGCAACCAAACGCACCCGCAGACCGCAAAAAGCAAAATCGGTGAAGGGACCCCGTGGCCAGCAGATTGCGCCGGTGCCGTCGACCCTGACGTCGAAGGGTTTCCGGGTGAAGGGCTTCGGCGGGCTGCCCGAAGGCTTCGACCCGCTGACCGCAACGGCACGCCAATTGGCCGCAAATCGCCTCCCACGGCGACCGAACGCCAGGACCGAACCAGGTTTGGCGCAGTTATGGGAACGGGTGGTGGGCCGTACCCGGCTGTGGATTGCGCCGGAGTTCGAACACCACGAGAACATCACCCACGGACCAATGCGCCAGGGTGCTACGGGCCGCGCCAAGCGCAGCAGGGTGGCCCAGCGACTGGTATCGAACGCGACCTCGTCAAACTGGTCGGGCGCCGCCGTCTTCGCGCCGGCGAACAAACCGTATCGCTTCGTCGGCGGACAGTGGACCGTCCCGAGCCCGAATGCGCCGAGCGACGGCAGCTTCTTCGCGTCCGAGTGGGTAGGCATCGACGGCTGGAATTCCTCCGACGTGCTGCAAGCCGGCACCGAAACCCAGATCACCAAGGTCCTGTTCATTACCGTGAAGCAAGTCTACGCCTGGTGGGAGTGGTTCCCGGCGGGCGAGGTCAAGATTTCGAACCTGCCGGTTTCACCCGGTGACGTCATGTACTGCCTGATCTGCGCCGATTCCACTACGCACGCCACGGTGAGTTTCAGCAACCAGTCGACGGGCGTGGGCACCCGCTTCGACATCACGGCGCCAGCCCGCACCGCCCTGACTGGAAACGTCGCCGAGTGGATCGTCGAGCGGCCTACCGTGAACGGCTCGGTTGCCAACCTGACCGACTATGCCGCGTGCTATTTCGATGAGTGCATCACCGGCGGCAGCCTGAGCATCGATAACCTCGCCGCTGCATCGCTCATCACGATGACCGGATCCGGCAATGCGCATCTTTCCGAGCCGGTGAAGGAGAACGACAGCGTGCTGAAGGTCAACTGGCGCAAGGCGAACTGACCCCAACCCGGGCCCGACTGGAGCAGCACTGCGGCAAGCAGACCATCCGCTTGTTGGAAATCCCCGGCCCACTGCCAGCGTTCCTCGCCACACCGGTCCAGTGCCCGGTCGCCAACCAGCGCACGCGTCGACATGCCGGACTTCCCAGGGCTTGACACAGCGCAATCGCTCCATTGCGGATCTCGACTTACGCACGATCCACACCATGGGCTTCGCCAATAGCCGGCCTCAGCGTGATCGCAAGCGTCGCCGATACAGGAAATACAAACCCAGCATTGGAATCATCAGCAGCAGCATCTCCAGGGCGCCAGAGCCGCCATCCGGGGCAACGCCGAGTATCGATTCGATGAAGTCCACAATCGTCACCTCTTGGCCTTGCTGTGACCGTCGGAAGCCTGTGGCTCCCGCGTTGATAGACAGCGACCCGGCGGCCAGCCACCGATCCTGACGCTGTAGGGTCGGCTGCCTTGCCGATTTTCACTGCCTGCTGCACCGGCAGACCGATCTCGTCGCGAAGAAACGTCCCGGGTTTGCGAGACAGCCGGGCGCTTTCAAGTGCGGCGTTACGGCGGAGCCTCCTTCTTTCTGTCACGGCCTGGTTTCTGATTTCTGGGGGAGGGCTTTTCCCCGGTCGTGCGTCGACCGGCCGGGCCCGCCTTCGCCTCTCCCGGCGGGGCCGCATTCCATGGGATCCATTTCGCGTCAAGCCAGCCAAAGACCGGATATGGCTGGTCATTGTCGACCACGACCCCTGCGCCGAATGAAAGGTCCTCCGGCAACGTATCGAAGACCGCATGGGATGAATCGATGACATTGACTTCGGGCAGCGGGTCGTACGCGTCGATCTTGAAACCCCGCTGCAGGATGTATTCGATGTAGATCCCGAGCCAAAGCCCACCGATGATGGGAAGCAACACGCCGACCAGGGGAGCAAGAATATCGATGGCAAGGATGTCGGTCCCTGTCCCGGGTGACAGCGCGTTGAGTTCGTCCTTCGAATATACGCAGCTGCGGCGGGTGGGAAGCTTTGGCGGTTTATATTTCCCAGATTCGAGGGTGACGACCACTTCGACCGTCTCGTCGTCCGCAGCCGTGACTGCGACGGAACATCCGTCGCGTACTGTGAACTGGAACGACACGGCCAGGCGATAGGCGCCTCTCGGTCTCTCCGGTGGACGCACTTTGACGGCGAACCGGTAGGACCCTTCAAACGGGGCGGATTTTATCTTGGGATGTGCCTCCACCATGCGGGAGCGCAGCGTGATCACTTTGACGAGCTCATTTATCAAATGCGACAGAAATGGCCCGTCGTCGTCGACCGAATCCAGATATGCGTTGGTCGGATTGACCGCGTAGTGCTGACCTGAAAGATATGGCCGCGACATGAACAGTGCCCGGGTCGATGCCGGCGCGCGGGGATTTTTTCCGACACTTGCACTCACGAGCAAGAGCGGAGGATGGATCTCGGTCCGCCAGAACTTGGTGAAGTTGTGGCCCGTATCCAGGATCCACCGCCCAAACGCTGCTACGCGATCGCCGTGTCGTACGCGCGACTTGAAGCTCTGCGGGATCAAATTGCCGTCCCATTCGACACCCAGGAGTCCGCGCCTTATCGGTAGACCCTGCGCACTGGCGAGCAACTGCCCAATACCCGATTCCTGGGGGTTGATGTTGGCTGGACTGAGCAATGCCTGGTAACCGTTCTTGTCGTCATCGAGTGCGACTTGAAACTCCCAGTCGAAGCCGAAAGGATGATCAAACGGAGCGTCCGCGCCCGAATAGTCCGGCGCGATGGTCCAGCCCGTGCAGCCGACCAGGTTGCCCTTTTCGTAATCCTGCGAATGGTCGAGCGCCTGCATCCACTCGATGTCCGCACTGAGCGGGAACGTGTTGCCTCCACTTTCGGCCCAGCCCGAATCATCTTCGGAAGGCAGCACGGGATTCTGGAAATCGATCTCCAGGATATTTGCGGGCGCGGGCAGCGGCGGATCGAAGACGTCGTAGGCGGTGACAGACAATTGGTTCGACGGGCTCTTGCACTTCTTCGAGATCCGGATAGCGCTGATGATCCGTCCCGGGCCGAGCGATGCGAGCGTCGTCGCCGTGACATCGTCATTCGGCGGCAGGGAAAAGTCGCCGCACTCGACGAGGGCGCTCCCCAAGTCGTCCACGAAGACACCGTAGGCATTCAATTCGAACCTGCCGGAGCCGGCGCGCATCGATGTGATCAGCTTCGCACCGGACGCGGTAACAGCCGAACAGGCGGCCAAAGCGCTTGCGGCATCGGCTTCGCGATCAAACAGGCGGGCGATGGTGTGCGCCGCGGCGGACGGACGCCAGGCGATCAGTTTCAGATTTCCCGCGCCGTCGACCACACCCGTCAGGATGTCGCTGGTCGGACCCGTCCCGGGTATGGGGGTGAGGACGATCTCGCCCACCGAGCCCGCCTGCGACCCGCTGTCGCCCCAGCGCGTGATCGCACCGTTCGACGCAACGCCCCAGCCGATCAATTCCAGGTCACCGCTGCCATTGCGGACTGCGGTGACGACGTTCGACGCATCAATGCCCGTGATCGTCACATAGCTCACCGCGCCTGCCTGGGATCCACTATCGTGCAAGCGCGAAAGCGTTCCGTCGGTCTCGAATTGCCACGAAATCAGTTCGAGATTGCCACTGCCGTTGCGGACCGCGGTGACGATGATATTCGCCTCGACAACCGTCATCGCGATGTGACTCGCTTCGCCGGCGGACGTGCCGCTGTCCCAGATACGCGTGATCGAACCCATGCCCGGGGGAATGTCCCACAGGATCATCAGCAGGTTGTTGCTGCCGCTGCGGACCGCGGTGATCGCCGTCCGGTCGATCAGGGCAAGCGCGAGCTCGCCGACCTCCCCGGCCTGCGAGCCGCTGTCCGACGTCCTTGTGACCACGGTTTGCGTCGGAGGGGATAGCCAGCCGATCAGCTCGAGATTACCGGAATCGTTCCGCACCGCCGTCACGATCTCCGTGTCGTTGAAGGTCTGCACCGCGACGCCACCGATCTTTCCGGCCGTCCCTTCGCCGCGCGGCAGAATGAACGTTGGCTCGACGCCGGAGACACGGAATATGGTCAGCGCGAGCGCGTTGTCTGGACGTCCGCTCTCGGAGACGCGCATCGCAAGGGCAATGCGGCCGGCGCCAAGATCGATCATCGCCGTCTCGGTAACCTCGCCGTCGCCGGAGTAATCGCCGGTGCGGACGAATCCGCTGCTGGCGCCAGCGCCGACCACGTCGAAAGCAATCAGCTCCGGATCGTCCGAACCATTGCGCATCGCGGCTATGTACTTCGGACCCGAATCGATGACCGTGAAACACGAGCTCAAATCGCTCGCCGTCCCTGCGGATCCGCCCGGCAGCCGCCCGATGGTTCCTGAGCCCGGATCCGGTCTCCAGGAAATCAGCAACAGATTGCCCGAACCGTCACGCACCGTCGTCAATACATCGTTGGTCGGCCCGAGGCCGTCCATCGTCGTCATGGAGATTTCGCTGACTGAGCCCGCCTGCGACCCACTGTCGCCCCAGCGCGTGATCGCGCCGTTCGGCGCCACGCCCCAGCCGATCAGTTCGAGATTGCCGCTGCCATTGCGAATCGCGGTGACGACGTTGCGGTCGTCAACCGCGGCGATCGTCACACGGTTCACGGCTCCAGCCTGCGAGCCGCTGTCAGCAAGGCGCGAGAGCGTGCCGTTGGGTTCCAGGCGCCACGAAATCAGCTCCAGGTGGCCACTGCCGTCGCGTACCGCGGTGACAATGAGGTTGGAGGGGAGCTGCGCCATCGCGATGCGAGTTGCCTCGCCCGCGGTTGTCCCGCTATCCCAGGTGCGCGTGACCGAACCGAGCCCCGGTGGTACATCCCACAGGACCATCAGCAGCCTGCCGCTGCCATTGCGCACTGCCGTGACTGCCGTGCGCCCGACAACCGACAGCGCAACTTCGCCGATCGCGCCGGCCTGCGAGCCGCTGTCGGAAACACGGGTGACGTCCGTGTCGGTCGGGGCGCATCGCCAAGCGATCAACTCGAGATTTCCGGAACCATTCCTGACCGCGGTGAGAATTTCGCTGTCGTTGAACGCGTCAATTGCGATTGCGCTGACTTCGCCTGCACGACCAACGGCCTGCGGCCGGATAAACGTGGGCATAGGATCACCCTCCTCAAAAGGCTGACGCGACGGAAGCACCGGGCGGTCGCCACATCCCCTTCGCCGCTGGAACCGCGGCGATCGGCGGCAATTTCGCGCCACTGCGGTCTGGAGCCCAGGGGCCAATTCCGGGCAGCACCATCGGGCTAGTTCGCCTGCACCGACTCATAGACCTGCGAGCCATCGGCGAGGATCGAGCAGGCGATCCGGCCTTGCGCCAACAACGCGTCCAGTGCGCGCTGCACGGCCTCGACGGGTGGCTGACCCTCCACGGCGCCGGTCCAGTAGCGTGCAATCCCGCGCACCGTGTCGGCCGCGTGCGGGTGGTCGACGAGATACCGCAGAATCGACGCTTGCAGTTTTGCCACCTGTTCGTCATTCCGCACCTTCTCCACGTGCAACTCCGGATCCAGCAACTGACGTTGCGGGACCATGAGGATTGCAACAACCGGACCAGCGCGGCCTGTCTGTGCAAGGCCATGAATTTACGTGGCTTTATTGGGATGCACGCGCGGTGCCGGGGCGGCAATGACCCACCTTCGGCACCACGCGTGGGCGCAAGATGATGGTGGCTGCAGGGAAATGATGCGGGTCGCAAGCAACCCAAGGCGGGTCAGCCCCGGCGCAGACGCGGCCATCAGGCCGCAGCGCATTTGTCACGATCGATGCGGGGCCCGCTCGATATGGTATTTCTTGAGCAACTTGCCCAGTGAGCGCCGCTCCTTGCCCGCGAGCTTCGCCGCTTCGGTCACATTGCCGTTGGCTTGTTGCAACAAGCGTGTGAGGTAATCCTGCTCGAACCGCTCCATCGCGCAGGCCTTGGCGTGTCGAAAGCTTGCACCGGCATAGAGCTGGCCGTCGCGCAACCGGTGCCCTGCTCCTCCGATGGCCGGTTCCGCCATCAGCAATTCCTGCAGGCCAATCGTCGCACTGTCCGCGAGCGTGTAGACGCGCAACACCACGTTCTCGAGTTCGCGCACGTTTCCCGGCCACGTATATGCCGCCAGGGCCCGCAAGGCATCAGTGGTCCAATGACAAGGCGCTCCGCCCATTCGCCGAGCCGTGGCAGCGAGAAAATGCTCCGCCAGCACCGTGACGTCACCGTCACGTTCGCGCAGTGGCGGCAAGTGGACGTACAGTGCGTTGAGGCGATAAAGGAGATCGGTGCGAAAATCGCCGTCAAGCGCGAGCTGCCCGAGGTGACGATTGGTGGCGGCGATGATGCGTGCGGCAGAAGTGCGTACCGTGCCTCCAACAGGGCGGTATTCACTGTCCTGCAGAAAACGCAACAACGTCACCTGCGCCTTTCGGGAGAGCGTGTCCACCTCGTCCAGGAAAAGGGTGCCACCCCGAGCATGTTCGACCAAACCCACCTGTGCCTGCTTGGCATCGGTGAACGCACCTTTGGAGTGGCCGAACAACTCACTTTCGATCAGGTTGTCCTGCATCGCGCCACAATTCACTGGCACGAACGGTTGGTCGCGGCGTGCGCTCGAATAGTGGATTTCCCGCGCCGCCAGCTCCTTGCCGGTCCCGGTTTCTCCCTCGATCAGAACCTGGGCATCGCTGGCCGCATACCGCTGCAACAGCACACGCACCGCCAGGAACGCAGCGGATTGACATAGCATGACTGGCATAGTCTGCTCCCGGGTCGGATGACCGGATCGGCTTATCCAGCACCGTCGTCCTGCGCAGCCGGCAATCTCGTCTGCGGCATCCACGTTCGCATGACCTGCAACGTCAACCCTCGAACGTGCGCCGCTTCACGACGTCGAGCCACCAAAAATCCACGCTTTCAATTCTATACCTGACGACCTGATTTTGAACGCGGGGCAACCGGCCTTGTGCACCTTTGCGCCGATTGTGAAATTCATGCATTTGGCCGCCTGTCCGTGAAAGTTGCCTGCCAGGCGACGGCCCCGCTACACGGCTGTCCACGAGGAGGAGCCCGTTGGGCAGGAAGAAGTGTCCACGCCGTGGGAGATTTCCGGCAATGGGGTTGATCCACCGCCCGCGCAACCGAATCTCCGGCCACGGCAGCCAGCACCTACCGAGAACGCCGCACACGGCCAGCGTCGTCACGTATCTTCCGCGCGGCCGACGCGCCATCAACTTCCAAACAGGGTGTGCAATCTGATATAAATGATAAACAGACGTCTATACGTTTATGACGCCATTTCCGCCGCCCCAGGAATCCCGCATGAAATTCGAAACGCTCGCTGTGCACGCCGGCTATGCCTCCGACCCTACGACCCGCGCCTCCGCGGTACCCATCTACCAAACCGTGGCCTACACGTTCGACAGCGCCCAGCATGGCGCCGACCTGTTCGACCTCAAGGTCCCAGGCAACATCTACACGCGCATCATGAACCCCACCGAGGACGTGCTGGAGCAGCGCGTGGCGGCTCTGGAAGGGGGCATTGGCGCACTCGCGCTGGCTTCGGGAATGGCCGCAGTAACTTACGCGATCCAGACCATCACCGAAGCCGGCGACAATATCGTCTCGGCGTCGACACTTTACGGCGGCACCTACAACCTGTTCGCCCACACCTTCCCCCAGCAGGGCATCGAGACGCGCTTCGCCGACGCACGCAAGCCCGAATCCTTCGGTGCCCTCATCGATGAACGTACCAAGGCCGTGTTCTGCGAATCGATCGGCAACCCGCTCGGCAACGTCACCGACGTCGCCGCCCTGGCGAAGGTGGCCCATGCCCACGGTGTGCCGCTCATCGTCGACAACACCGTGCCCAGCCCCTACCTGTTCCGGCCGATCGAGCACGGTGCCGACATCGTGGTGCACGCGCTGACCAAGTACATCGCCGGCCACGGCAACAGCATTGGCGGCGCCATCATCGACAGCGGCAAGTTCCCCTGGGCCGGGCACAAGGCGCGTTTCCGCCGGCTCAACGAGCCGGACCCCTCCTACCACGGCGTGGTCTACACCGAGGCGCTGGGCCCGGCGGCCTACATCGGCCGTGCGCGTGTCGTGCCATTGCGCAATACCGGCGCGGCCATCTCGCCGATGAACGCCTTCCTGATCCTGCAGGGCCTCAACACCCTGGGCCTGCGCATGGAGCGCACCTGCGACAACACCCTGGCCATCGCCCGGCACCTGCAGCAGCACCCAAAGGTGGCTTGGGTCAAGTACGCCGGCCTGCCCGACCACCCGGACCATGCACTGGTGCAGAAATATATGGGCGGCAAGGCGTCCGGCATCATGTCGTTCGGCGTGAACCCGGCCGCCAGCGATGCGCCGCGCGCGGCCGGCGCCCGTTTCCTGGATGCACTTGAGTTGTTCTCGCGCCTGGTGAACATCGGCGACACCAAGTCGCTGGCCACCCACCCGGCCTCCACCACGCATCGCCAGTTGAACCCCGAGGAACTGGCCAAGGCCGGCGTCAGCGAGGACATGATCCGCCTGTCCGTCGGCATCGAGCACATCGACGACCTGCTCGCCGACCTGGACCAGGCGCTGGCCCAGGTGTGAACTGATCATCCGCGAGGAGGCCGCACCCGTGCGGCTCGCGTCACCGGCCACCGCAATCAGCGGCTGCTTCCACGGCCCCAGCGTGGCAGACGGGTCATCCCTGCCTGCCATTACGCCTGATCGTCAGCCCCAGCCAGACGCAGGCGTCGGAAGGCCGGGGCTGCCCACAGGAACAGCCAGGTGACCAGCACGAACGGCAAGGTCAGGCCCGGCAAGCCAACGGGCTGCACCGCGGCCGATACCGCGGCCGCCACCAGCGTGGTGGCCACCGTCGCCAGCAACACGTAAAGCATGGCGGCCCAGCCGGGCACAAGGAAGACGCCACCCAGGGCGATGGCCACCAGCACATTGTTGAACCCAAATACGCCGGCGTGGATCGCCGTCTCCGCCGCTCCCAACCACCACGCCGTCAGCAGGCCGACGACCGACCCGGCCAAGGCCAAGACACCGACCCGCCACGAACTGACGAACAGCCCCAGCGTGAACAGCACGCCGGCAATGACACTCTGCTGAAAAAACACCTGGGCCACACCGTTGAACAAGCCCTCGCCCAAGGTGGCCAGCGTGACCACACCATCCACCGTCGCCGCCTTGGGCAGCATCGCGGCCGGCAGCAAGCCGGTGGGTTCCAGCCGCCCCAGGCGCGCCGCGGCCAGAAAGAAGCACCAGGACGTCAACACGAATGGCGCAGTCAGCGACGGCACCTTCCATACCTTCAAGAACCCAGTCATCGCCGCGGTGACCACGCTGGATCCAGCCGAGGCAAACACGACGCAGGCCCAGGTCAAGGCCGTCGGCTGCAGGAACACCAGCAGCGCGATGGCCACCAAGGCTCCGTTGAAGCCGAACAAGCCGTCACGCAGCTGCGCACGGTCCACGCCCAGCCAGGCCGCCGTAGCCGTGCTCACTAGCGTACCGAGCACCGCCGCCAGGGCAAACAACGGCGAGCTGAGGGCAATCGCCAGCACGAACACCAGTCCGACATTGCGGTTGTTCTGCAGCATGACCTGACCGATGCCCCGCAGCACGGCATCCACGAAGTCGAGTGCAGTCAAGCGCGCAGGCGGCGAACCGGCTGCGAACCCACTTGCAGATTCCCCGCTCATACACCCCCCTTTCTGCCGCCGCAGGCATCGAGGTGCCGCCCGGTGATAATTGCCGGCCGGCCGTCCTGCCCCGGTACCGCCGGCACCCGGCCGGCTCCGCATATGAAAAACCCCGGCTGGCGACGGCCGGGGTTTGCTGGTTGGTGGAGGTGGCGGGAGTCGAACCCGCGTCCGAAGATGTTCAATGCCCGGATCTACATGCTTAGCCCGCCGTTCAATCTCGTTCCGCGACAAGTACGGTGGGCAAAACGCACCGCGGAACCAGCCTGATTGATTTAACCTAGAACCGCCAGGCGGCAGCGTTCGGCGATCTCATGATTATGACCCTACACCGACGAGCATGAGCACAAGTGGGTTCGGGGCTTACGCCTTAAGCGGCGAGAGCGTAGTTGTCGTCGTTGGCAACTATATGTTTGCCGCTGGATTTACGAGGAAAGCTGCCCCCTCGGCATGCACCAAGT
>DATNBK010000224.1:0-4316 GCA_035571995.1 Rhodanobacter sp.
CCGGTGATCATCGTGCGACCCGCGCCGCGTCCGCGTCCACGCGGCTGACCCCTGCCCTCTGGATTCGTCGGGAGAGGAGGTACGTGGCGCCGCTCAGCCGGGAGGCCAATGCATGCGGCGCCCGGCGAGCAGGTGCAGGTGCAGGTGGAACACCGTCTGCCCGGCTTCCTCGTTGCAATTGACCACCACACGATAACCACGCTCGGCGAGGCCAAGCTGCTTCGCGTACGCCGCCGCCGCCAGCAGCAGCTTGCCGAGCAATTCCGCGTCGGCCGGCGTCGCCTCGTTCAAGGTCGATATCGCCTGCTTGGGAATGAACAGCACGTGCACCGGCGCCTGCGGATTGACGTCGCTGAAGCCCAGCACGGCATCGTCTTCATAGACGATGTCGGCGGGTATCTCGCGGCGGATGATCTTGCTGAAAATCGTCTCGCTCATGTCTCACTCCAGCAGTTGCCGGCCACCAAAAGCGTGGGCCAACGTTCCACGATCGACGTATTCAAGCTCGCCGCCCAGCGGCACGCCATGCGCCAGCCGCGTCGGGCGGATGCCGCCGGCGCGCGCCAGGTGGGCCAGGTAATGCGCTGTCGCTTCGCCTTCGACCGTGGGATTGGTGGCCACGATCATCTCCTCGATCTCGCCCTCCGCCAGGCGCGCGGTCAACTGCGGCAAGCCAAGCTCCTCGGGACCCAGCCCATCGAGCGGCGACAAATGCCCCATGAGGACGAAATACTGCCCGCGATACCCGGTTGCCTGCTCGATCGTCGCCAGGTCGGCGGGTGACTCGACCACGCACAGGGTGCGCCGGTCGCGTCCGTTGCTTGCGCACAGGCTGCACAGCGGCGTCTCGCTGAAATTGCGGCAGCGCTCGCAGCTGCCGATGCGCTGCATTGCCTGCTGCAGGGCGTTGGCGAGTTTCAAGCCACCATCGCGGTTGCGCTCGAGCAGGGCAAATGCCATGCGCTGCGCGCTCTTGGCGCCCACGCCGGGCAGGCAACGCAGCGCTTCGATCAGCTCGTCGAGCAGGCGCGAAGCGCTCATCGACGACCCGCCCGTCGCGTACCAGCCAACCGCAGCCCAGTCGTGGAGGAAATCCGCACCGGGGAAATGACCAGGCCCACCGTCAAAACGGCATCTTGAAACCGGGCGGCAGGGACATGCCGGCGGTGACGCCGCCGAGGCGTTCCTTGCTTGCCGCGGCAACCTTGTTCACCGCATCGTTCACCGCCGCCGCCACCAGGTCCTCGGCCATTTCCGGATCGTCGGCGAAGGTCTGCCGGTCGATCTGCACGCGGCGCACGGCATGCTCGCCGGTCATCACCACGCTGACCAGGCCGCCGCCGGCGCTGCCGATGACCTCGAGCTTGGCGATTTCCTCCTGCGCCCGCTTCATGTCTTCCTGCATGCGCTGGGCCTGTTGCATCAATTGGCCAATCTGCCCTTTCATCATGCGCTTTCCGCTCCGTTCGCAAGGGGTTGTATGGACTGCGGCACCACGCGGGCGCCGAATTCACGCTGCAGTGTCTGCACCACCGGGTCCGCCGCGATGGCCCGCTCCGCTGCCGCCTGGGCGGCGTCGTGTGCCTGCGCGGCCCGCGCCGCCGGCGTCTGCGCAGCCGTCGCCGCATTCGCCAGGGGCACAAAATGCAGGTGGATCGCTTCCCCCAGTGCCTGGCTGAGGCGTTCCTCCATCTGGCTCACCATGGGTTCCACCGCCATGTGCAGATGCAGCGGCTGCAGGGCCAGCACCAGGGTCTGGCCCTCGCGTGCGCGCAGCACCGCGTTTTGCGCCAGCATGCCCAGGGGTCCGCGCAATGCGGCGCGCTCGATCAGGCGCTCCCAATCAGGCAGGCCGTCGGCACCGGCCGCCACCGGTGCTGATGACGCCGACACCGGTGGAACACTGGCGGGAGGCGATGCCACCCGGACCGCTACCGGAGCCGTTGCCGCCGGGGCCGCGCTGCGCGCGCCGCGGGTGGGCGCCGGGGCCGCCGCCGCTGTCTGCGGACGCACGGTTCGCGTCGCGACGGGCGCGTCCGCCGACTGGGGGCGATCGGCCGGCGGCGGGGCCGGGCGGAACGCCAGCATGCGCAACACGGTCATCTCGAAGCCCGTGCGCGCGTCCGGGGCCAGCACAAGGTCGCGCCGCCCGGCCGTGGCCATCTGGTAATACAGCTGCACGTCTTCGGCTGCCAGACCCGGCGCGAGGCCTGCCAGCGCATGATCGTCGTCGACGCCGTCGGCCGGCTGGTAGCCGGGCACCAGTTGCAGCAGCTGCAGCTGGTGCAGCATGCCGGCGAGGTCATCCAGCACCCCGGCATAATCCGGCGCATACGCGGCAACCCGGGCACATGCCGCCATGAGCGCGGATCCATCCCCGGCCGCCACGGCTTCGAGCAAAGCCAGCACTTGGGCGCGCGCGACGCCGCCCAGCATGGCCCGCACATCGTCACCGCGCACCGCACCGGCGCCGTAGGCGATGGCCTGGTCCAGCAGGGACAAGCCGTCACGCAGCGAACCGTCGGCCGCCTTGGCCAGCTCGGCAATGGCGTCGGCCTCGCAGGCCACCTGTTCGGCGTCCAGGATGTGGCGCAATTGGCCGGCAATCTGCGCCGGCAGCAGGCGCTTCAAATTGAACTTGAGGCAGCGCGACAGCACGGTGACCGGCAGTTTCTGCGGGTCGGTGGTGGCGAGGAGGAACTTCACATGCGCGGGCGGCTCTTCCAGGGTCTTGAGCAGCGCATTGAATGCATTCTTCGAGAGCATGTGCACCTCATCGATCAGGTACACCTTGAAGCGCCCCCGCGCCGGCGCATATTGCGCGTTCTCGATGAGTTCGCGCACGTCGTCCACGCCGGTATTGCTCGCCGCGTCGATCTCGAGCAGGTCGACGAAGCGGCCCTCGTCGACAGCCTGGCAGATCGCGCACTCGCCGCAGGGTTCGGCCGACTGGCCGCGCTCGCAATTCAGCGACTTGGCGAAGATGCGCGCAATCGTGGTCTTGCCCACGCCGCGGGTGCCGGTGAACAGGTAGGCATGATGCATGCGGCCGGTGTCCAGCGCATTGCTGAGCGCCTGCACCACATGTTCCTGGCCCACCAGTTCGGCGAATTTTCGCGGCCGCCACTTGCGCGCGAGTACTTGATATGACATGCCATACACCTTGGGGCGAATGTCGATTGTGCCAAGTCGCCGCCGCCAAGTCAGCAAACTTCAGTCGCGCGCGGTCGCTGCCGCGCCGGCGCCCACCCCCGACCATAGCCTGCACCCGCCATTTTTGTGGGAGCCCCCGCAGCAAGCTGCGGTCAGTGGTGGATGGCGGGCAACTTGGCCGCTCCAAGCTTGGCGTTGAGCAAGGCGACGTCAACCGTCTCCAGCTGCTGCGATCGGGCCAGGGTGGCATCCGCGGTCTTTTGCACCTTGCCGTAGCCGGTGACGAGCGCCGCGGTCGGCGGTTCCACTCCGCCCTGGGCGGCCGAGAGGGACATGCGCATGAGGGTGGTCGACAAACCCTTCAGGCTCTCCGGCGTCGGCTCGGCAGCACCTTCCCCGGATGAATCGGGCGAAGGCTGGGCGGCGAAACCCTCGATCTGCTTCGCCTTCTGGTCGAGCACGGCGATGGCCGCCGCCACCTTCTTCTTGCCGGCGGCCTGCGGACCCAGGGCCGCGAGCTGCTTGCGCAATGCGGCGACATCGTGTGCTGCGGCGCCGACCTTGCCTTGCAGTGCCTTGATCTGGTCGACCAGTTGCGCCTGCGCCTGCAATGCCGCCACGCGGTACTGGATGCCTGGATTCATCTTGACCGTCAGCGGCTCGGAATAGCTCTGGCCGTCGACCGTCAGCTTGACCGTATATTGACCAGGCAGCACGGAGGTACCGCCGCCACCAAAGAACGCGGCAATGCCGGAGGGCGCCGGGCTGCCCGGGGTCATGGCGTGGAGATCCCACGCGACGCGGTGCATGCCGGCCGTGGTCGGCAGTGGCGTCGGTTCCGTGCGCCAGACGGCGGGCACGTCCATGGTCTTGGGGTTTTGCTGGGGGAACTTGTCCGTGCTCGCGTAGCGGCGGATGACCTTGCCGCCGGCATCGAGGATTTCCAGCGTCACCGGCCCCTGCGCGTCGGCTTGCAGGTAGTAGTCCAGGATCGCGCCCTTCATGCGCGGCTCGCCGGACCACACCTCGACCGGGTCCAGGTTCGCCGCCGCCTTCAGGCTGGAGCCGCGGCTGAAACCACCGCGCCCCGTGTCGAGCATCGCGGTTTCCGGCTTGAACAGGTACGCCGCCGAGCGCGCCATCTCCGGCGCGAGCTGGTGCAG
>DATNBK010000225.1:0-4253 GCA_035571995.1 Rhodanobacter sp.
GCCGGCTTCAGCCCGATCCAGGTGATCCAGCACGCGACGTTCAACAACGCGCGCATCCTCGGCAAGGAGACCGAGCTTGGCCGCGTGCGTCCTGGTTTCAAGGCCGACCTGGCGGTGGTGAACGGCAATCCGCTGGAGAACCTGAAGGTGTTCTATCCGACCGGCGTGGAAGACATCGTCGACGGCAAGCCGGTGCATACGGGCGGGGTGGAGTGGACGATCAAGGATGGCATCCCGTACCACGGGCCAACCCTGCTGCGTGAAGTGAAGGCCATGGTGGCGCAGGCCCGCGCCCAGCGTGGCGAAAGCACGGACTGAACCCTGGCCTCAGCGCGTTGCGGCTGGTGCATGGAGATGGCCTGGCGTTCACATCGTGGCGTGCATCATCGGTGCATGTCCATGATGCTGAAATCCGCCACCGTGGGCTTGCTGGTTCACCACCGGCAGGCCTACCGGGTCGCGGCCATCGCGCTGTGCGCGCTGGGGCTGGCGTGGTTTTGCCCGGTGCTGGCGCAGCAAACGCCGGTGCCGCCACCCGCAACCCCGCCGCCCCCGCAACCGTTGATCCTGGTACCGCCGCCGGCGGCAATCCAGTTCCAGCAAAGCGTGCAGCAGCAACAACTGCGCGACCAGCTGCAGCAACGGCAGTTGGAGAGCGACTTGCGCCGTGGCGTCACCGAGCGGGCCCGACAGCCGCTGGATCCGACGTCGCGCAACCTCACCCAGCTCGAACAGGCGGCACAGGCCCAGCAGGCACGTGACCAGGCAGCGCAACAGGCCTTGGTCAACCAGTACTGGGGCGTGCCACCTCCCCAGGTCGCGGTGCCTGCCCGGGCGCGCAGCAACCGCTAGCAGCCTGGTGTTTCCAAACGCTCGCAGTAGCCCGCTTGCGGCCGGCCTGACTCACTTGTCGACGGGCGATGCTCCTTGGTTTATCGGGGGAAAGCATCGCGCGCAAACCGACTCCTGCCAAAGCCCCGGTCCGAGCGTCCGCGCTTCTGCTTCCAGCATGCGGGCTTTGGGCTGTGCTAGGCAGCAAAGAGGTCGCCGTGCACCGTGTGGCGCTCCAGCTCCAGCAGGAACTGCTTGATCGGCAGGCCGCCACCGTAGCCGGTGAGCGTGCCGCTGGCCCCAATCACGCGATGGCAGGGCACGATGATCGACAGCGGATTGCGTCCGTTCGCCGCACCGACCGCGCGCGACGCCGCCGGGTTGCCGACGCGTCGTGCCAGCTCGCCATAACTGATCGTCGTGGCATACGGGATGCTGCGCAGCTGCCTCCACACCGCGAGCTGGAACGGCGTGCCGTGCGGATTCAGCGCCAGGTCGAATGTCTGCCGCTTGCCGCCAAAGTATTCATCGAGCTGTCGATGCGCGCTCGCCAGCGGCTGGCTGGCACGCACCCAGTCGGGCTCGAGCGCGGTGGGATGGCTTTCCACTTCGAAATACATGCCGCACAAGCCGCCGGCGTCGGCGACCAGGCGCAGGCGCCCGACCGGGCTGTCGATTTCGTCGTAATAAGTCGTGGTGTCGTTCGCTTTCATGTCATTGGCTCCGTCTTGCACGGGTGGTCGGTGGGATCTTGGCCAGCTCGCCGGAGGCACGCCAGAGTTGCATCACGGCGTAGGCGCGCCAGGGTTGCCAGGCCGCGGCGCGCTCGAGCAGCGCCCGCTCGCCCAGCGGCTTGCCGCCGCCCGCAGCCGCACGGCGCAGGATCAGGTCGGCGGCCGGGAATGCATCCGGTTCGTTTTGCACGCGCATCGCGATGTAGTGCGCGGTCCATGCACCGATGCCGGGCAACGCGGTCCAGCGCTGCACGAACTCGTCCAGCGACTGTGCCTGGTCGAACGTTACGCGGCCATCCAGCAGCGCCTGGGCGATGCCTTGGATCGTCCTCGCCCGGGCCGTGGTCACGCCGAGGCCAGCCAGATCCGCCGCGGCCAGCACGTCCGGCGTCGGGAACAGGCGTTCCAGGCCAGGTTGTGGGGGCGTCGCAAGCGGCGTGCCGTAACGCTGCACGATGCGTGCGGCCAACGTGCGCGCGGCGGCGACGCTGACCTGCTGGCCAAGTACCGCGCGCACCGCGGTCTCGAAGCCATCCCAGCTTCCGGGTACGCGCAAACCGGGATGCCGCTTGCACAACGGGCCGAGCAGCGGATCGCGGGCGAATGTCTCATTGATCAAGGCCGGATTCGCGTCCAGGTCGAACATGCGGCGCAGGCGGGTGACCACGCCAAGCAACTCCGCCGCATTCGGGCAATGCACTTGCAGGCGCAAGCTGTGGGAGCGGTCGGGCCAGGCGTCCAGGATCAGCCAGCCCGGCGCGTCAGCGGGGCCAAACACCCGTGCATAGCTGTGTGCGTCGACGCGTTCGACCCCAGGTAGCGCACGCGTGCGCAGGAACCCGAGCACGGCGTCAAACGCATACGGCGGGCGGTACGCGAGCCGCAGCACGAGCGGCGCATCCGGCGCGGCACGCGGCGTGCGGCGCAACTGTCGCGGTTCGATGCGGTTCGCCTGCGCAAACGCCGCATTGAAGCGGCGCAGGCTGCGGAAACCGGATGCGAGCGCGACCTCGGTCACTGGCAACGCGGTCTCGGTCAACAACTGCTTCGCAAACAGCAGGCGCTGGGTCGTATACACGCTGTGTGGCGGTACGCCGACACGTTGCACGAACAGCCGGCGTAGTTGCCTGCCGCCGATGCCGACGCGGGTGGCGAGTTGTTCGAGCGATTGCTCGGCAAGCGCGCCGTCGGCAATCAGCTTCAGCGCGCTGGCGACGACGTCATCGCCGTGTTGCCAGAATTCGTTGCCCGGCGAGAGTTCCGGCCGGCAGCGCAAGCATGGCCGGAAGCCGTCCGCTTCGGCTGCGGCTGCGTTCGCGTAATAGCGCACGTTGCTGCGCCTCGCGGGCGGCGCCGGGCAAACCGGTCGGCAATAGATGCCGGTGCTGCTGACCGCGGTGAAGAACAGGCCATCGAAGCGCGCATCGCGGCTCTTGCGGGCCAGGTCGCAAATCCGCGGGTCGGGCAGGGCAGTGGCTGGTGAGATGTGCATGCGTGCACCCTAGCACCGCTGCCACCCAAGAACTCGCCGTTTTCGGACATGACATCCGCGTCAGCCGCGTGGGTGTCTGGTACTGTCCAGGCGACATCAATTATCGCTCCTATTGGTATGCACATAATCGGTGCCGATACGCGTAAATGTATGTACCAATATTTCAAATGTATGTACGCAATAATTGCCTGGGACAAATCGCGCGGCTTCATGTTTAAATGACCCGACATCAAGTGAAAACACATGTCCGTTATGAGCATGAGAAACGAATGTCCGGCGCCGGACGTGTCCGTATTGGGGCGGCTGCCGGCGCCCGATGCTGCATCGGCGTCGCGGGCGCCCGGGCAGACCGAAGCGACACGCACCTCGAAGACCGTCATGCATACCGGTGCCGGCGTGCATTCCAGCACAGCCGCACATCACCGACACCATCGCTGCCCGCCAGCGAGCCGCGCCCCCAGCCCGGCAATCAGCAAGTAGCGGCAATCCTGCATTGATGGCTGGGGCACCGCAGGTCGCCCCAGGCTTGGCCGTGCTGCTGGCGGCCGCACGGCATACCTTGGATCGGGTCTGGTGACGCGGGACCGTGCGTTCAGCAGCCTGGCGTGGAGCCGATTTCGGCGTTGTTGCGCTGCATTTGTATAGATGTAAAGTTTAATGTATATAGATATTCAAGCGGGATGACGGCGCACCAAGGGCGGTGGCCGGAGAGGATCGGGATCGCGGCGCTGCGCCGGACCATGGCGGGCCGTATCCGGGCGACAAGGGACAACGTGGGATCGATCTTTCATGTCGGGTGGCTTGGCACCCTGGGGAGGCCATATGGTGATCGTGGGCGCAAGAAGAAGTTGGTTGTCGACCGTCATGTCCTTGCTCGCGCTGCTGCTGCTCGCGCTTGGCACCGCATCGGTGGCAAAGGCGCAGGTACCTACGCCAGCGTCGGTGCTTGGGCACACGCCCGGGGATGATTACTACCTCGCCGACTACGAGGACTCGGTCAAATATTTCCATGCCCTGGCCAAGGCCTCCGACAAGATCAAGATGGTCTCGATCGGCAAGACCACGCAGGGCCGCACGTTCGAATACGCGATCATCTCGAACCCGGAGAACCTGGCGAAATTCGACCAGTACGTCGATGCCTCGAAGAAGTTGGCCGACTCCCGGCAGTTGACCCCGGAGCAGGCGCGGGAATTGGC
>DATNBK010000226.1:0-8436 GCA_035571995.1 Rhodanobacter sp.
CGGGCCGCCAAGTGCCTTGAGCAGCGGGGTGGCATCGCCATAGGAAATCGGCAGCACCGGAATCTTCAGGATGGTTTCGGCGTCCTTGATGTCCAGGCGCTTGGCGTCGGCCGTCGAGCCGACGTTCGGCGTCAGCGGGTCGCCCGGGTGGATCTGCATCTTCGCCACCGAGCCGCGCTGCACGCCCTGCTCCGGACGATAGCCACCCTCGGGGTAGACATCCCCCTGGAAATAGCCGTCCTCATGCGGGTCGGAGTAGATCAGACAGCCAATCGCGCCATGCTCCTGCGCCAGCTCCGGCTTCAGCCCGCGCCAGCCGCCGCCGTATCGGGTGATGACGATCTTGCCCTTGACGTCGATGCCGCGTCGGGCAAGCTCCGCGTAGTCGTCCGGCAGGCCATAGTTGGCATACACCAATTCGCCGGTGACGTCGCCGTCACCGCCGTAGACGTTGTAAGGCGGCAGCACGTCCTTGGTGATGTCGGTCGACGGGTCTCCGGGGATCGGGCCTTCGTTCAACACCGCGTCGTATTTGGTAGGTGCCACCAGCTGGACCTGCACCTTCTTCGGCGTGGGATACAGGACGCTGAACGTCTCGATGTGCGCGTCCCAGCCAAACTCCTTGAACTTCTGCAGCACGAATTCGGCGTTGGCCTTGTCGTGCGGCGAGCCCACCTGGTTCGGCGCGGAGGACATGTTCTTCAGCCAGTCGCGAAGGTTCGACGCCTGCAGTTGCGCGTCGAAGGTCTTCTCCAGGCTTTGCTGCTTGGTCGCGGCGCTGGGGCTGAAGCCCAACATGGCGCTGCTGGACTGGTCGCCGTTGGCCGAGCACGCGGCGCCCAGCGCAACCACCAGGCAAGCCAGAAGCAGCGGCTTGGTCGTCATTCGGATCATGGTTCCACTCCAGTTTGTTGTGACGATGGGCCCGGACAGGCAGCCCGCGGTTGACCAGAAAAATCAAGGCGAGGGAGGCACGCCCGGACGCGGCGTGCCGTGAGCACGGGCCTCAGCCGAAGGGATGCTCGAGTGATGGGCTCTGCGGTGTGAACCAACGCGCGCCGTCCTCGGTGATATGCATGTCGTCTTCCAGGCGCACGCCAAACTCGCCGGCGATGTAGATGCCGGGCTCGTCGCTGAACGTCATGTTGCGCTGCATCTGGCGCTTGTTGCCGCGCACGAGGTAGTACCACTCGTGCATGTCCATGCCGATGCCGTGACCGAGGCGGTGGCTGAAGTACTTGTAGTCCGGCCCATAGCCGGCGTCGACGACGACCTTGCGCGCCGCCGCATCCACCGATTCCATGGCGGCGCCCGGGCGGGCGGCCTTGAGCGCGGCCGTCTGCGCGTCGCGCACGATGTCGAACACCTTCCTCATCTTGTCGCTGGGCTTGCCCAGGGTGAAGGTGCGGGTGAGGTCGCTGAGGTAGCCCTCGACGTAGCACCCGTCGTCAAGCATCACCGGCGTGCCCTCGACGATGTGCTGCGGTACGATCGAACCGTGTGGCTGCGCGGTGAATTCGCCCACGTTGACGCTCGCGAAGCCACGCACGCCAAGACGTTTGTAGGCCGCATCGACCCAGGCCGATACGTGCTGCTGGGTCATGCCAGGCTGGAGCCCCGCCCACACCGCGTGATATACCGAGAGCGTGGCATCGCAAGCAATCTGCATCAACGCCAGCTCGGCCGGGCTCTTGATGGCGCGGCAGCCCGCGGTCACCGGGGTGGCCACCACGAGTCGCGCCTGCGGCAACGCTGCGCCGATCCCGGCCGAGCGGAAGAACGGAACCCGCTCCTCAATGCCCAGGGTGCCGGTGGAGGCATGCTGCTCGGCCATGACCTGCGCCACGAGGCGGTACGGATCCTCGTGTTCCTGCCAGGTGCGCACGTCGTGGCCAAACTTGATCTGCTCGTGCGCGCGGGCTTCCTCGAACGCCGGGGTGATGTAGACCGGGTCGCCGGACTTCGGCAACACCATGCCCATCAGGCGTTCGCTGTTGCCAAAGCGCATGCCGGTGAAATAGTTGATGGTCGTCCCGCCATCCACGAAGACGGCGTCCATCTTGTTCTCGGCCATCAGCCGCTGGGCCTTGGCCAGCCGCGCCCGGCGCTCATCGTCGGTGATCGGCACGATCTTGGAGGTGACCGGCTGCAACGCCATGATGGACGGCGGCAGCTTGGGTTGCGCCGTCTCCTGCGCCGCCAGCGCCGTACCACCCAGCATCATCGCCGGCACCGCTGCCGCGCCTACGGCCGATGCCTGCAAGAAGCGTCGACGACTTGAGCTTACCGAGTCGGTTGGTCCCATAAAAACTTCCTCAAAGTAGGTTTTGCGATCCCGTCATCACGACCCAGGTCGTTGCTTCGGGCTGCCTGAAACAATCCCATCGTTTGCCTACATCCAGGGGGGCGGGAACACGGTGCCCGCGACGATATGCGGCGACACTCGCCGACTTGTTCCCCGCAGCAGAATGCACTCCGCCGAAACGAACCGAGAGTGCCAATGGTCACCCGCCATTCGATCGACAGCAGCCCTCAGACCCTGGCCACCCGAAGCGCCTCAAGTCCCTGTCCCACGGATCCTGAAATTCGACGATAGCATATCCATCCGCCGGATGATGGTGCCGCTGCGCAGGACCCAAATGGACGTCCCGACCCGCATTGAACCTGCAGGCCGGGACACCGGGGCGATTAGAACTTCACCTTGGCCTGCACGTAGCCATAGCGGTCAGGCAGCGGGTAGGTGTGGGCGTCGTAGCTGTTCAGCGAGCAGGACACGCACACTGGCGGCTGGCGATCCCAGATGTTGTTGATGCCGGCAATCAGGGTCAGGTCCAGCTTCGTTGGGACCTTCCAGCTCGCACGGAGGTCCTGGGTGACGAACGAGCCCATGTAGTGCGTGCCATTCGGCCGGAACGGTACCGGCGTCGGGTCGTTGCAGATCGGGAAGCCCTTGGCCGGGCCACAGTCTTCCTTGACCGGTCCCTTGTAACGCAGAATCGTCGTCACGCTCCAATCCTTCAGATTCCAACCGAGCTGCAGATTGGACACCAGCCACGGAATCGAGCTGTCGTTCAACTCCGCGCCGACCCTCTGCGGCTGCCGCACGTTCGACGCATCGTAGGCATTGAACGTCCGCACGTAGGTATTGGTCCAGTTCGCGTTGAACGAGCCCAAGCTGGTCTCCGGACTGCGCCAGTCGATGCTGAAGTCGAAACCGGACGTATCGATACGGCCCAGGTTGCGCAGGACCACGTTGATGTACTGGATGTCGCCAGTACGCGAGCGCAGCACGGACTGGCAGTCCGCACTGTTCGGATTCCCGCCGTTCACGCAATTGACGAGGACGGTCTTCGCATCCGGCGGCTGGATCGCATTGTTCAGGAGGATGTGGTAGTAGTTCAGCGTGAAGTCCAGGCGGTTCGACCACGCCAGGTTCTGCGCCCAGCCCGGGCTGTAGACCGCGCCCAGGGTGAGGCTGGTCGAGGTTTCCGGTTGCAGGTTCTTGTTGCCGCCCGTCCGCGTACCGATCTGGATATTGTTCTGCGAATAGCCCTCCGGCACGCCGAGCGCGCGGCAGTTTGCCGTGATCTGCGGGCTGGTCAGGAACTGCGCCGAGCAGGGATCCTGCAAGGTCGGATTGAACGTCGACAAGGCGCCAAATGCCTCGCCGATCGACGGGGCGCGGAAGCCCTCGGCCCACGTGCCACGAAGGACAAGGTCGTCATAGACCTGCCAGCGCAAACCGAACTTGCTGTTCGTGGTGCTGCCGAACGTCGAGTAGTTGGAATAGCGCGTGGCCGCCGACAGGTTCAGCGACTTCACGCCCGGCAGGTTCGCGAGCAGCGGCGCATTCACTTCGAGGTAGGCCTCGTTCACCGAGTACTCGCCGCTCGCCGGGAGCGCGATGCCGCCGGTGGCCAGGCCAATCGCATCGGGAGTGTACGACGCATAGAGCTTGCGGTGCTCGACACCCGTCGCGGCGCCGAGCGGGCCGGCCGGCAGGTTGAACAGGTTGTCCGTGGAAAGGTTCGCCGTCCAGTCCTTGAGCTGGTTCTGGCTGCGGTCGACCGCAATGTATTCCAGGTAATTGAGCATTTCCGGGGTAATCGACCCCGGCGGTCCAAACAAGTTGAGTGGCACGCAGCCCGGGATTTCCGCGCAGGAGGCGGCCGAACCGAGGGCGTTCTTGACATGCAGGGTATTGAATACGCCGCGGCTGGTCTGGGTGCCGCGGTTGCTGCCCCGGACGAAATTGACATCCCAGGAGAAATCACGATCCACCCAACCAAATTGGCCTTGCAGGCCGGTATCCAGCTGTGCCGTATCGACGGTCTGGTCGAAGACGCGCTTGCCCGCCTCGACGATGCGCTTGCTGATGCTGGTGAGGTTGCTCCGGGGATCCAGGTCAAAGCCAAACGGGTTGTAGGGATTGTCCTTGGATATCACGGATGCCAGGGAGAACGGGTTGGTCGAGGACGCGCCATAGGAGAAAGAGTTCGGTGCCGCATCCGTCATCGACCGGCGATTGTTGTAGAGCCCGCGCACATACCAGGTAATGGATGGGGTGAGGTCATAACGCAGGCTCGTGAAGAGGGCGTAGCGGTTGTTTGGCGTCAGCAGGGCATTGACTGGGCCATAGTTGTAACGGTCGGCCGTGCCGAACTTGTGGAAATCATTCGGGTAGCTCGCCACATTGCCGGTGAAGTCCTGGTTGATCGCCAGGTCATGCTTGACGCCGTTCGGGTCCGTGAAGTTGTAGCGTCCCCATGGTTGCGTGGAGCTGCAGTTGGCCCGGCCAGTTCCAGCAACGCACTCGTTGCGCGTACGTTCCCAGTCGGCACCCTCGATCTGGTTCTGGGTGACGTAGCTGATGTCGGTAAAGAACTGGTACCTGTCGCCGCTCTTGCCGAAGGAGATATCGGACTGCGTGGCCTGGCCGTCGATGCTGGGATAGGTGCCGAAATAGGTGTTGGCCGCCGCGCCATCCTGCGTGCGCTTGGTGATGATGTTGACCACGCCGGAGATGGCGTCGGAACCGTACAGCGACGAGGCGCCGTCCTGCAGGATGTCGATGCGGTCGATGATGCTGGCCGGGATGGTGTTCAAGTCCACCGACCCGGACATGCCGGTACCCGAAGTCTCGTTGACCCAGCGCAGGCCGTCGACCAGGACCAGGATACGCCCCGAACCCAAGTTGCGTAGATCCATGGCGGCGGAACCCGCGCCGGCGCCGCCACCGTCCGGGCTGGAACCGAAGTTGCCGGGCCTGCTGAACTTGGTGTTGAGTGCCGCGCCGGCCGAAGTGACCTGCTGCAGGATGTCGCCGATGCTGGTCAGGCCGGTTTTCTGCAGGGTGTCGCCGCTGATCGTGAGCACCGGGACCTGGGTCGCCATGTCGGCACCCTTGATGCGCGTGCCGGTGACTTGCACCGCCTGCAGGTTGGTGGTCTGGGGGGCCTGCGCCTGCGTGTCGGCCGCTGCCGGTGGCGCGTCCTGGGCAAACAGCGCCGAGCTCTGCATGGCAGCACCTGCCGCCAACGCCAGGGAAAGCGAAAGCGCAAGTTTGCCGCGTCGTAAAATCGTCGTCATGTATGGATCCCCGTCAACGTGAAGGTACTCACCGTTCAGTGCAAATGAATGCCGCACGGTCCTGCAGCCGCGGACCGTCAGCCCCTAAACCCGCGTGCCCGAGACCTGCAATGCCGATTGGCAGGTTTGCCCCGCAACACCCTGCTCACCTTGGTTTGGTGCCGTCCCCGTGAGGCGACCCCGCACGCTTGTCCCTGTGAAACCGCTGTTTCCGTGACCAGCGCATCCTGCCCCGAATGCGGCGTTTGACGCTGATTCCGCGCGATGTTAGCACGGCGTTATTTGCCGTATAGCCGTCCAACACGTTCAGGGGTTGTTATCTTCTACGCGCTTCCCCGTTTAAATTCAAGGCGAATTCTTAACACCTTGCAGGGCCTGTGACGAGATGCCGCTGTTTTCCGCACGACCCGCGCCAGCAAGCCGGACGGATCCCGCCCTCGCCCGGCGGAAGAGAATCGGCACCCGGCTCCGACCCGCCGCCGCCACAATCCCCGTAAGCTATGGGGCCACGCACCGTGGCCATGCCGACCGGTGTACTCCGGCAAGTGGACGTCCATGTGACTGATCTCCTCAATGTCATCGCCCTCGGCATCATCGAAGGCATCACTGAATTCCTGCCGATTTCCAGCACCGGGCACCTGCTGATAGCAGAGCGCCTGGGACTCGGCGCACGTTCCGACCTGTTCAACATCGGCATCCAGGCGGGCGCCATCCTGGCGGTGACCCTCATCTATTGGAAGCGCATCTGGGAGCTGCTGACGCGCTGGCGCGTGCCGGCCAACCGGAACTACCTGTTGAAACTGCTCGCGGCGTTCCTGATCACCGCGGTGCTCGGCCTGGTCGCCGTGAAGCTTGGCTTCGAGTTGCCCAAGACCGTCACGCCGATCGCCTGGGCCCTGGTCATTGGCGGCTTCTGGATGCTGGGGGCGGAGTACATGGCGGCGCGACAGCCGGACCGCAGCGCGGTGACATGGCGCGTCGCAGTCCTGGTCGGCATCGCACAGATGCTGGCCGGCATCTTTCCAGGCACCTCGCGCTCGGCCGCGACGATCTTTGCGGCAATGTTGTTCGGCACCAGCAACCGCAGCGCGGCCACCGAATTCGCCTTCCTCGTCGGCATCCCGACGATGTATGCCGCGACCGGTTACGAATTGCTGAAAGTGCTCGGCAGCGGCCACGCCGTCCATGAGGACTGGGTCGCGCTTGGGGTGGGCTTCGTCGTTTCCCTGGTGGTCGCCTTCATCGCCGTGAAGTGGCTGCTCGGTTACATCGTCGGCCACCGCTTCACCCCGTTCGCGCTGTACCGCATCGCGCTCGGCGCCGCCTTGCTGCTCTGGCTGCCAGCCGGCGGCTGAGGGAGGTCAGCGGCCCACGATGACCGCAAACGAAGTCCAGCCGCGCACGCGCGCGCAAATCAGCTTGGTGCAGGTCAGCATGGGCACGGCCAGGAGGGCGCCGGGAATACCCCACAGCCATCCCCAAAGCAGCAGCCAAAGCAGGATGGCGATCGGGCTCAGGCGCATGCTGCGACCCTGGATCAGCGGTGTGATGACATTGCCTTCCAGCGCGGTGATCGCGGCAAAGGTGAGCGGGGGCAGGAAGACGTCAAGGTTGACGTCCCGGGCGTACAACATGCTCACCACGGCGAGCAGGATGGTGGTGAACATGGCTCCGACATACGGGACGAAGTTGGCGAACATGGCCACCGTGCCCCACAGCAGCGCATCGGGTACGCCGTACAGCGTGAGCATGCCGGCGGTGATTGTTCCCAGCGCGGCGTTGATGGAGAAGGCGGTAAGCAGGTAACGCGAGATCTCGGTCTGGATATCACGGGCAATCTCGACCGCGTAGCGCTTGTAGGCAAAGCTGGGTGTGACTTCCACCAGTCGGCGCAGCATGGTGTCGCCGTAGGTCAGGAAGAAAAATACGAGAAGCACCACGCCGAGTATCGCGGCCAGGATCTTGGGTGCCGTGGAGACGACGTCCCACGGCGTGATGGAAATGGATGCCGGTTCCACCGGGCGGGCCCGACTGGCGCCGCTGACCAGCGTTTGTGTGGCCTTGTTTGCCGCTTCCAATGGCTGGGTCACGCGGCGGAGTTTGGGCACGAAGGACTTGATCGCCGCCGGGGCGCCATGGAACCAGCCCATTGCAGGCTGCGCCAGCAAGGCGGTGCCGGCCCCCATTCCAACCAGCAGGCTCAGCATGAGCACGCTCGCCGTCAGCCAGCGCGGGATGCGCAGACGCCTGGCGGCGACGGCGACCACTGGGTTGAGCGCCAAGGCAATGAAGGCGGCCAGCACCAGGGGTATGAGCAACACCTTGGTGATGGCGACCGTATACAGCAAGGCCAGCAACAGCATGGCATTCAGCACCAGGCGGATCGCCCGGACGTGGCGGCGCAGGCTGCGCATGGCCCGTCCGCGGGGTCCTCCCGGTTGCGAGGGAGATTGCTCCGGCGTGGCAAGGTCCGCAGACGCGTTGGCTTCGGGATCCGCGGCAGACAATGGCCCGGTGCCCACGGCCCCGGCCGCCAGCTCAGCTGCCTCGTTCGTCCCCATCATGTCTGCCCTCGGCAACGTCGTCCGCCGCCGCATGCGTTGCCGTGCCAAATCCGTCGATCAGTCGCGCGGCAAGGGCGACACCTTCCGCCACTCCACCGCCCAGCAACGCCCCCAGGCCGGGAATGCGCCACGGTCGCAGATTCCCGCGACCCATGACCAGACCCAGGCCGGCGGCGATTCCGAGCATCGCCACCGGATGCGCGCGTGCGCGCGACACCAAGCTGTCGGCGGCAGTATGCCACCTCCGGCGGGCCGACTCTGCGTCTGCACGCGCCGCCCGTAC
>DATNBK010000227.1:0-2911 GCA_035571995.1 Rhodanobacter sp.
CGCATCGCTGGACCTCGATCAAACAGGGGACAAAACAAGGGTCTGCCGATTAGGCATATCAGCAGCAGTAATTGAACAGACGAAGCCGCAAGCATAACGGAAAATTGGCTTGCAGGAAAAGTCAAGCGTGACAACGTCTTGCCGTACGCCAGCGTATCGCCGTTGGCGTCGCCGCCCGGCTCAGCGCCGCAAGGCCTTGGCGGCGATGTCGCGGCGATACGCCATGTCGGCAAAATGCAGCGAGTCGACCCGTCGATAAGCGCGCAGGCGCGCCACGGCCAGGTCCTCGCCCGAGGCGCACACTGTCAGCACCCGGCCGCCGGCCGTACGCACGATACCGTCCGGATCCGCGCGGGTGCCGGCATGAAACACCTTGAGCCCTTCTTCCTCCGCGGCCTCCAACCCCTCGATCGGGTCGCCCGTGCGCGGCCGCTCCGGATAACCAGTGGCGGACAAGACCACGCCCAGCGCCGGGCGGGGATCCCAGTTTGCCCGGGTGTGCGCCAATTCGCCGTCCAGCGCTGCCTGCACCAGCTCCAGCAAGTCGCTGTGCAGGCGCAGCAGCAGCGGCTGCGCTTCCGGGTCGCCCAGGCGCACATTGAACTCCACCACCCGCGGCGCGCCTTGGGCGTCGATCATCAGGCCCGCATAGAGAAAGCCCACGAACGGAGCGCCCTCGGCAGCCATGCCGCGGACGGTCGGCTCGATGACCTGGTCGAGGATGCGCCGCTCGACCTCGGCGGTGACCACCGGCGCCGGCGAATAGGCGCCCATGCCGCCGGTGTTCGGCCCCAGGTCGCCCTCGTCGCGGCGCTTGTGGTCCTGGCTGCTGGCCAGCGGCAGCACATCGTGGCCATCGCTCATGACGATGTAGCTCGCTTCCTCCCCTTCGAGGAATTCCTCGACCACGACCCGTGCCGACGCCGCGCCGAAGCGGTGTGCGCCAAGCATGTCGTGCAGGGCGAGCTCGGCATCAGCGAGCGTAAGCGCCACCACGACGCCCTTGCCGGCGGCCAGGCCATCCGCCTTGATCACGATAGGCGCGGAGCTGTGCTGGGCTTGCCGACGCACATGGGCAAGCGCCGGCTCGATTTCCTCGAACACCGCGTAGCCGGCGGTCGGGATGTTGTGGCGCAGGAGGAAATCCTTGGCGAAGGCCTTGGAACTTTCCAGCTGCGCCGCCTTCGCGCTGGGGCCGAAGATGCGCAGGCCGGCGGCCTGGAAACGGTCCACCAGGCCGGCGGCCAGCGGCAGCTCGGGCCCGACGACGGTGAGCCCGACGTGCTCGGCACGCGCCAGGGCCAGCAGGCCGTCGAGATCATCGATCGCCACATTGGCATTGCGCACGCCAGGTTCGACCGCCGTGCCGGCATTGCCAGGCGCAACGATCACCCCACTCACCTTGGGCGATTGCATCAGCTTCCAGGCCAGCGCGTGCTCACGCGCACCATGGCCAACAACCAGCACCTGCATGGGCATGCCTCAGCCGCGCCGAGGGAGGCGCAAACCCGCATTGTAGCGTCAGCCACCGCGACCACCCAGCCTACGTGGCCCGCGGCGGGAGCCGCTGTTGCTCAGGCGCCACGCGTGCCCAGCGCGGCCAGCAGGGCGGCACGCGGCAGCTTGCCGGTCTCGTTGCGCGGCAAGGCCGCCACTACCCGCAGCGGGCGCGGCAGGAACACGGGGTCGAGTGCCTGGCGCAAGGCCTCGATGATGGTCGACTCGGCCAGCCCCGGCGCCACGGCCAACGCAGCAATGCGCTGCACCCCAAGTGCGTCGTGCGCGTCCAACTGGAATACCACGCCATCGCGCACCCCAGGCACGGCCAGCAGGCGCTGGGTGAGGTCGCCGAGAGAGGCGCGCTTGCCGGCAATCTCCAAGAGGTCGGCGTTCCGTCCTTGCAGGCGGAAGCGGGCGCCATCGGCCGACACCTCCATGAGGTCGGCGAGCCGCACTCCGTGTGCCAGTTGGGGCGCATGCACCACGGTGCCGTCCGCCTGTGGCTCCACCCTCACGCCGGGATAAAGTTGCCACTCGGCGTTGACGGTGGCACGGCGGCTGGCGAACACGCAGGTTTCGGTGGAGCCAAACACCTCGCGCAGCGGCGCCGCAAAGCGGGCTTCCACCGCACGCGCAAGGTCCAGCGGCAGCGGCGCCGTGGCCGACAACAGCAGAGCCAGCGGCGGCAGCTCGATCCCGGAATCGACCAGCGCACGCAGGTGCACCGGGGTGCTCACCAGGATCCGCGGCGCCGGCAGCTGCGCCAGCGCCAGCGCCACGTCGGCCGGGAAAAACGGCCTGCCGGCATGCACGGCGTAGTCACCCAGCAAGGGCAGCAGCACCGAGGTCTCCACGCCGTACATGTGCTGGGGCGGTACCGTGGCGAGGATTGCCGGTGCGCCGTCGACCGCCGCGCGCAGCATGGCCAGGTTGCCCGCCGTGCTGGCGTGGAAGCTGGCCCAGGTCTTGGAGGCAGGTTGCGGGCTGCCAGTCGAACCCGAGGTATAGGCAATCGCCACCACCTGGTCGGCTGGCACCTGCGGGTACGCGGCATCGCCCGCCGCGACGGACGGCGCACGGGCCAGGGCAGGCAGGCGCCAATAGCCTGGCAACGCCGGTGGCCCCTCCTCCTCGCCGAGCGCATAGGCGCCGGCATGCATGGCCATGACCTCCGAGACCGCGTGCGCCGCGCGCGATGCCGGCAGCAGGGTGACCTGGCCGCGCAGCATGGCAGCGCAAAACGCCACGGTGAAGGCGTAGCGGTCCACGCAGAGATTGACTACCGCAGGCCCGGCAGGAAGCGCTGCCGCCACCTGCCGCACGTGCGCGAGGAACTCATGCACGGCGAGTGCGCGGCCATCGCGCCATGCCAACACGCGTGCCGGATCACCTCCGCCCAGCAGCGGAAGAG
>DATNBK010000228.1:0-7005 GCA_035571995.1 Rhodanobacter sp.
GCGGATCGCCTGCAGGTTGGCGGTGACCTGGTCCAGCGCCGAGCCGGCGGTCTGCGCCAGGTTGATCGCGTCCGAGGCGTTCGCGCTGGCCTGGGACAGGCCGCCGATCTGGGTGGTGTAGCGCTGGGCGATCGCGAAGCCTGCGGCGTTGTCGGCGGCGCTGTTGATCTGCAGGCCCGAGGACAGGCGCATGGTGGCCTGCGCCAAGGCGCTCTGCGACTTGGACAGGTTGTTCTGCGCGTTCAGCGACGAAACGTTGGTGTTGATGACCAGTGACATGGGATGTCTCCTAATTAAGCGGTCTTGAAGCTGTCGGATACCTTCTCCGGCGGTGCTCCTAGACCGGAGTGCCAACCGCCTCAGGGGATGTTTCGGCGGTGGCGAAGGTTTCTTGAGCGAACCTTCAAAAGAATCCCGACGCTGGCATGGATCGTGCGCAGCTCCCGACTGGGATATCCGCCGCGAATGCGCTCCAGAGACGCGCCGCGCTGCCCCGGCGGCGATGCCGCCGTGGTGATTTGGCACCAAGTTTGCTGCAACCGTCTGGATAGCGCCGCCTCGACGGAAAACCGGCGATATCGGGCGCCGTTGCCCCTTTCGTCGAGCGTCCCAGGAATCCTTTCGATGCACATAGAAGAACGCCTCGCGCAAAACCACACGGAATTTCAGGCTCTGCTCGATCGCATGGAGGAGGCCGTCGAGGCCGGACGAGCGGACACAGCCATCGGCCTCGCCGAGGCCGCCGCGTCCATCGCCTGGCTCCAGGGCTGCGGCATCTTCTCCTCGCCCCGGCTTGAATCACTGCTGGCGCGCTTGGGCAAGTCGCTCCACGCGAGGCCGCCGGAAGCACGTCCAGTGGGCGCGGATCGCCACGTGCTAACGATCATGTCATCCGCACATGCCGTCGGCGGACATACACGTCTGGCCTGCCGCTGGATGGCGCTGGATACACGTTCCACGCACACACTGTTGCTGACCCGCCAAGGCGAAGCACCGCTGCCTCGCATCGTCGAAATCTTGGTCGAACAGGGCCGGATCCGCGTTGCGCGACTGGACAACGCCTCGCCTGTCTCCCGCGTTGCGCAGCTTCGCCAATGGCTGGGCAGCACCGACCTCGCGGTGCTGCACGTGCACCCGAACGATGTCCTTCCCGTGGTGGCGCTGGCCGGGATGGAGGCGCCGCCACCAGTACTGTTCGAGGACCATGCCAGTCACGTGTTCTGGGTAGGCGCCAGTGTGAGCAATCTGGTTGTCACGCTGATTGAAGGCGCCAGCCGCATCGCCGTGGCCCGCCGCGGCGTACCTCCGGCGCAGATCGGCTGGATGCCGATCCCACTGGAATTCGCCGCGCCGGACCACTCCGCCGACATCGACATCCGGGCGCGCTTCGGCATACCGCACGACGCCCCGTTGCTGATGTCCTGCGGCGCGCCCTACAAGTTCAGGCCAATAGACGGTGTCAGCCTGGCCGAACTGATGGCTCCGTTGCTGGCGGAACGCACCGACCTCCATCTGCTCCTGGTCGGACCGTCCACCGATCCGCCCGGCACCAGTCTCGCAACGGACCATCCGGGGCGTGTGCACCTCGCCGGCAACATCACCGAACCGGCTGCGTTGCACGCCGCCTATGCCGCCTGCGACATCTACCTGGACGCGGCCCCATTCCCCTCGAACACGGCCCTGTGCGAGGCCGTCATCGCCGACACGCCCACACTGAAGTTCGCCCCGCAAACATGGAGCGAATGCGGCTTCACCGTCGACCTGGACGCGATCCCACTGCCGATCTACGTTGCGCGCGATGCCGACGACTACCGGCACCGGTTGCGCACCTTGCTTGATTCACCGGAACGGCGCCTGCAACACGGTCAGCGCATGGCCGGCATGCTGCGGATGTGCCACGACGACGAACACATCCAGGCCCTGATCGAGTCGCACTACGCGCGTGCCGCGCGCTTGCCCCGCATCGAGCTGGACGAACAGGCCACCGCACATCGCGTGGAACTCCTGGACGTGTTGCTGAGCAAGCTGGCCGACAACCTGACAGCGTCCCAGCAGCAGAGGGACATCGGTGCGCAGGGACTGGTACTGCATGCAGCGTCCCCCGACGAACAATATCGACGCTGGCTGGGCGTGCAGAAGCTTTCCTCGACGCAAGCGGCGTTGGCGCGCATGCGCATCGACAGCGCGGTCGCATTGCATGTGCTCGTCATTTGCAATGACGACGCACCGGAACAACTCGCCCGCACGTTGCAATCGCTGGCTGACCAGACCCGCCCGGCCCACGCGGTGAGCGTGCTTGGCACTCCGGGCGCGCCACTGCCCCACGGGATAACGGCACACCCCATGGTGGAAGGCTGGGTGGCCGCGTTCAACGCAGTCGCCGCGACCAGCACGGCGGACTGGCTGCTGCCCTTGTGCGCGGGTGACACACTGAGCGACGACGCCCTGCTGCTGCTGGCCAATGCGATCCGTGGGCATCCCGAACTGGCCTGCTGCTACGTCGACGAGGATGCCTTGCTGCCTGATGGGCCAGCACAACCGATCCTCAAACCGGATATCAACCTCGACCTGTTGCGCAGCTACCCCTACCTGGGCCGCATGCTCGCCATGCAACGTCGGGGGCTTCTGGCCAACGGCGGCTTGCAGGCGCAAGCCGGAACCTTGGCTCCCTGCGACTTCGCATTCCGTTGTATCGAACAGACTGGCCTGCACGCTGTGGGGCACCTCGCCGAAGTCGTCCACCATGCCGCAGTGCCTTTCGGGGCATGGCTCTCCTCACCGGAAGTGGCCTCGTTGGCCGCACGCGTGGTGTCAAACCACCTCGACCGGCTGGGCATCCCGCACCGGATTCAGCCCGGCGTGCTGGCCGGCTCCAACCGCATAACCTACCTCAATGACCGCCAGCCGCCGGTCTCGATCATCATCCCCACCCGCGACCAGCTGCCGATGCTCAACGGCCTGATCGACAGCCTGCTCGCCAAGACCAGCTACAGGAACTACGAGCTGCTGATCGTGGACAACGACAGCCGGGACCCGGCCGCCTGCGCCTACCTGGACGGCATCGAGCGGCTGAACAACCCGCAGCTGCGCGTGCTGCGCTGGCCGCATCCGTTCAACTACTCCGCGATCAACAATTTCGCCGCGGCACAGGCGCGCGGCGAATACCTGATCCTGCTCAACAACGACACGGCGGTGTTGCACGAGGACTGGATCGAGGCGCTGCTCAACCATGCGCAGCGGCCCGAGGTCGGCATCGTCGGCGCCAAGCTGCATTACCCCGACGGCCGCATCCAGCACGCCGGCGTGGTGCTGGGCCTGCGCGGGCCGGCCGACCATCCCTTCATCGGCGAGCCCATGGACGCGCCCGGCTACATGCATCGCCTGCAGGTGGACCAGAACTACACCGCGGTCACCGCCGCCTGCCTGATGATCCGCAAGTCGGTATACGAGGAAGTCGGCGGGCTGGACGAGCAGGACTTCAAGGTCTCCTACAACGACGTCGACCTGTGCCTCAAGGTGCACCAAGCCGGCTATCTCACGGTGTGGACGCCCTACGCGCGCCTGATGCACGAAGGCAACGTCAGCCAGAACAAGGTGGACCAGACCGCCCAGGAAGCCAAACGCGAGCGCTTCAAGGGCGAGCAGCAGGCTATGTACCGCAAGTGGCTGCCGCTGCTGGCGCGCGACCCGGCCTACAACCGCAACCTCAGCCTGGCCGGCAACGGCTTCGATCTCGATCAGCTCCGGTCGCAGGCCTGGCAACCCTTCGAGCAGCCGCTGCTGCCGCGCCTGTTCTGCGTGGCCGCCGACGCCAACGGCTCCGGCCACTACCGCATACGGCAGCCGTTCCTCGCCATGCAACGGGAGGGACTGGCCGAAGGTGTGATCGCGCCGATGCACCTGGAGCCGATCGGGATGGAGCGCTACACGCCATCCACCATCGTGCTGCAGCGCCAGCTCAGCGACAGCCAGCTCGAAACCATGCGCGGCTACCGCGACTTCAGCCGTGCCTTCAAGGTCTACGAACTGGACGACTACCTGCCCAACCTGCCGCTGAAGAGCGTGCATCGCGACCAGATGCCCAAGGACGTGCTGAAGTCCCTGCGCAAGGCCGTGGCGCTCACCGATCGCTTCGTGGTTTCCACCGCGCCGCTGGCCGAGCAGTTCGCCGACATGCACGGCGACATCCGCGTAGTGCCCAACCGCCTGCCCGTGGGCTGGTGGGGCCAGCTGACCGCTCAGCGCCGCAAGAGCACCAAGCCGCGCGTGGGCTGGGCCGGCGGCAGCAGCCACCGCGGCGACCTGGAGCTTGTCGCCGACGTGGTGCGCGAACTGGCCGGCGAGGTCGAATGGGTGTTCTTCGGCATGTGCCCGGAGAAGTTGCGTCCCCATGTGCACGAGCACCACGACGGCGTGCCCATCGACAAGTACCCGGCGGCGCTGGCGGCACTCGACCTCGACCTCGCGCTGGCGCCGCTGGAGGACAACCTGTTCAACGCCTGCAAGAGCAACCTGCGCCTGCTCGAATACGGCGCCTGCGGCTTCCCGGTGGTGTGCAGCGATATCGTCTGTTACCGCGGCGAGCTGCCGGTGACGCGCGTGCGCAACCGTTTCAAGGAGTGGGTGGACGCGATCCGCATGCACATCGGCGACCTCGACGCCACGGCGAAGATGGGCGACGCGCTGCGCGCAATGGTGCAACGCGACTGGATGCTCACCGGCGACAACCTGGTCGCCTGGCGTGACGCCTGGATGCCGGACTGATACCGCCGTGACACTGCATTACGCGTCCATCGACACAGACATCAACTCCGTCCGCAAGGCGCAAGCATGAGCATTCCGTTCAATCGCCCCTATCTGGTCGGCCGGGAGCTGCACAACATTGCCCAGGCGCATGCCAACGGGCATCTGTCCGGCGACGGCATGTTCACCCTCCAGTGCCATGCTTGGCTGGAGCAACGTATCGGCACACGCAAAGCGCTGCTCACGCACTCCTGCACGGCCGCATTGGAAATGGCGGCGATTCTGCTGGATCTGCAGCCGGGCGACGAGGTCATCATGCCCTCGTATACCTTCGTTTCGACCGCCAACGCATTCGCGCTGCGCGGTGCGGTACCCGTGTTCGTGGACATCCGTCCCGACACGCTGAACATCGACGAGACATTGATCGAGTCCGCCGTCACGGCACGCACCCGCGCGATCTGCGTGGTGCACTACGCGGGTGTGGCCTGCGAGATGGACACGATCATGGGCATTGCCGCTCGACATGGCCTGAAAGTGGTGGAGGATGCCGCGCAGGCCATCTTCTCAAGCTACAAGGGGCGCGCACTGGGCAGCATCGGCGACCTGGCGGCGCTGAGCTTCCACGAAACCAAGAACGTGATCGCCGGCGAAGGCGGCGCCTTGCTGGTGAACGACCCCGCACTGGTCGAGCGGGCAGAGATGATCCGCGAGAAGGGCACCAATCGCAGCAAGTACTTCCGCGGCCAGGTGGACAAGTACACCTGGGTCGATATCGGCTCGTCCTACCTGCCCAGTGAACTGGTCGCGGCGTTTCTGGCTGCGCAGTTGGAACAGGGCGACGGCATCACCGCCCAGCGTCTGGCCATCTGGAGGCGCTACCACGCATGGGCCGAACCGCTGGAAGCCCAAGGCGTGTTGCGGCGCCCGACGATCCCGGGGGAATGCGCGCACAACGCCCACATGTATTACCTCCTGCTCGACGGATTGGCGCAACGCACTGCCTTCATCGAGCGCATGAAAGCCGCCGGCATCGGTACCGTGTTTCATTATGTCCCGTTGCACAGTTCGCCCGCCGGGCTTCGTTGCGCGCGCGCGCATGGGCCGATGCGACATACGGATCGCGCCAGCAATTGCCTGGTACGCCTGCCACTGTGGATAGGCCTCGAAGCGCATCAGGGCCACGTCACGCAAGTTGCCGAAGAGATCCTCTCGACCCAGCGTGTTGTCAGTGCGCAAAGCCAAGCCGGGTGTTTCAATGCCATGGGCAAGACACAGAACCCGCGAAATGAGCAGCTCTCGAATATTGGGTGATTCCGCACCCGACTCGGACCGCTTCGGCATCGAAGTGGTGCGGGGCCATGTCCCTGCGGGCACTCCCGACAAGGACGTCATCGATGAAATCATGGCCTGCGATGCCACGCTGATCATCCTTCGCATCGGCGCTGGCGACTCCAGCACCATCGTCCAATTGCAGCACCAGGGATGGCCCGTGATCCACGCGGATACGCTCGTCTACTACGGCATTGATCTGACGACCTTGCCGCGCAGTCCCTTGCCTGCGGAAGTCCGGCTGGCTACCGGCGCCGATCGGAATGCCATCCACGAGATAGCCGAAAGCAGTTTCACCGGCTACCGCTCCCACTACACCGCAAACCCACTGCTGCCACGGAACAAGATCCTCGCTGGCTACGTTGAATGGGCGAAGAGCCGGTTGGCACCGGAAAATGCCGGGAGCTGCACCTGGGTCGTAACCGCCGAAGATCGTGTTGCAGGCTTCGCCACCTGCGATCTTCGTCCGGACGAAAGCACGATCGAGATCGTGCTCAACGCGGTTCATCCCCAGCTCTCGCGCCAAGGACTGTATGGGCGACTGCTCGAGGGGATCCTCCAGCATTACGCCGCGCTCTCGTACCAGCAGCTCGTCGTTTCGACCCAGCTATGGAATTACACGGTGCAACGCCAATGGGTGCGTGCAGGCTTGTCCCTGAAACTGGCCTACGACACCTACCACATCGATCGCAGGCTACGCCTGCCGTGAAGACTGCGATGCTCTGTCTCGATCCGCCTGCACATGCAGGCACCGTGGCTCGTGCGGCCCGTCACTTCAGGTAATTGAACAGGCTCATCCCCTGCACCTTCGCGAACGTCTGCTGCGAGGCCTGCAGGGCGGTGGATTGCAGCATCAGCTTGCTGATGGCGCTGGCCATGTCGGTGTCCTGCACGCCGGAGAGGGTGGTCTGGTAGGTCAGGGTGAGGTCGCTG
>DATNBK010000229.1:0-29099 GCA_035571995.1 Rhodanobacter sp.
GTGGCGATGCCGGCGTGGTCGGTGCCCACCTGCCACAAGGTGTTGCGGCCACGCATGCGCTGGTAGCGCACGAGGATGTCCATCACCGTCTGCTGGAACGCGTGCCCCATGTGCAGCGTGCCGGTGACGTTTGGCGGCGGCAGCAGGATGCAGTAGGGCTCGCCCTGGCCGGACGGCTGGAACGCCCCGCTGGCTTCCCAGCGTGCATACCACTTGGCCTCGATCGCGGCCGGCTCGAAACTTTTTTCCATGGGGCAGGGCTCGGTGGTACGCGCAGGGCGCGCACTGGCTACGTGACAAAAGAGTCATTGTACGGTCAGTGGATGGCCCTGCCAAAGCCAATGGCGGGTTGCCGGGTGCGCCTCCGACCGCAGCCAGGCCGCGCCCCGGCACGCCGGCACCGTGGCCATTCGCCTGGATCCCTTGGGCTCGACGCGTATCATGGACGGCCCTTGGAGTGCCGCCAGATGCCCGTCCATGTCCAGCCGCCGCGTCCCCGCATTTGAACCAGGACAAGGACAGGGCATGGTCTGGCGGGTGGCGCCCCTGCTCGCGATCCTGGCGGTCGCGGCGCTCAGCAACGCGCTCAGCCGACGGGCCGATTACCTGCGCTTTGGCGAATCCCTGCCGGCATGGAAGCCGTTCGTGTGGGAGTATTCAAGCGTCATCCTGATCGGGGCATTGATCCCCGTGATGGACTGGCTCAGTCGACATTTCCCCCTCCTTTCCCCGCGCTGGCGCATGACGGTGCCGATCCACCTCCTCGCCACGCTGCCCTTTTCCGTCATCCACGTTGCCGGCATGGTGGGCTTGCGCAAGCTCGCCTATGCGCTGGCCGGGAGCAGTTACCAGTTCGGCCCGGTGCTGTCGGGCTGGCTCTACGAATACCGCAAGGATTTCGTGACGTACTGGATGATCGCCCTCTACCTGTGCGCGTGGGGCGCCTGGCGCCATTGGCAGGCCGCACGGGCCGGCGCCCCCGCGGCGGAACCGGATGCGGCGCGGGTGCCGCATGACGCCGCGGGCCGGCTGGCGCGGCTGGTGGTGCGCAAGCACAATCGCGAGTTCATCCTCGACGTCACGGATATCGCGCGGCTCGAAGCCGCGGGCAATTACGTGACGGTCCACACCAAGGGCACTGACTATCGCCTGCGTGGCTCGCTGGCCGGCCTGGTGCAACACCTCGACGGCAGCCGTTTCGTGCAGGTGCACCGCAGCCAGGTCGTCAACATCGACCATGTCCGCGAGATCCAGCCCTGGGCCCACGGTGACTATCGGGTCCTGCTGGACGACGGCAGCTTCGTCAACTTCAGCCGGCGCTACCGATCCCAATTTGACCGCTTGTTCGGCCGTGCCACGGATCCGCATGTTGGCCAGGACTCTGGAAGGTAGATAGCGGAGCGGCGGGGCAGCGGTCTTTTGCGGCAGCGTGAGTGGCGTTTGCACGCCCAGGACGGTTCCATGGGCCGGGGGGTGGGGCAGGAGATGGCCCAGGCGATGCCTTCGCAGCTGCTGGCGTTTCCATCAGCCAGGCTCCCAGTCCCGCTTGGCCCCGCCGGTGCTCCGCTCGTCACCCCTGGGCTTGCCGCGGCGACGCCAGGCGCTATCGTCGGCACAGTTCCCCGCCTGGAAACCGCCATGTCCAAACCACTCCCGTGCAGCATGTCGCCGACCCGCTTCGCACTTGCGCATCCCCGTCAGCGGCGACGTTCGGATTACGGCGCCTGGCCCGGGTTGCGGATCCGCACCATGCATCTCGCGGGGATGGCACGATGAACCGGCGCACGCTCCTGAAATGGATGGCCGGCATGCCGCTGTTCGCGACGCTGCTGTCCGATCTGCCTGCGTCCGCGCAGGTGGGCGGAGCCGCTGCGGGGAAGTTGTTCCGGCGCGTCCGTCCCGGAGATCCCGGGTGGCCGTCAGCTGCCGAATGGGAGGGGCTGAACCAGCAGGTTGGCGGTCAATTGCGCCAGCTAGCCGATCCCTTGGCGGCCTGCCGCGCCGATCCTTCCGGCAAGGCGTGCAACGATTTCTTCGCCTCGATACGCAACCCCTATTACATCCTGGACCACCCGGCCCTCACCCAGGCTTCGGGCTGGGCGGATGCATGGACTTCGCGGCCCAGTGCGTACGGCGTCGCCGCCCGGCATGCCGCCGATGTCGCCGCCGCGGTGGATTTCGCGCGCACACACCACCTGCGCCTCGTGGTCAAGGGCGCGGGCCACAGCTACCAGGGCACGTCCAGCGCACCGGATTCGCTGCTGGTATGGACGCACGCCATGGACGACATTGCGCTGCACGATGCCTTCGTGCCGAAAGGTTGTGCGGGCAGCGTGGCGCCGCAGCCGGCGGTGAGCGTCGGGGCCGGGCAAATCTGGGGACATACCTACAACGCGGTGACGACCCAGGCCGGACGCTACGTGCAGGGCGGCGGCTGCATGACGGTGGGCGTGGCGGGTTTGGTGAGCAGTGGTGGTTTTGGCAGTTGGTCGAAAAACTACGGGATGGCCGCGGCAAACCTGCTGGAAGCCGAGGTGGTCACCGCGGACGGCAAGATCCGCACGGTCAACGCCTGCAACGACCCGGAGTTGTTCTGGGCGCTCAAGGGCGGCGGCGGTGGCAGCTTCGCGGTCATCACGCGGCTGACCCTGCGCACCCACGAGTTGCCGGAATTCTTCGGGGGTGTCAACGCGACCGTGCAAGCCAACTCCAGCGCGGCGTATCGGCGCCTGATCGAGCGGTTCCTCGCGCACTATCGCGAGCAGCTGTTCAACCCGCACTGGGGTGAGACCGTGCATTTCCGTGGAAATAACCAGTTTCGCATCAGCATGACGTTTCAGGGACTCGGCCAGGCGGAAGCCGAAGCGGCGTGGAAGCCATTCATGGATTTCGTGGCGGCCTCTCCCGGGGATTACGCCGTCACGGCGCCGCTACAGGTCATGGCTGTACCAGCGCGGATGATCTGGAACCCGGAGGCGCTGAGGAAATTACCCGGCTTGGTGATAGCCGATTCACGTCCTGATGCACCGATCGACAATATTGTATGGGCTGGCGATGCGGATCAATCCGGCCAATACATCACCAGCTACGCCTCGGCCTGGTTGCCGCAGGCGCTGTTGGACCCGGGTGGGCGCCAAGGCCTGGCCGATGCCCTGTTTGCCTTCACGCGTGAATCCGGCTTGAGCCTGCATTTCAACAAGGGTCTGGCCGGTGGGCAAAAGTCGGCGGTTGCGGGCGCGGGCGACACCGCCATGAATCCCGAGGTGATGGACGCCTTTGCGCTGGCGATCAGCGGCGAGAGCGCGCCGCCGGCGTTCCCCGGTATTCCCGGCCACGAGCCCGACCTGGTTGCCGCGCGCGCGGATGCCAGGACTTGCGCCAGCGCGATGCAGGCCTTGTACAAGCTCGTTCCGGGCGCAGGCTCCTATGTTTCCGAAAGCGATTACTTCCTTCGGGATTGGCAGCAAGCGTTCTGGGGTTCCAATTACACCCGCCTGTTGAAGGTGAAGCAGCGCTACGACCCCGATGGCTTGTTCACCGTGCACCACGGCGTCGGTTCGGAGGCGTGGAGCGCGGATGGCTTCACCCCGCGCGCTTGAACAGGAGCCCTCGCGAACGCGCCGACCGCCAACGAGGGCTGGTCATGACGGGCTGCTGCCGGGAGCCGTGAGGCTGGCGTCCAGCCCCTGCGCCAGCGATGGGGGCCGGTAAGTCGGGTCGGCAAGCCAGCGCACCCAGACCGAATCGTCGACCGTTTCGTTGATCGCGCCGCCGACCACCCGGTTCATCGGTCGGCTGAAGAGGCGGTACAGACCGAACAGGAATTCGGCGTAGGAGTTGCGCGGCACGCCAGTCCAGGCGTCCAGCGCCGGCATGAACGGGGCGGTAAAGGCCAGCCCACACCCCATGGCCTTGCGTTGCAGCCACGCCAGGGCCAGCTCCGGCAACGGATCCGGCACGTGCCCGGCACCGTCGTGGGCGTAGCCGCCGCCAACGTCCGCGTGGGCGCCAATGAACCAGCGCTGCTCTATTTCAATTTGTTCTCGCTTTTTCATCGTGCAGGTTTCGCCCGGGGGCACGGTGGCGGGATTGCGGGTCCACAGGGCCGGCGCAAAATCCGCGCGATGCTCATCCAGCGCCAGCGCCTGGTAGGCGCATTTGACGATGCGGCTCAGCTCGGTGTCGTGGAAGCGGTAGCGGGCGCTGGCAAACGGGAACCACGCGGCGACATCGGGTATGCCGAGCAAGCCGACGGTTTCCCACACGCCCATGAAGTGGATGTCGGTTTCCTCGGAGTGCTCGGCACGGAACGCCACGGCTACCGGGTCGCTTGGCTTGATCGTGGTCTCCCGGTAGAACGCGTAGGCGGCGGCGACTTCACGCCGACTGACCGCGTCGGGCCCGCGGCGCCGGAGCAGGCCACATTTGCGGATCATGCCGCCGAGGCTGCGCGCGGCGTACGCGCCCCGGCTGTAGCCGATCAGGTACAACTCGTCGCCCGCCTGCCAGCTATCGCACAGCCAGCGATAACCCTGCTTGACGGTGTCGGCAAAGCCGTAGCCAAACGCGCCCCCCAGCCAGTGGCCGATGCCGGGCTTGACCCCGACCCCCGGCAGGTAGTTGATGCGCTGCTCGATGCCCGTGGCATCGCGCGTTGCGATGAGCCGGCGCAGGCGTTCGACGTTGGTGTCCGATTCGGGCTTGCTCCAGGTTCCGTCGCAGAGCAGGACCAGCCTACGCATGGTCACGCACGGCTGTCGCGGACTGCGCCGGTCGCGGCGTGGGTTTGCTGGTTGCGGGGCCACGCCGCGCTTGCGGGCTGGCCGGGTGCTGGGGCATGGTCATCGGCCTGATGTCCGTCATGGTTGCGGCGGCCGGATCGTGACTTGATGGGCACCGCGTCGACCACCGCATTCTTTGGCGCGCACCCCGCAAACGCAAGCGGCGTACGCTGGATGATTGTCCTCGCGCCTACAGGTCAACTGCCGATGAATCTTGAGACCCAAATTGAGCACGCCCACGCGCTGCGGCGCATGCACCACGGTTCGCAGCCGTTGCTGCTGCCGAATGCATGGGACGCGGGCAGTGCACGGCTTTTTGCCCAACGCGGATTTGCCGCCGTGGCCACCACCAGTGGTGGCGTGGCCTGGTCGCTGGGCTACCAGGATGGCGAGCAGGTGCCGCTGGGCGAGGTGCTGGCCGGTGTCGCGCGCATGGCCCGCGTGTGCAAGCTGCCGTTGAGCGTGGACTTCGAAGGGGGCTACGGGGCGACGCCGGCGGCGGTGGGAATGGCCGTGGGAAAGTTGATCGAAGCGGGCGCCGCCGGAGTCAACCTGGAAGATGGGACGCCTGGCCATGGGCCGCTGCGGCCGCTCGAGGATGCGGCGGCGCGTATTGCTGCCGCCCGCGCCGCCGCGGCAGTCAGTGGCGTTCCGCTGGTGATCAATGCGCGCGTCGACCTGTGGCTGCACGAAGTGCCGGCGGGCGGTTCATCCGCGCGCATGGACGAGGGCCTGCGCCGTGCCCGCGCCTACCTGGCGGCTGGCGCCGACTGCATCTATCCCATTGGCCTGGGCGATCGCGCGGAACTGGCCCGCCTGGTCAAGGCGCTGGCCGCGCCGGTGAACGTGGCGGCCGGTCCCGGCGTACCCCCGCTGGAGGAACTGGCGCGGATCGGCGTGGCCCGCGTAAGCACCGCCACGCGCTTCGCCACGCTGGCGCTCGGCGCCGTGGACCAGGCCATTGCCACGCTGCGTGCCAGCGGGCGCTTCGATGGCCTGGCCTCGGCCTTCACCTATGCCGATGCGCAGGCACTGTACGCCGGCTGATACCACCGACCTTTGTTGTCCACCCCGCGAAAGGAGTCACCCATGCAAGCGCGCCTCGACTACCACCAAGCCGCACCGGCCGCGTTCAAGGCCATGCTCGGATTGGAATCGGCCGTGCATCATTCCAGCCTGGAGCCGGCGTTGATCGAGCTGGTGAAGATGCGCGCCTCGCAGATCAACGGTTGCGCCTATTGCCTGGACATGCACAGCCAGGATGCGCGCGCGGCCGGGGAGACCGAGCAACGCCTCTACCTGCTGAACGCGTGGCGCGAGGCGCCGTTCTACAGCGCCCGCGAACGCGCCGCGCTGGCCTGGACCGAGGCCCTGACCCAGGTCTCGACCCAGGATGTTTCCGACGCACTGTATGCCGAGGTGCACCAGGAATTTTCCGACCAGGCCCTGGTGGAACTCACGCTCGCGATCATTGCCATCAATGGCTGGAATCGGCTGTCGATCGGTTTTCGTTCCCAGGCAGGAACCTACGTCCCGCCGGGCAAGGCCAAGTGAGGCGCGTGGCGCTGGCCGGAGTGCGTGGCTGATGGCGCGCGCCGCAAAGGCCAAGCCCTTGCCGCGTGCGTTTTTCCGCCGCGACTCGCGCGTGGTGGCCGTCGAGCTGTTGAACAAGATCCTGCTTGGGGCCGACGGGCGCAGCGGGCGCATCGTCGAGACCGAGGCTTACTGCGGCTCGCTCGACCCGGCTGCGCATGCCTATCGCGGCAAGACCAGGCGCAATGCCACGATGTTCGGCCGGCCCGGCCTGATGTACGTGTATTTCAGCTACGGCATGCACTGGTGTGCGAACGCCGTTTGCGGCGAGGAGGGCGAGGGCGTGGCCGTGCTGTTGCGGGCGCTGGCCCCGCTCACGGGCCTGGAGGCCATGCGCGCGGCGCGGCCCAAGGTGCATCGCGACCGCGACCTGTGCAGTGGACCGGCGCGCCTGACCCAGGCCCTGGGCATCACCGGCGTCCTAGATGGCAGTGACCTGGTGACCGGGGCGGGTGGTTTCCGCATCGTCGATGACGGCACGCCGCCGCCGGCCGAGCCGGTGGTCGCCACGCGCATCGGCATCAGCCACGCGGTGGACGAGTTGTGGCGGTGGTACGTGCCCGGGGATCCAAACGTCTCCCGGCGGTGACGCGCGGCAGGTGGTCGATGGCTCTCAGCTTGCCGGCGGCTGCGCCATGGCTTGCACGCTGCAGGGCAACTGGCGCGCGCGCAGGAAGGCCTGGGCTTCCGCTGCGTCCCGGGTGAACCAGGCTTCGGTGCTGCCAAGCCGGAACGAGTAGCCCCAGGCGTCCATGTCGCGCATCAGTCGCGCCCGGCCCACGCCCGGCAACTCGTCAGCCAACAGGACCTGCAGGTAGCAGGTCGCGTCTTCTTCCTCGATGGAATCGGTGGCGTCGGTGTGCACGCGCTCGCGCCGCTCCGGCGGCAGCACGATGAGGTGGCAGGCCTCGTGCAGTACCGAGTGGATCGGCGTGTCCCCGCGTGCATACACCGTGCTGCCGATCACGCCGGCCTCGGGCTCGCCCCAGTAACTGCCGGGAATGGCCGTATTGGCGGCAACGACCTCCAGCTCGAGGCCGTGGTGGCCCAGCAGCGCCGCCACGGCCGCCAAGTCAACATCCCACAGGCGCGTGACGACGGGACCATCGGGGGGTGCGTGCGACGCGGGCGAATCGGGGTGCATGGGGATGGCGCCGTCGGTCTGCTCAGCGGCCCTTGGATTTCTTGCCGGACTTGCGCGGCTTGCCGGCATGGTCGTCGACGGGCTCGGCCCCGCCCAGGGTCACCGACAGCTCCAGGATCTCGTGGTCGGCGCCGCGCTCGACGTTGATGTTGATGTCCTCGAGCTCCACGTGGACGTATTTCTTGATCACTTCGAGCAGTTCGTTGCGCATCAACGGCAGGTAGTCCGGGGCGCCGCGCGTGGAGCGCTCCTGGGCCACGATGATGCGCAGGCGTTCGCGCGCCACCGAGGCGGTGGGTTCCGGCCTGCGCTTCAGGAAATCGAGTATGCCCATGCTGATCAGCCCCCGAAGACGCGTTGGAGGAAGCCCTTCTTGGGGGCGTCGATGAAGCGCAGCGGACGCTCTTCGCCAAGGATCCGGGCCACCGTGTCGCTGTAGGCCTGGCCGGCCTGCGACTGGGCATCGACGATCACCGGGATGCCGTTGTTGGAGGCGGTGAGCACGTTGGCCGATTCGGGGATCACGCCGATCACATCGATGCCAAGGATTTCCTCGACGTCCTTCACGCTGAGCATCTCGCCGATCGCCACGCGCTGCGGGTTGTAGCGGGTCAGCAGCAAATGCTGGCGCACCGGGTCCTGACCGCGTTCGGCGCGCCGGGTCTTGCTGGCCAGCAAGCCGAGGATGCGGTCCGAGTCGCGTACCGAGGACACTTCGGGGTTGACCACCACCACGGCCTGGTCGGCAAAGTACATGGCCAGGTGCGCGCCCTTCTCGATGCCGGCCGGAGAATCGCAGACGATGTACTCGAAGCCGTCGGCAGCCAGGTCGTCCAGGACCTTCTCCACGCCTTCGGCATTGAGCGCGTCCTTGTCGCGGGTCTGGCTGGCGGCCAGTACGTACAGGTTGTCGTAGCGCTTGTCGCGGATCAGGGATTGCTTGAGCGTGGACTCGCCGTGCACGACGTTGACGAAGTCGTAGACCACGCGCCGCTCGCAGCCCATGATCAGGTCGAGGTTGCGCAAGCCCACGTCAAAATCGATGACAGCCACGCGTTTGCCGGCCATGGCCAAGCCGGTGGCCAGCGAGGCGCTGGTCGTGGTCTTGCCCACGCCACCCTTGCCGGAAGTGACGACAATGATCTCAGTAGCCAATGGCCCTACTCCGCGTGGTGGTGTGTGGTGGGGGACTATGATCGGTCACAGCTTGGCCAACAACAGTTTTTCGCCGTCCAGCCAACATTGCACCGCGTGGCCTTCCAGGTCGGCGGGGATCTGCTCGAACACGCGGTACTGGCCGGCAATGGCCACCAACTCGGCGTGGAATTCGGACACGAAAATCCGCGTCGATTCCGCGCCCTGGGCACCGGCCATGGCGCGGCCACGCAGGCTGCCGTAGACGTGGATGTTGCCATCGGCAATCACCTCGGCGCCATTGGCCACCGTCCCGGCGACGATCAAATCCCGCTCGCGAGCGTACAACTGCTGCCCTGAACGCACCGAGCCGGTATGCAACATCGCCAGCCTGGTTTCGCCCACTGCCGGCTCCGCTGCCGGCTCCGCGAGTTCGGTCGTCGGCACGGGTGCCTTTGCCGCCGCGGCGTCGCCGGCCGCCGGCCTGGGGGCCCCCTCCGTTGCCGGTTCATACGCGGCGCGGAACTTGGCGATCAGCGGCAAGCCGATGCGCTCGGCCAAGCCGGCGGTCTCGCTGGTGCCATAGGCAATGCCTGCCGGCAGCATGCCGGCACGGCGTATGGCATCCAGCAGCGCCTGGACCGTCGCGTCATCGGGCAGTTGCATCAGGTGGCCAAGGTCAAGCACCACGGCGGCGCGCCCGAACATTTGCGGTGCCGCCTGCACGCGCCGCAGCAACTCGTCGTGCAAGGCCCCGGCGTCGGCGCGGCGCACGTGGACACAAGCCATGCCGACCTGGCCAAAACGCAACTCGCAGGCGTCGCTGGCTGCTTGCTTGGCCTTCACTGCTCGCGATCCCCCGCGCGGCGTTGCCGCTCGGCGGCGGCTGCGCCGGGCCGGGCGCGCTCGGCCAGCCACGGTACGTCCGGCAGGCCGCCGTGTTCCAGCCAGGTGTCGCGGACATAGGCGTAGCTGGGCAGCTCGCGGGCCAGCAGGCTCACCTTGGGGCCATCCTTGCCCATGCGTTGCTGGCTGACTTCCTGGAAGCCGTAGGTGCCATGGAACAACAGGACCACGTCGTCGCGCGGTTCGAGGAACACCTCGCAGGCCAGCAAGGGCACGCGGACCTCGGCGTAGCTGTGCACGTCGCAGTAGAACACCCGCCCCAGGCCGTGGCGGCGGTAGGCGTTGGCGATGACGATGCGGTCGATGTACATGAACTGTGGATAATGCTTGACGAACCAGCGATAGTTCGGACTTGAATAGGTGCTGCCCTCACGTAGTGCGATGAGGAACCCGGCCAGATGACCATCGATTTCTGCCACGCGGAAATATTCGGCGGACTCGTAGAAGAAGCGCAGTTGGGCCATGTCCAACGCGAGGATGGAGCGGCCTGCGCCATTGTTGAGCGCCAGTACGGCGTTGAGTTCCTGCTCGCGCACGTCGCGGATCGCGAGGGCCATTCGTTGCTCCGCTTGGGTGGACATCGCCACGGGCCCGACTACCGGTCTCGTGCAGGTTGGCATTATGCCATGCGCCGGCAATGGCGATCGCGACGCCACCCTGCTTTGTCACCCCGCGGTGCGTTGCATCCAACGTTCGCGCGTGTTGCGCGCGGGCCGCACTTCGCAGGGGAAAGCCAGTGATGCGCAGCAACTGGAGTCCGCATCTCAATCATGTCCGGGTATTGCGCTACACCGGCCTGTTCACCTACCTGTGCTGCAGCGTGCCGCTGTGGCAGGGGAGCTGGGGACTCGAGCACGCCAGCGCCTGGTGGAGCAGCCCGATGCTGTCGGGCTGGTTCATTTCCTACGCCCTGTTTGGCGTGGCCTACCTGGCCCTCACCAGCCGCCGCATGGCAGCGCAGGCCTCTATCTGGCGCCAGCTTGCCCGACTGGCTGGCATGCTGCTGCTCACCGGTTCGGCAATCGCCGTCGGCTGGTTCAGCCAGAGCGGCTTGTCGGCGATGCTCATGCTGGTGATTGCCGTGGTCTTGCCATGGCAGATGCCGATGGTCACCGGCCTGGCCTGGTTGCTGGTGCAGAACCTGCTGCTGATCCCGGTGATCGCCAGCTATGTCGGCTGGACACCGGGCATGGCGATCCTGCAGGTGTGCGTGTACCTCGGTTTGTCCGCGCTGGTGTTCTTCACTTCGACCGTGGCCCACCAACAGACCGAGCAGCGTGAAGCGCAGCGGCGCCTGAATGCCGAACTGCACGCGACACGTGCCCTGCTGGCCGAATCCAGCCGGCTCAACGAGCGCATGCGCATCGCCAGGGATTTGCACGACCTGGTAGGCCATCACCTGACGGCCCTTAGCTTGAACCTGGAGGTTGCCAGCCACCTGACCAACGAGGAAGCGCGGGTGCACGTGTGCAAGGCGCAGAGTACCGCCAAGCACCTGTTGGCCGATGTGCGCGAGGTGGTCAGCGAGCTGCGCCAGGACGATGCGCTCGACCTCACCAAAGCCTTGCGCAGCCTGATCAACGGCGTGGCCGGTTTGGCCGTGCATATGCAGGCCCCGCCGCGCTTCAGCCTGGAGGATCCACGCCAGGCGCTGGTGCTGCTGCGTTGCGCGCAGGAAATCATCACCAATACCGTCAGGCACGCGGACGCGCGCAATTTGTGGCTGGAATTCATCTATCCACAGCCGGGCCTGCTGGAGCTGCATGCGCGCGACGATGGCCATGGCGCCGAGCGCATCGCGCCCGGCAATGGCCTGTCTGGCATGGGCGAGCGCCTGGCCGAATTTGGCGGCAGCGTCAGCCTGGACGGTGGTGCGACCAAGGGCTTCGCGCTGGTTGTGCGCCTGCCACTGGGCGGCCGCGAGCCGAATGCGCCCACCACGCCGCCGACATTGCACGAGGATGCCTTGGCCCTGGGCCTGTCCTGATCGCGGTTTTGCCATTGGCCCGGTCAGCGGCTGCGGTGTGTTGGTCTGCCGGGTTGGCTGCGGCCGTGCTCCCAGGTCGGACCTGGGCCGTTATGCTTACGGCACGGTCGGAATGGCGCCTGTCATATGGAATGGCGCCCGTAATCCATGGACTACCCATTGCTGTTTGCGCTCGCTGAGGGACCTTGATGATTTCGGTATGTCTGGTCGACGATCAAAATCTGGTTCGCCAGGGCGTCCGCTCGTTGCTCGACCTGGACAAGGACATCCGCGTCGTGGCCGAATTCGCCGACGGCACCGAGGCCTTGCGCGATATTCCCCGGGTCAAGCCGGACGTGGTCTTGCTCGACCTGCGCATGCCGACCATGAGCGGCCTGGAAGTATTGCGCGGACTATCGGCGCGCAATGCCCTGCCGCCGACGATCATCCTGACGACCTTCGATGACGATCAATTGGTGCTGCAAGGGATCAAGGCCGGCGCCAGGGGGTATTTGCTGAAGGATGTTTCCCTGCAGCAACTGGTCGAGGCAGTGCGCATCGTGGCCGCCGGAGGCTCCCTGGTCGCGCCCATGGTCAGCCAGCGCCTTACGGCCGGCGTGGCGCGCATGCAGAACCATTTTTCCAGCCTGGAACATCCCGACCCCCTGACCGAGCGCGAGACCGAGATCCTGCGCTTGCTGTCCGGCGGCTACAGCAACAAGGAAATCGCCAACTCGCTGCGCGTGGCCGAAGGGACGGTAAAAAACCACGTTTCCAATATATTGTCCAAACTGGGCGTGCGGGATCGCACCCGCGCCGTGCTCAAGGCGTTGGAAATGGGCATTGTCTAGACGGCCATCAGGGCCTGGTGATATGGGGGATGGACATCCGCGCCAGGGGGCCACCGGGTGCGGCGGGCGGTGGCACAAAGCCGCCATCGATTTGGGCGGCGATATTGCATTGCGCGATGGCGTTCCGGCCCGTGAACCAGTACCATCCGTAACCTTGGTACGTGTCGACCCTTCGGTACGGCGCTCCTGGGCACTCTCGAGGGGCTTGCGTGGGTGCTGGTTCAATAACTTGGTATGCGTAGACGCTCGGAGAACTCTGGAATGATGCGTTTCCTGGAATTCATTGTGGCTTTGATCATCGTTGCCCTCGCCGCACTGGTGTTTGGCGTAGCGAGCCCCAGCAGTGGTCACGTCGAGCGGTCGGTGACGGTCGGCAAGGACTTGCGGCAGGTATACGACGTGCTCAACAACCTCCGTCGTTTGCCCGATTACGCAACCTTGCGTGCGGATGACCGCAACATCAAGTTCGAGTTGAGTGGCAAGCCATTCGGCCCCGGGGCGGAGATCAGCTGGACCAGCAGTGCCGAGCACGTGGGCAACGGCTCGCTGACCATTGTCAGCGCAGAGCCCAAGTTCGACGAGGTCGATGATTCGACGACCAGTGCCAAGATCGTGTGGAAGCTCGACAACAATTGGCGCGGCCACGACAAGGAATTCACCCTGGGCTTGGCCCGGGATGGCAGCCGCGGACAATTGACCGAGCTGACGATGGCCTATGACGTCAAGTACGGCTGGAACCTGATGGATCGTTTCAGCAACCTGTATATCCACGGCAAGCCCGATACGTTCATCCAGGGTGCGCTCAACAACCTGCAAAACGTCGTCGCCGCGATCCCGAACGTCGACTACAGCGGGCTGACCCCGGCCATCGTGCAGACCAAGCCACAGCCGGTACTGATGGTTTCCACCTCGGTGCCCCGGACTGGCGGCCTCGAAGCCATACATGACGCCATTACCGCGGCCGTCACCACCATCCAGGCCGAGGCGAAGAAGCTCAAGGTCAACATCGTCGGGCCGCGCATCCTCACTACCACCAATTATGGCGACCAGACCTATTCCTTCGATGTCGCCCTGCCGATCGACACCAACACGCTGACCTTGACCAAGGACGGCGAGCCGCAGGAGCTGACCCCGCCGACGCCGCCATCCTTGAATACGCCTGCCGAGCCGGCATCCACCGCCACCAGTCCGGAGTCCGCGGGCAGCAGCGCCGTGGCCGACGCGGCACCGGTCGTGGGCAGTCGCGACCAGCGCGGCCGCCTGGTGATCGGCAATGGCGTGTTGGGTGAACTGGCACTCGGCGACAACACGCTCACCGCGCCGTGGACCGGTACCTTTGCCGGTGTGGCCACGGTCCGCGATCAACTGCGCGCCTACGCCCAGACCCACGGTTACGCGTTTGACGTGGTGGTCCACCCGCCGTACGACATCCAGACCGGCGCAGATGTGGTTGGGCCGCAGGGCGACCTGATTTCCAAGGAGCGTTACCAGATCTACCTGCCGCTCGAAAGCGCTCCCGCGCAGACTCCGGAGCAGGAAGCGGGCCTGGTGCCGGAACCGGCGCCGGCGAGCACGGCGGCCCCGGCCGAAGCAGCCCCGGTGGCTGGGAACGCAAACGGCAAGAAGGCCAACGGCAAGAAAGGCGGCGCCAAGAAGTGATCCGCACTGGTCGGCCCACGCATCTGGCGTGGGTCGACCCGGTTCTCGCGTGCTTCGGACCGGGCTGCTGCTACCGGTTGGTCCTGATCGCCGCCCGGCCCGGCCCGAATGTTGAGCAGGGCGCTGGAGTGGCGCGCTGGTACACCCCAGCCCTGGCCTGACGCGGTGCGACGGGCATGATCGAAACCGACCAGCTGACGCGGTGCTACGGCAACCTGACTGCCGTGGACGCATTGAGCATACGCGTGGAACCTGGCCAGGTGCTGGGCCTGCTTGGCCCCAACGGCGCCGGCAAATCCACCGCCATGCGCATGATCTCGGGGTTCCTGGTACCGACCTCCGGCACTGCGCGCGTCTGCGGCCACGACATCCTGCGTGAGCCCCTCGCGGCCAAGCGTGCGCTTGGGTATCTCCCCGAAGGCGCGCCGGGCTACGGCGAGATGACCGTGCGCGAGTTCCTGCACTTCATCCAGCACATGCGGCGGCTGCACAGCGAGGCCGACTGGCAGCGCTTCGACCAGGTCGTCCAGCAGTTGCAGCTGGAGGAAGTCCTCGACAGTTGCATCGATACCCTGTCCAAGGGCTTGCGGCGCCGCACCGGCCTGGCCCAGGCGATCCTGCACGATCCGCCGGTATTGATGCTGGACGAGCCGACCGACGGCCTGGACCCGAACCAGAAACACGCCGTGCGCCAGCTCATCGACGTCATGGCGCGCAACCGCACCATCCTGATCTCCACCCACCTGCTGGAAGAGGTCCACGCGCTGTGCAACCGCGTGGTGATCATCGCCCGCGGCCGCCTGCTGGCCGATGCCACGCCCGCCGAGCTGGAGCAGCAGTCGCGCTACCACGGCGCGGTTTCGTTCAGCGCGCCGGGCAGCGGCATGGCGCAGGAAATGTTGGGGCGCCTGCCGCAAGTGGCGGCCATCGAGGTCGATCCGCTGGACGGCCGCACGACGGTGTTCCCGAAGCCTGGCGAACGCATCCTCGGACCAGTGCAGCAATTGCTGCGTGAGCAGGGCTTGGAGGTATCGGAAATCCAGCTCGAGAGCGGTCGCCTGGACGAGGTCTTCCGCCACATCACCGCGGCCGGCGACGGCGCGGCGCCTGCGGCAGGGACAGCGTCGTGAGTCCGGTGACCGCGGTACTGCGGCGCGAGCTGCGCAGCTATTTCGTCACCCCCGTGGCCTACGTGTTCCTGGTCATGTTCCTGGTGCTGAGCGCCATCCTCACCTTCTTCGTGGGAGACTTCTACGAGCGCGGGCAGGCCGACCTGCAACCGTTTTTTTCCATGCAGCCGTGGCTGTACCTGATCCTGGTGCCGGCGGTCAGCATGCGCATGTGGGCCGAGGAAGCGAACTCCGGGACGCTGGAGCTCCTGCTCACCCTGCCGGTGACCCTGGCCCAGGCAATGGCCGGAAAGTTCCTGGCGGCCTGGCTCTTTGTCGGCCTGGCGTTGGCCCTGACCTTCCCGCTATGGATCACGGTCAACTACCTCGGCCCTGCGGACAACGGGGTGATCGTGGCCGGCTACCTGGGCAGTTGGCTGATGGCCGGCAGCTTCATCGCCATCGGCGCGTGCATGTCGGCGCTGACCCGTAGCCAGGTGGTGGCGTTCATCCTGACCGCGCTGGCCTGCGCGCTGTTCGTGCTGATCGGCATGCCGCAGATCGTCGACCTGTTCCGCGGGCCGGTCATGGGCAAGCTGGTGAAGGGTATCGCCCACCTGTCGATGCTGCGCCACTTCGCGGCGATTTCCCGCGGCGTGCTGGACGTCCGCGACCTCCTGTACTTCGTGCTCACCACCTTTGGCTGGCTGCTCGCCGGGGTGCTGCTGCTCGACTTGAAGCGGACGCGCTGAGCAATGCGCCTTTGGCCTCGACACGATCGCCCTTCGGCCCTGCGCCACGCGCGTCGCAGCACGTGGCTGCTGGCCTGGCTGGCCCTGCTGGTATTGGTGTCCGTGCCCCTCATCATCGCCACCAGCCGCTGGCTTCCGAACTGGCGCATCGACCTGACCTCCGATCACCTGTATACCTTGACCCCGGGCACGGTGCATATCATCGACCAGCTGCAGACGCCGCTGCATTTGACCCTGTACTTTTCCGCGCATGCCGCGCGCGACTTGCCACAACTGCGGAGCTACGACCTGCGCGTCCGCGAGATGTTGCAGGAGATGGTGGCGCGTTCGGACGGGCGCATCCATCTGCAATGGGTGGACCCGGTGCCGTATTCCGACGACGAGGCCAGCGCGCAGGGCAGCGGCCTGATCGCGGCAAGCGGCGGCAGCAATGGCGAGCGGGTCTTTTTTGGCCTGGCCGGGAGCACCGTTCCCAGCGACGCCGAGGGTGCCGCGGACCAGGCGCCGGCACGGAGCCTGTCCATACCGTTTTTCGACCCGTCCCGGGAAGCGTTCCTGGAATACGACATTGCCCGGTTGCTGTACGAGCTGGACCAGACGCACAAGCCCAAGGTCGGCGTCATCAGCTCGTTGCCGGTAGCCGGTGACCCGGCAGATGGCGAGCCGCCATGGACGATCATGCGCCAGCTCGACCAATTGTTTGCCGTGCACATGCTCGATCCTGGCACGGTCAAGCAGATCAATCCCGACGTGCAGGTGCTGCTGGTGATCCAGCCCAAGCACCTGTCGACGGACGTCCAATACGCCATCGACCAGTACCTGATGCACGGCGGGCATGTGATCGTGTTCGTCGACCCGGATGCCGAACTCGACACCTCGCCCTATGGGCCCGGCAGCCTGACCGTGCCGGACCACGGTTCGGACCTGCCGCGGCTGTTCAAGGCCTGGGGCGTGGTCTTCGATCCGGGGCAGGTGGTGCTGGACCGTTCGCTGGCCCTGCCCATCGAGTTGGACGGCCATAGCCTCAAGCACCCCGCAATGCTCAGCCTCGGCACCCGCGAACTCAATCTGGCGGACCCGATCACCGCCAGCCTGCAGAATGTCAATGTCTCCACTGCCGGGCACTTCGACCTGGCGGCGGCCGCGCAGACGCGGCTGGTGCCGCTGCTGCAAAGCAGCTCTGACGCGATGCTGGTACCCACGCAGCGGGTGCTCGATGCCAGCAACGACCCCAACGCGCTGTTGCAGCACTACCAGGCCGGCGACGCGAACTATGTGCTGGCGGCGCAGTTGCGTGGGCCCCTGGGCAGCGCCTTTCCCGAGCGTGCGGCAGAACCCGGCCACCAGGCCCGGGCCGCCGATTCCGCCCGGGTGATCCTGGTTGCCGACACGGATTTGCTGAGCGACCGGCTCTGGGCGGAGCCGCAGACCGTGCTCGGACAGACCATGCTGCGCATCTTTGCCGACAACGGCGATTTCGTGACGAACATGGTGGACAACCTCAGTGGCTCGTCTGCCCTGCTTTCGATCCGCAGTCGTTCCACGTCGCGCCGCCCGTTCACCAGGGTGCAGGCCTTGCGCAATGTCGCCGACCGCAAGTTCCTGCAAAAGGAGCGCGAGCTCGAGCAGGAGTTGGCTGACATGCGCCAGCGGGTCGATGAATTGCGCCCCGGCACCGGCACCGGCACCGAGCAGCGCCGCGAGATCGAACAATTCCGCCAACGCCAGCTCGCGATCACCACGGAGCTGCGCAGCGTGCAGCACCAGTTGAATGACGAGATCGATGCCCTTGGGCTGCGCATCAAGATCATCAACATCACCTTCATTCCATCGCTGCTGATCCTGTTTGGCCTGATCTACGGTTGGCGTCGCATGCGGCGCAGCCGTCGCCGCTGAAGCGGCCCGGCGTCAATTGCCAGCAGCGGAGGGCGGGATCCCGCAACAGCGGGATGGGGAGCCTGGACTCCGAACGCCCCTGCGGCGAAACAGCGCGCCCGCATCCCATCGAGTGGCGGGAATGTCCAAGGCATGCGGGTTTGGCGCACGCGCGCGGCACCCCAGGCCAAGCGCGACGGCGAAGGCGGCGCTACGGGCAGCTATGATACGGGGCTGAACTCGGCGGATTGGTCGGTGCGGTGATTGCAAGCGTGCTGAAGTGGGTGGAACCGTGGGAATTCTCGTGGGTGTTCCTGGCCACGTTCCTCCTTGCCGGCGTGCTGTACCTGCGCGGCAGCCGGCGCCTGCATGTGGACGTCTGGCGCCGCCTGGCGTTCTGGACAGGCATGGCGATCATCTACCTGTCGCTGCAGACCTACCTCGATTTCTACGCCGAACACGAGTTCCTGGTGCATCGCGCCCAGCAGTTGTTCCTGCACCATCTTGCGCCGCTGCTGGTGGTCGCGTCCTTCCCCGCCGTGGTGCTCCGCGCTGGATTGCCGCTCAAATGGCGTCTGCGCTGGCTGCGGCGGGTGCGCCGGTCCTGGCCCTGGCGCGCAGTCACCGGCGTGTTGTTGAATCCGGTGGTGGCGACCTTGCTGTTCATCGGGTTCATCTTGATCTGGCTGGTTCCGCGCATGCAGGAACTGGCCATGCTGGACTGGCGCATCTACCGCTTCATGAACTGGAGCATGCTCGTCAGCGGTTTCGCCTACTGGTCCCTGGTGCTCGACCATCGGCCGCACCCGCCCGGCCGGATGAAGGCAGGGATGCGGGTGTTGTCTCCAGGCATCACCATGGCGCCGCAGATGCTGGCCGGCGCGATCATCACCTTTTCAAAGTCGGATTTGTATCCGATCTTCGAGATCTGCGGTCGCGCGCTCACGCTCAACGTGATCACCGGGCAGATGATAGGTGGGCTGATCATCTGGGTACCCTCGGCCATGCTGGAAACGCTGGGCGCGATGCTCGCGTTGCGGCAGTGGTTGCGCCTGTCGCGCAATGGCCGCCTGTCACGCCGCATGCGGCCCGGCGTATCCGCGCACGCGCCGGCCACCGGCCAGCTCGCCTCGGGCTGAGGGCCCTGGGCGGTGCCGCGGACGACGTTCAGGGCGAATCGGGGCCGAGTGCGTTGGCCGGGCGGGCGAGGAAATCCACGGGCAAGGTGCTGCCGTCGCTAAACTCGAGCGTCAGCCGCACGCGGGTGCCGGGCACGACCGGCGCGACGGCGTGCATCAGCATCAGGTGATAGCCGGCCGGTGCGAGCACCACTTGGCCGTGGGCCGGGATGGCCAGCGACTCGACGCCGCGCATGCGGCTCATGCCGCCGGACATGGAGCTCTGGTGCAACATCACCTGGGCGTAGCTGCTGCTCTTGGCGCCGGTCAGCTGCGCCGCCTGGCCACCGTCGTTGCGCAAGGTGACATAGGCGCCGGCAGGGAGTACGCCGGGCAAGACGCGAATCCACGCCCGGCTGGCCTGCACCTGCTGCGCGGCCGTTGCCTGCACGGCCGTGCACGGCAGCAGGGCGGCGAGCAGGCACGCGGTGGCCAGCGTCCATACCCGCGCACGCACGATGCTGGCGACCCCGCGTGTGCGGTTCGGTGTCATGGCTTGGCTTCCTGGCTGATCAGCAGGTGCAGGTCGTGGACGATGTCGTCCTGCGAGGCGGCCGGGCTGGCCAGCACGCGGGCCCGGCCCTGGGCGTCGAAGATGTACACGCCGGCGCTGTGCGACACCTCGTAGTCGCCGTTCGCCTGGTCAGGCTCACGGCTGAAGGCGGCGCGGTAGTCTTTGGTGAGCCGTTCCAGCGCACGCGGGCTGCCGGTAAGGCCCACCGCGCGCGGGTCGAACGCCGTGACATAGGAGTGGAGGATCGGCGGCGTGTCGCGTGCCGGGTCGACCGAAACGAACAGGATGCGGGCCCCGTCGGCGAGCGGCCCCAGCCGCTGCATCACCACGTGCAGGTGGGCGAGCGTGAGCGGGCATACGTCGGGGCAATGGGTATAACCGAAGTACAGCAGCACGACCTTGCCCAGGTAATCGCTGGCTGTAACCGCCTTGCCCTGGTCATCGGTGAGCGAGAACGACAGGTTGGGCATGTGCCCGCTGAGGTTGGTCAGACGCAGCGGCAAGTCGCCCGAACGCTGGCAACCGGCGAGCGCGAACGCGGCCAGCAGGGCCAGGCATGACAGGAGCAGGGTCGAGCGCAGCAGGCGGGGACGGCGGATTGGGTGGCACGATTTCACGGCATTCATCGCCCAAAGCATACGACAATCGCCCGCGGCCAGATTGCATTCGGGCCACGTGCGCTGAATCGCCCGGTGTAGCGACGTCCGCCATACGTTGCCCTCACGGTGCCGCGCTCGCTACTCTTGGTGCCTTTGCCGGAGTTGCCAGATGTCCTTCGACCTGCCGCCGGTCACCCGCAACCTGCTGATCGCCAATGTGGTGGTCTTCCTGCTGCAGCAGGTTGCCGGCGATGTCCTGCTGGCCCACTTCGCGTTGTGGCCGTGGGGACCGGACCACGTGTTCCAGGGCGCCAGCGGCCTGGTCTCGATCGGCTTTCGGCCCTGGCAACTGGTGACCTATGCCTTCATGCACGGCGGCTTCACGCATATCGCGTTCAACATGATTGCCTTGTTCATGTTCGGCGGCGCCATCGAGCGCACCTTTGGCACGCGCAACTTCCTCGTGTACTACTTCGTCTGCGCCGTGGTCGCGGCGCTCGCGCAATTGCTGGTGCTGTACTACTTTTCACCAGCCAAGTTCTTCCCGACCATCGGCGCCTCCGGCGCGATCTTCGGGCTGCTGCTGGCGTTCGGCATGCTGTACCCGCACGAGAAGATCTTCCTCATGTTCCTGCCCATCCCCATGCCCGCGTGGCTGTTCGTGATCGGCTACGCGGCGGTGGAGCTGGTGATGGGTGTCACCGGGACGCAGGCCGGGGTTGCGCATTTCGCGCACCTGGGCGGCATGCTGGCCGGTATCGTCATGATCGAATACTGGCGTGGCCACCTGCCGATCAAGCCCAAGCGTCGCCTGTTGCGCTGAGGGCGGCCTTTAACGCAGGCGCAGGAAATCGGGGCTGACCACGAAGCGCACCGCATCCAGACGCAGGCGCGCCGCGGGCAGGGCGGCCAGCATCTCGCTACGCTCCGCGGTGAGTGCGTCGATTTCGCCGGCGCTGATCGACGGGTTGACCGCGTGCAAGGCCACCAGCCGCGCGAGTTCCGTGTCGAGCGTGGTCGTGGCCTCGGCAATCGCGGCCTCGATCACCAGCGTGGCGCGCTCGCCGGCCAGGCTTTCGGCGCATTCCAGCATCGGTGGCACCAGGCGTGCCAGCACCTTGCGGTAACGCGCGCCGTCGATGTTGCGTGCCGCCGCGCGCTGCAGGGAAATGGCGCTGGGCTGGAATTCGGCGCGCTCGACGAGCCGCGTGTCCACCGTGACCAGCAGCGGTTGGGTTGCAAGAAAGCGCTCGATGTCCAGGCGTCGGTCGGCCACGCATTCGAGCAGGTAGACCACCTGCAGCAAGGCCGTGTGCGGGGGCAAAACATCGTCGATCATGAACGCGGCGTTGCCCAGTTCACTGGACAGGGCCAGGTCCAGCGCCCCCAGGATCAGCGGGTGATCCAGGCGCAGCAGTGGCAGTTCGTCCCGGCTCAACGCCACCCTGCGCTCGAAGGTGACCGACATGGGCCCCTCGGCAAACCCGGGCAACGCATCGGTGGACAGGTATTGCGGATCGAGCCGGGTGACGTGGCCGCCCAGGTCCTCGGCATGGATACCGAAGGCCTCGAGCAGGCGTTGCATGAAGTCGTCGCGCGCCGGGTCGGCATCCTCGCGCGCGAAGGCCACGGCCAGCTCGTCGGCGTGCGGGTCGCGGGCCGAGGCCAGCTCCAGCAGGTGGTCGCGGCCGCGGCGGATCAGTTCGGCGGCGCGTTCGTGGCTGGCGCGGGTGGCGCCGAGCAGCGCGTCCAGTTCCTGGTCGCGGCTGTCGTCGCCACGGGCATGCTCGTCGGCCAGGCGCGCCAACGGCTCGGCATAGGTGCGCAGGAGTTCGCGTGCATCGGCCGGGCTGTGGCGGAAGGCGTCCATGCCTTCGTCATACCAGCGCGCGAGCACGTGTTGTGCGCTGTCGGCAACCAGCAGGATGTGGATGTCGATGGCGTGCTGCTGGCCGATGCGGTCGAGGCGCCCGATGCGTTGTTCCAGCAGGTCCGGGTCGAGTGGCAGGTCCCACAGGACCAGGTGATGGGCAAACTGGAAGTTCCGGCCTTCGGCGCCCACCTCGGCGCACAGCAGCAGGCGGGCGCCGTCCGCCTGGGCGAAGTATGCTGCGTTGCGGTCGCGTTGCACCAGGCCCAGGCCTTCGTGGAAGCGCGCCACGCGCACGCTGCTCTTCTGGCGCAGGGCGTCCTCGAGCGCACGCACCTTGGTCTGGGTGCGGCAGATCAGCAGGAACTTGTCGTCCGGATAGGCCTCCAGCACCGCGATTAGCTGGTCCACGCGCTGGTCGGCGTGGTAGTCAAGATCGATGGCGGCTGGCGGCTGTTCCACGTCGGCGTGGAACTCGGCCAGCAGGGCCTGGCGCGCTGGCGCGTCCCAGTCGCTGGCGGCGGCGATGTGCCAATGCGGGATGCGTAGCGGGAAGCCGCCCACCCCGGCGCGGGTATTGCGGAACATGCTGCGGCCAGTGCCATGGCGGTCGATCAGCGCCGCCAGCAGGGCGTCGACGTCCGCGCGCGCGTCCACGGTGGCCAGTTGCACGGCCAGCGGATGGCTGGGGCCGAGGATCTCGACCAGCATGGATTTCTGCAGCTCGTCCAGCGCGGCACCTGCGATCAACTGGTCGGCCAGGGCCGAGAGGGCGAGCCAGGTGTCGGCTTCCAGCAAGTAGTGGTCCAGGTCGGTGTAGCGCTGTGGGTCGAGCAGGCGCAGCCGGGCGAAGTGGCCGCTACGCCCGAGCTGCTCGGGGGTGGCGGTGAGCAGGATGACCCCGGGGACCAGTGCTGCCAGTTGCTCGACCAGCAGGTAGCGTGGGCTGGGCGCTCCCGGCGCCCAGGCCAGGTGATGCGCTTCGTCGACCACCAGCAGATCCCACGGCGCGCTCAGCAACTGTTCCGCGCACTTGGCCGAAGCCTGCAGGAAATCGAAGCCGGCAATGACCAGTTGCTCGTCCTCGAACGGGTTGCCGGCCTGGCCGGCGTCGGCCTCGGCCAAGTCCGGCCCTTCGCAGCGCTCGCGGTCGTAGATCGCGAAATTCAGGTTGAAGCGCCGCAGCATCTCGACGAACCATTGGTACACCAGGGCGTCGGGCAGCAGCAGCAACACGCGCGTGGCGCGCCCGGTGGCGAGCTGGCGGGCGATGATCATGCCGGCCTCGATGGTCTTGCCGAGTCCGACTTCGTCGGCCAGCAGGATCCGCGGCGGTCGCCGCATCGAGGCGATGCCGGCCACGCGCAACTGGTGCGGGATCAGTCCGATGCGGGCGCTGGACAGGCCCCAGGTTGGCGAGCTGTGGCCGACGGCGCGACGCTGCAGTGCCTCGAGCCGCAGCTCGAACTGGGCCACGCTGTCGGTGCGCCCGCCAATCAGGCGGTCGTTGGCGCGGCTGACACTTTGCTCATCGTCGAGTTGGCCTTCCTCCAGCTCACGCCCCTCACCGCGGTAGACCAGCAGGCCGTCGCGGACCTCGACGCGCTCGACCAGGAAGGCAATGCCCTTGCCGGCGACGCGTTGCCCGGCGCGAAATTCGCCGCGCAACAGCGGCGCCGATTCCAACGCATAGGGGCGCAACACCCCGGATTTGGCGAACAGCACCTGTACCGTACGGCCGTCCACGCGCAGCACCGTGCCCAAGCCGAGTTCGGGTTCGGCGGAAGAAATCCAGCGTTGGCCCGGTAAAAACATTGCACCGCCTGGTTGCCTCGCAAGGGGCAGGAATTATCCGCCCATATGGCTGTGGTGCCTAGGAGCCGGCGCGATGCGCCCGTGGGCTGGCGGCCTGTGGCGAGCCTGGCTACACCACCTGCATGGGTGCACGCAGCGAAGGACGCAGGGCCAAGGCCGAGATGTCCCATCGCCCCGGGTCCAAGGTCGATGGCGCCCCGCTGGATCTTTATTTGCCGGGGGCGGACGCAGCGCCGTCGCGGGTGGCGGCGTTCGTCGTGGCGGGCAGGGCCTCCGGTGCCATGGCGCCGCCGGAGATGATGAAGGCCATGGCCTGGTCCATGGTCCAGTCGGTGGGCGTCAGCTCGTCCAGCGGCACCACCTCCAGGTAGCCACCGGTGGGGTTGGGTGTGGTCGGAATGAACACCGCAGCCATCTCGCGGCCGCTACCTTCCTCCGTCATCACCCGGGTGACGAAGCCGACGACCCGCATGCCGCGGCGCGGGAACTCGACCAGCACCACGCGTTGCACGCCACTGGGCTTGTGCTGCAGGACCGCCATCAATTTCTTCGTGCCGCCGTAGATGGTCTGCACTACCGGGATGCGCGCAAGCAAATTGTCAAACGCGTTGAGGAGGCGTTGGCCTATCACCTGCGTGGCCACCACGCCCAGTACGTACAGGGCGGCGAGCGTGAGCAGCAGCGCGATGAGGAAGGTCAGCCATCTGGTGTTGAGCGTATCGGCGGCCTGCGGCGCCACCAGGGCCAGGGCACCGATCAATGCTTCCACGAGGGGCGCACCGATCCCGGCCAGCAGGCCCAGGACGAACTTGAACACCAGCCAGGTCACCCACAGCGGGATGAAGGTGAGCAGGCCGGTGAGGAGGTAGCGCTTGAGATGCAGGGAATTCATGGGGGCTTTCGCGTTTGCGCCTGCGTAGTGTAAGGGCGACGATGCGAGTCCGGTCCACGGTGCCGCGATGGGGGCAGGGGCGTCGATCCGGGGCGGCGCGGGTGATGTCGGCCGGAAGTGGCCGCGACCTTGGTCAGGGTTTCCTGGGGCCGCGCCCGTGGCCGAATCCGTCGAGCAGCTTGCTCGTCGTCGGCCGCGCCTTGTAGCCGTCGTGGAAGTGCCGGCGGCGCGACGATTCACGTGCCTCGTGCAGGCGTTGCGCATGGGCAGCCAGTACGTCGCCGCGGGTCAGGAAGCCGACGAGCTTGTGCGGGTCGTCCTTGCTGACCACGATGAGCCGGCCAATCTTCTGCATGACCATGTGGTCGGCCGCTTCGCGCAGCGAGTGGGCTTCGGTCACCGCCACCGGCGGCCGGATCGCGAGCTCGCCGAGCGTCAGCGTGTAATGCCATTGCGGATCGAGCAGTGCGCGCCGGGTCAGCACGCCGCGCACATGGCCATGCTCGTCGACCACCGGGAATCCCTGGTGGCGCGTCTCCGGGCCGCCTTGGGTAAGCCATGGGCGTACCTCAGCCAGCGTCTGGGTGGTCTTGAGCGTCACCACATCGCGTGAGCAAACGTCGCCAACCGACACCTGTTCCAGGTAGTCGGCGGCGTAGCCGGTGGGCACGCGCACGCCGCGGCGCGCGATCTTCTCGGTCATGATCGTGTCGCGCATGAGCAGCGCCGAGATGAGGTAGGCCGCGGTGCAGCCGCCCAGGAGTGGCAGCAGGGTGGCCGGCTGGCGCGTGGTCTCGAATGCAAACACCACCGCCGTCAGCAGGGCGCGCGAGGAACCGGCAAAGATCGCCGCCATGCCGACCAGTGCGGCGATGCGCAGATCCACGTTCGCCGCCGGCACCACTTGGTTGATGCCGATGCCGATCACCGCGCCCAGCGAACCGCCAATCATGAACAGCGGCGCCAGCGTGCCACCCGAGGTGCCGCTGCCGAGCGCAATCACCCAGGAGAGGAACTTCAGCGTGCCGAACGTGAGCAGCATCGCCAGGCCGAACTGCCCTTGCACGAGGGCATCGATGTTGTCGTAGCCGACGCCCATCGTGCGCGGTTCGATCCAGCCGATGAAACCGGCGACGGCGGCGCCAAGCGCTGGCCACCACATCCAGTGGATCGGCAGCTTGGCGAAACTGTCCTCGACGAAATAGACCGCCCGGCTGACCCAGATCGACGCGTAGCCCACCATGCTGCCGACCAGGACCAGGCCGAAGAGTGCGAGGCCGCCCGGTTCCAGCACATCGGGCATCAGGAACACCGGGCCGGCGCCATAACTTCCGTAACGCACGCCCACGGCCACGACCGTCGCCAGCGCGACGGGAATCAGGGAACTGGGACGCAGCTCGAACAGCAGCAGTTCGATGGCGAGCACCAGCGCGGACACCGGCGCGCCAAACACTTCCGCCATGCCGGCCGCGGCGCCGGCGGCCAGCAACACCTTGCGCTCGTTTGCGGTGACGTGCAGCAGTTGGCCGAGCAACGAACCCAGCGCGCCACCGGTGGAGATGATCGGCCCTTCGGCGCCAAACGGACCGCCGGTGCCGATCGTGAACGCCGAGGAGACCGGCTTCAGCCAGGTCATGCGCGCGGGGATATTCGACTCGTTGGTGAGGATTTGTTCCATGGCCTCCGGTATGCCGTGGCCCTGGATCGCGCGGGATCCCCAGCGCGCCATGATGCCGGCGACCAGGCCGCCGATGACCGGCATCACGATCACCCATGCACCGAGTTGCGTGTTGGCCACCGACAACACCGATCCCGGCCTGTGCCGCGGCCCGAGCACGTCCGCGACGGTGCCGTAGAAGCTCAGGTCGGTGATGAGGTTGATGAGCAGCATCAGCAGTTGCGCGATCCATGCGGACACCAGGCCGACCACGACCGCCAGCACGCTGATCCACAAGATGCGCCGAGTCACCAGGGTGGATTTGCGCGGCATGTCCGCCGCATCGAGCGACAGCCCGAGCTCCGGTGCGACGGGCAGCGCATCGGTACTGCCGGCGGTGCGCACATCGACCGGGCGATCGGGTGGTGTAATCGGTGGGCTCATGGAGTCAGCATTTGCGCGGGGAAAAACCCATCCATTCTACAGACTGCGCCGCGACATGAGGGTTTGCATGGCCCTGTGTCCCGCGCATGCCACGGGTGTGGCGTCCGTCGCGACTCTCCCCGGCAAAGGCCACGGTGGACGTGGCCCACAGGCGGCCCGCACTCACGACACGCTCTGCGGCATGCCGCCAAGCTGGAATGGACTCCCGGTTCGAGGGCATCAGCCGGATGCCACGTGGCGGGCAGCGTGCAGCTTGCGTTGCATGTGGTGCACGCCGGCGACGGCGACCAGCACCCACATGGCCAGGCTCACGTACACGCCCGTGGCGGGAATGGCCAGCAGGAAATCGGCCGGCAGCGCATGCGCGAGCTCGTAAGTGCAGACCGTGTACATGCCGATCGGGAACACGATGTCCCAATCGTCGGGTTCATAATGGAAGCGCACGTGGCGGCGCAGGTGCCGCCATGCTTCCAGGATGACCAGCAGCGGTATCCACCAGGTTGCCGTTGCCCAGAAAAACACGGTGAAACCCTTCACGAACGGGAGGAGTTCGACGATGGGGCCGCTTGCCGGCGCGTGCGTGATGATGAGGCTGCCGGCGAGCGTGATGATGGCGAGCGCGCCCATGTCGATCCAGTAAGGCGGGGTGAATTCACTGGCGCGCAGCGGAAAGAACACCATGCGGTACACGACCAGGGTGATGATCAGCAGGTACAGGGCGGCGCCAAGCATGTACAGGCAGAGTGCCAGGAAGTGCAGGTGGCCTGGATCGGCGCGGCTGGCGGCAAGCAGGGTGAGCAGGGTCGACAGCGCCTCCGTCGCCACCACGGCGACCAGCCAGCCGCCGTTGATACTGCGCGTGAAGCCCGGCTTGAATCGCGCCGTGATGGTCGCGGCGAAGAAGAGATAGGTCAGGACGGCCCACGCCGCCGCACCCACCATCGCGAGCACGGCTGCGAGCATCGGCAGTCGGACCACTTGCAGGCACTGGCTGCCGAGCACGCAGGTGCCCGCGGCGAATGTAAGGAAACCGGCGCCGCGCGAAGGGTTCGCGAAATCGGCGACCAGCTCGCGGCGGTAGTGCGTGAGGCGCAGCGCGGTGAGTGCGAGCAGCCAGGCATAGGCCACGAGGTTGAACGCGAACAATGCCTGGGCCATGCCCTGCATGTCGTGCTGGCCGGCATCGATCGACACGATGCCGGTGGCCATCACCAGGGCAAAGCAACCGGGGTTCAAGTGGCGCGCGCGCAGCGGGATGATGTCGGCAAGCTTCATCGCGGCCTCCGTGGTCTGGCGGCAATGCGCTACATAGTGCACCCGTCAGGAGACCGTGACTCTTTCCGCAACCGGACGCTGCACGCTGGCGGCCACAGCAAAGGCGCGCCGGGCGGGGCGCTCGGGACGGGTGTCAGAACAGCATGGAGGCCATGCGCCGCCGGTAGCGACCGACCAGGGCGGCATCGTCCAAACTGGCGAACGCGGCCAGCAGGCGCTTCTTGGCCTGGCCTTCGTTCCACTCCGGGGCGTGCTGCAGGATGGCGAGGAATTGCTCGAGCGCGGCTTCGGCATCGCCCTCGGCCAGCAGGCGTACGCCAAGCTGGTCACGGGCGTCCCAGTCGTCGGCATCGGCGGCGATGCGCGCCTGCAGGGCGGCAAGCTCGGGGGCGCCCTGCGCCGCCTGGGCCAGTTCCAGCTTGCTGCGCAGGCGCACGACGCGCTCGTCGGTCGCGAGGTTCACCGGCAGGCCGGCCAGCTCGGCGGCGGCGGCCGCCTCCTGCCCGGCCTGTTGCAAGGCGACGGCCAGCTCGAGCTTGAGCTCGGCGTCCTCGGGCGTGTCGGCAATCGCCTGCTGCAGGCGGTTGATGGCCTGCTCGGGTGTCTCGGGTTCGGTTTCCACGGTTGGCGCGGCATCGGTTGCCGGCAGCGGCTGTACGTGGGGCGCGAGGAATTCACGCACCTGGCCTTCGGGCCGCGCGCCGGCAAAGCCGTCGAGCACCTGGCCGTCCTTGACCAGGACCACGGTCGGGATGCTCTTCACGCCAAACATGGCGGCGAGCTCCTGCTCCTGGTCGACATCCACCTTGCCCAGGCGGAAGCCGCCGTTGTATTCGGCGGCGAGTTTTTCCAGGATCGGCCCGAGGGATTTGCAGGGGCCGCACCAGGTCGCCCAGAAATCCACCACGATGGGCGTGGTCAGCGAGGCTTGCAGCACCTCCGCGGCAAAGGTCTCCTGGTGGACCTCGAAAACATGCTTGGTTGCGGCGACTTCGCTCACCTGACGGCTCCTGTGCTCGGCACCGTTTACATCGGGCCTCGGCGCAGCATATCAAGCGGCTTGCGTGCGGTTCAGCGTCGGGCCC
>DATNBK010000230.1:0-8552 GCA_035571995.1 Rhodanobacter sp.
ATGTCCAGGTCCAAGCCATCGAACACGGCCCGGCCGCCGAGCACCGTGGTCAATCCGCGAATCCGTACCAGGGCTTCGTCGGCGTGAGGCTGGGCAGGACTAAGGTTCATGGCTGCGCAACGCTTCATGCATCGGCACACAGTAGCCGAAGCGGGAAACCTTGGCCACGCGCGCCGGACCGCGGCAGGGCAACCTCACGCAGGTTCCTCGAGAAGTTCGGCAATCAAGTCCGCATGGCGCCGCAACTGTGGGACGCTGTGCAGGCGCACCGCGCGCACGATCGCCTGCAGGTCCGCCAGGGCGTCGGCAAACACGTCGTTGACCATGACGTAATCGAACTCATGGGCGTGCGCGATCTCGTTGCGCGAATTGCGCAGCCGCCGCTCGATCACCTCCTCGCTGTCCGAGGCCCGTCCGCGCAAGCGACGCTCCAGCTCGGCACGCGAGGGCGGCAGGATGAAGACGCCCACGCAGTTGGCCATGCTGCGGCGAACCTGCGCGGCACCTTGCCAGTCGATTTCCAGCAGGACATCTCGGCCAGCCGCCAGCAATGTTTCCACCCGGGCTCGCGAGGTGCCGTACCAATTGCCATGCACCTCGGCATGCTCCAGGAAAATCCCGGCGGCGACGCCCCGTTCGAACTCGGCACGCTCGACGAAGCAATAATGCTGTCCGTCCACCTCGTGCGGCCGCGGCAGGCGCGTGGTGAGCGAAATCGACAGGCTGATCTGCTGGTCCACCTCGAGCAGTGCGGAAACCAGGCTCGACTTGCCGGCGCCCGAGGGCGCGGCCACCACGAACAAGGTGCCGGCTTCCATGCTCATGAAGCGCGCAGCACGTGTGCTCCCTCCCCCGCCGGCGACCGAAGGAAGTCACCGTGGGGAAGAGGGGTGGAGAGAGGGTACGGAACGTGCCGGACGTCTCTATTCAATGTTCTGTACCTGCTCGCGCATTTGTTCGATGAGCACCTTGAGTTCGATCGCGGCCTTGGTGCTGCGCGTGTCAACGGACTTGGAACCCAGGGTGTTGGCTTCGCGATTGAACTCCTGCATCAGGAAATCCAGGCGCCGTCCGACGGGCTCGTCCAGCGCCAGCACGCGCCGCGTCTCGCCGACATGCGCATCCAGGCGGTCGAGCTCTTCCTGCACGTCGGCGCGTGTAACCTGCAGCAAGAGTTCCTGCTCCAGCCGGGCCGGGTCCGCTTCCTGCCTGAGATCGGCCAGCCGGGCCTCGAGCCGGGTCCGCAACGCCGCGCAAATCTGCGGCACGCAGGCACGCACCCCGGCCAGCAAGTGCTCGATGGCGTCGAGTTTTTCCGCCAGCACGCCGGCAAGCTTGGCGCCTTCGCGCGCACGCGCGGCATGCAGCTCGGCCAACGCACGGTCCAGCAGTTCCATTGCGGTTGCGGCCTGGCCCTGGGTGTCGGGCTGCGCCGCCTGCAGCACGCCGGGAAAGCGCAGCAGCTCGACCAGGTCCACCTTGAGCCGGGGAAACCGGCCATCCAGGCGGGCCGCGAGGGCGGCCAGCATATCCAGCATGGCCTCGTTCACGTGCAGTTGCTCGTCCCGCGCGCCGCCCTGGCGCACACTGAGCTCGACCTTGCCGCGCGCCAGCACGCCGCCCACGGCCTTGCGCATGTCCGGCTCGAGTGCGCGCAGCTCTTCAGGCAAGCGCACGCCGACCTCGAGGTAGCGATGGTTGACCGAACGCAGCTCGCAGACCAGCGTGCCGGTCGGCGTGCTGGCCTCGGCACTGGCATAGGCAGTCATGCTACAGATCACGATGGTTCATTCCGGAGGGCGGAAAACCAGGCAATGGTAAACTGTCCCATTCGCCCTTGCCCACTTGACCCTGCATGAATGATTTCGCCCGCCCCAGCGGTCGCGCCAACGATGAGTTGCGCGCGATCCGCATTGAACGCCACTACACGCGCCACGCCGAGGGTTCAGTACTGGCCAGCTTTGGCGACACGCGGGTACTGTGCACGGCAAGCATCGAGGACCGCTGCCCGGCCTGGCTGCGCGGCAAGGGCGAAGGTTGGGTCACGGCCGAGTACGGCATGCTGCCACGCGCCACCAACACGCGCATGCAGCGCGAAGCAGCCCGTGGCGGGCAAGGCGGACGCACCATGGAAATCCAGCGCCTCATCGGGCGTAGCCTGCGCGCCTGCGTCAACCGCGAGGCTTTGGGCGAACGAGTGATCACCCTGGACTGCGACGTACTGCAGGCCGATGGCGGCACCCGCACCGCCGCCATCACCGGCGCGTACGTCGCGCTGGTCGACGCGGTCGCCACGCTGATGGCCCGCGAACATCTCAAGCGCAATCCGATCGTGGGCGCGATTGCCGCCGTGTCAGTCGGCATCTATCGCGGCCAGCCCGTCCTGGACCTCGATTACGCCGAGGACTCCAACTGCGACACGGATATGAACGTGGTCATGAATGACGGCGGCGGTTTCGTGGAAATCCAGGGCACGGCGGAAGGCCATGCCCTGCGCCGCAGTGAAATCGACGCCTTGCTGGCCTTGGCGCAAAAAGGCATTGCCGAACTCGTTGCCGACCAGCGCGCCGCGCTGGCCCAAGGGCGCTGAGGCACCCATGCAGCGCATCGTGCTGGCCAGCGGCAATCCCGGCAAGCTGGCGGAATTCCAAGCCCTGCTGGCCGCTTCCAAGCTGGACATCGTGGCCCAGGGCGAGCTCGGCATCGGCGACGCCGAGGAAACCGCCAGCACGTTTGTCGAGAATGCCCTGCTCAAGGCCCGCCATGCCGCGCGTGAAAGCGGGCTCGGCGCCCTGGCCGACGATTCCGGCTTGTGCGTCGCGGCCCTGCACGGCGCACCCGGCGTGCACTCCGCGCGCTATGCCGGCAGGCACGGCGATGATGCCGCCAACAACGCGAAACTGCTGAGCGAGTTGTCGGCACTGCCCGACGCCGGGCGCCGCGCCTTCTTCATCTGCGTCCTGGTGCTGCTGCGCACTGCCGACGATCCCACCCCGGTCATCGTCGAGGGCCGCTGGCATGGCCACATCCTGCGCGGGGCCCGCGGCAGCAACGGCTTCGGTTATGACCCCTTGTTCCTGCCAGACGGCCAGCAGCACAGTTCGGCCGAGCTGGAACCGGCGCTGAAAAACCGCCTCAGCCACCGCGGCCAAGCCCTGGCGCAGTTGTGCGCGCGGCTCGGTGCCTGAGCACACGCCCGTGGCCTTGACCGCCCCACCGCTGGCGCTCTACGTGCACATGCCGTGGTGCGTAAAGAAATGCCCGTATTGCGATTTCAATTCGCATGGCCTGGGCCAGAATCCGCCACGCTACGCCGAATACATCGACGACCTGCTCGCCGACCTGGACGGCGACCGCGTGGATTTTGCCTCCGCCCTGGCCGACCGGCCGATCCAGAGCATCTTCTTTGGCGGCGGCACGCCCAGCCTGTTCGCGCCTGGGCTGATCGACCGCCTGCTGGATGGCGTGCGCGCGCGCCTGCCGGTCGCCGCCGATGCGGAAATCACCCTCGAGACCAATCCCGGCACCGTCGAACACGGGCGTTTCGATGGCTATCTTGCCGCCGGCGTCAACCGCATCTCCTTCGGCGTACAGAGCTTCGACGACGACAAGCTGCGCCGCCTCGGCCGCATCCACAGCGCCCAGGAGGCCACGGATGCGGTCAAGTCCGCCCAGGACGAGGGCTACGCCAACATCAACCTGGACTTGATGTACGCCCTGCCGACGCAGACCCTGGAGGGTGCGCTCGAAGACGTGCGGCAGGCCATCGCGCTGGCGCCCCAGCACATCTCGCACTACCAGTTGACCCTCGAACCCGACACCGTGTTTGCGCGTCGTCCGCCACCGCTGCCAAATGACGACCAGGCCTGGGCAATGCAGGAGGCCTGCCAGGACAGCCTGGCTGCTGCCGGCTACACCCAGTACGAGATCTCGGCCTATGCCCGGCCGGGTTGCCGCTGCGTGCACAATCAAAACTACTGGCGCTTCGGCGACTACCTAGGCATCGGCGCCGGCGCGCACGGCAAGCTCAGCGACCCGGCGAGCGGCGTGATCAGGCGACGCTGGAAGGATCGCAATCCGCGCAGCTACATGGCCGCGGCCAACCATGCCGCGCGGGTGGCCGGCGACCAGACCATTGCCACCAGCGAGTTGCCGTTCGAATACATGCTCAACGCCCTGCGCCTGGTCGATGGGGTGGCCGCGGGCGAATTTGCCGAACGTACCGGGCTCGACCCGGCTTGCATTGCCCCTGCGCTGGCTCGGGCGCGGCAGCGCGGATGGCTCGATGGCGAGACCCGGCAATTGCACACCACCGCCCTGGGCCAACGCTTCCTCAACGACGTGATCGTCAGTTTCATGTCTTGAAATGCCCGGCCTCGAGTACTGAAATCAACACTTTTCCGCACAAACCAGCCTACACTTGACTACCTGGAAGAGCGGACATCCCCATGCAGCCCGGACAGGACCATCCCGGTTCGCCCCCCCACACCGGCCACCACCTCGCCCCGGCCTTGCCTTGGCCCGCGCGCAGCGCGCAATTGCTGGAAGCCAGCTTCCAGTTGTGCACGGAGCGCTTGCGCGATCCGTTGCGCGCCAGCGTGAACCAGTTTGCCCAGCAACTCTTCGACAGGGCCGATCGCGCCCACAATCCATTTGAGCAGCAGCGCCTGATGAATTGCCGGGAACAGATGGCCCAACAGCTGAACCCGCTGGTATTGCGCTGCTTTGACGAGATCAGGCAGCACTTCGAGCGCCTTGGCCTGCCGCCGGCTTCAGCGCCCGAAGCAACTGGCAATTCCTGGCATGAATTGACCCTGGTCGACCCGGCCGAACAAGAGCTGGCGACCACCCTCGACCAGATCGGCTCACGTGGCGAAAGCCAACAGTTGGAAGCCTTGCACGACCTTGGCTACCGCCTGGCGGTCCTGGTCGCCGCCCCGCCGCTGGAGGGCGAAACCTTGCCGGTCAGCCCGCAGGTGCTGATCCGGGCCTTCCACGCCGCCACGCTGCCATTGCAACTGCCGCTGGACGACCAGGTGCAATTGCTGCGCAGCGCCGACCGCAACCTCATCCGCGCGTTGGCGCCGATTTATGCGGCCGTGAACGCGGCGCTGCGCGAGGCCGGAATCCTGCGGCAATTGCGCAGCGTACCGTTCCTGCGCCACGCCGCCACCCGCCCGCAGCTGCCTGCTGCCGCGGCCACGGAACCGCAGGCGGCGCCAGGCCTTCCCGAGCCGGGACCGCAGGCACCGCCAATGGCTCACGCCAGCGCGCCGATCGAGGTCCTGGAGTCGCTGCGCGACCTCCTGGCCCAGCGCCGCGCCGCCGAGCTGCGCGGCGCTGGCGGCCCTGCCAACGTGGCCACACACGCAGCATCCACGGAGGAGCTGCAGGGGGCGCTGGGCGCACTGCAGCAACACCTGGCCCAGGTCACCGACCGGGCCAGCCGCGAGTTGCGCAGTGCCGCCCGCCTGCACGAGGAACTCGTCACACAGCTCAACGCCGGCAAGAGCGCCGACGCGCCACGCACCCAGCTGACCAGTGAACAGGGCGACACGGTGGAGCTGGTCGCCACCTTGTTCGAACAACTGGCCAACCAGTTGCACCGCGGCGGCACCGCCAAGTCCCTGCTCGGCGGCCTGCAACTGCCGGTGTTGCGCATGGCGGTTGCCGACCAAGGCTTTTTCGAGCACCACAGCCACCCGGCCCGCCAGTTGCTGGACACCGTGGCGACCGCTGCCGACGAATGGCTGGACGGCACCGACGACGACGCCAACCGCCTGCTTGCCAGCAAGCTGGAGCAGCTGGTCACCCGCGCCAGCGATGAGCCGCCCAGCAGCAGCCTGTACGCCGTCCTGCTGGCCGATATCGAACAGCAGGTCGCCCAGCTCAAGCGCAAGGCCGAGGCTGCCGAACGACGCCACGTCGAGGCGGCCGAGGGGCGCGAGCGCCTGGATCAGGCCCGCCAGCGTGCGCGGGAGCTCATGACCGCGCGCTTTGCCGACACACCGCCGCGCGGGCTGCTGCGCGCCTTGCTGGACCGCGCCTGGTCCGACGTGCTGGCCATCACCTTGCTGCGCCACGGCGAGGACAGCGACGCCTTTGCGGTGCAGCTGGCGATTACCGACCAGCTGTTGGGTCGCCTGCCGATCAAGAACCGGAAGCAGTTGCAGCGTGACGTCGAGGCGGGCCTGCAACAGATCGGCATGCACACCGAGGAAGCGCTGCAGGTGGCCCAGCGCCTGCTCGGCGCCCCGGAGGACAAAGCGGCCACCGCGGGGCAACCCAGCACGCCCGACCTCGCGCAACGGCTACGGCAACGGCAACGCCTGGGCGAATCGGCGAGCGTCGATGCTGCCGTGGTGCCGCTGTTCGCGACCGCCGCCAACGAGCCGGCCATGCCACACGAGGCCAAGATCGGCGAGCGTCTGCGGGGGTTGCCGTTCGGTACCTGGCTCGAGTTTGACGGCGCGGCGGGCGAAGCCCCGACCCGGCGCAAGCTGGCCTGGTATTCGCCGATGTCCGGGCGCTGCCTGCTGCTGAACCGTCGCGGCCAGCGCGCCGGGGACACGACCCTGAACGAGCTCGCCCACGAAATCGCCCGTGGGCGGGTGCGCGAGGTGGCGACCGAACGCGAAAGCCTGCTCGACCGTGCCTGGCGCAGCCTCACCACGCTGTTGCGTCAGGCACCCGAAGCCGTGCAGGACGCCGGTGAGGCGGTGCGCCGATGAACGAAATGATCGGCAACACCCCCGGTAATCGGCGCCATGCCGCGCGCAAGCCGGCCAACGCCGCCGCCGCCGTGACCGACCTCATCAGCGGCCAGACCATGGGCCACGTTGGCAACCTCTCCAGTACCGGCATGCTGCTGATCGGCCACCAGCCCCCGCGCAGCGAGGCGCTCTACCAGGTTGCGGTGACCCTGCCCGGCACCGAACCGCGACGTGGCCAGGTCGTCGCCATCACGCTCGGCATCCAGGAGCAGTGGCACGAGCCCGCGGCAAGCGGCCAGACCTGGGCCGGCTATCGCATCGTGGCCATCAGCGACGAAGACGTCGCGCAACTCCATCGCTGGCTGGCGGCGCACTGAAGCCGCGCCGGGGGTAGAGCGATGCGCCACTGCCCTGGGCGCGCAGTCTCAGTGGTAGCCCTCGCCAGCCCGGACCTTGCCGCGGAACACCCGGTACGAATAAGCCGTGTACAGCAACACCACCGGCAGCATGATCGCGGCACCGACCAGGACGAAGCCCTGGCTTGACGGCGGCGAGGCCGCGTCCCAGATGCTCAGCGACGGCGGCACCAGGTTTGGCCACATGCCGGCCACCAGGCCAAGGAAACCCAGCGCGAAAAACACCAGCGCGAGCACGAACGGCAGGGCATCGCGGTTTTTCATCACCGAGCGCCAGAGCAATACGGCCACCACCACGGTGGCGATCGGCAGCGGCGACAGGTACAGCATGCTGGGCCAAGTGAACCAGCGCGCCATCAGGCGTGAATCCAGGAATGGCAGCGAGGCGCTGACCAGGCCCATGAAGGCGATCACCGCAAGCATCAGCGGCCGCGCCAGGCTGCGCGCCACCGACTGCGCCCGCCCTTCCGTCTTCAGTACCAGCCAGGTGGCGCCCAGCAGCCCGTAGCCGAAGATGAGCGCCACGCCTGTCAGCATCGGGAACGGCCCATACCAGTCGAACGTGTGATGCACGGCGGCGCCGGCCTTGAGAGGCGCGCCCTCGACGATGGCGCCCAGGATCACGCCCTGCGCAAACGCCGCCACGACCGAACCCAGGCAGAACGCGAGTGCCCAGACGCGCCGGCTGCTTTCGGCGCGAAAGCGGAATTCGAACGCCACGCCGCGGAAGATGAGGGCGATCAGCAGGGCCAGCACCGGCACGTACAAGGCAGGCAGGATCAACGCATACGCCTTGGGGAACGCTGCCATCAGGCCGGCGCCGCCCATCACCAGCCAGGTCTCGTTGCCGTCCCAGATCGGCGCGGCGGTGTTCATCATCAATTCCTGCTGCTGCTCGTCGTCGGCGAACGGCGAGAGGATGCCGATGCCGAGGACGAAGCCATCCAGCAACACATACATCATGATGGCGAAGCCGATGATGAAGAACCAAACCACCGGCAGTACGGTCGCCAGCGTCATGACGGGTTCTCCTCCTTGCCGGTACTCAGCCCCGCCAGGGGCCGCTGCGGGGTCATGTCGTGCGGGAAGCGCTGCGGCGCAGCACCCGGACCGCCGCGCAGCACCTTCAGCAGATACCAGCTGCCGAAGCCGAACAGGATGGCGTAGGCCACGAAGTAGGTGATCAGCGACCCGGCCACGGCGCCGGCGGTGACGGCACTGGATGCATCGATCGTGCGCATGACGCCGTAGACCACCCAGGGCTGGCGACCGATCTCGGCGGTGTACCAGCCGGTCAATAGCGCGACGAAGCCGGCCGGCATCATCGCGATCCAGCAGTGCAGGTACCAACGGCTGTCGTACACGCGGCCCCGCCACCACAACCACAAGCCGGCGATCGCCAGCGCCAGCATCAGCAGGCCCA
>DATNBK010000231.1:0-3648 GCA_035571995.1 Rhodanobacter sp.
GCCGGCCCTCGTACATGGCGCACCAGTAGTTGCCTTGCGCATCCACCGCCGCACCGTCGGGCCGCCCGCCATAACCCGGCATGCCGGCCTGCCAGCCCTCGGGCTTGCCCGGAAACTGCTGGAACACGCGCTGGCGCGTCATGGCATTGCTGGCCGCGTCCCAGTCCCAGGCATGGATGACATGCCGCGGTGTGTCGGACCAATACATCGTGCGGGCATCGGGCGACCAGGCCAGCCCGTTCGCGGTGAGGGCGTCGCCTGCCTGGCGCTGCAAGCGGGGCGCAGCACCGCCCGAGCGAGGGCGGCAATCGAGCGAGTACAGCGCGGCCAAGGCGCGGTCGCGCGGCTCGTAGATGGTGCCGGCCCAAAAGCGCCCGAGCGGGTCGGCGCGGCCGTCGTTGAAGCGGGTCGTCGCGGTGTCGTGCTCGGCCCGCGCCAGCAGTCTCAGTTCGCCGCCCCAGGCGGGCGCCCGGTAAATGCCGTCGCGCAGCGCGATCACGAGACCGCCGCCCTCACCGTTGTCTCTGGCCGGCGCGATGCAGCCGGGCTCGCTGGGCATCGCCCAGCGCTGCAGCGCGCCCGTGACCAGGTTGGCGCGCAGAATTTGGCGCGCCGCGATATCCACCCAGTACAGCCGTTGCTCCTGCGGGTGCCAGAACGGCGATTCGCCCAGCTCGCTGGGTTCGGTCACCACGGTTTGCCAGCTCATGTCGCGCCTCGATGGATTGCAGTGGCGGGCGCGCGGCCGCTAAGGCACCGGCGCCCGCGGCCATTGTGCCCGGTCGCCCCCGGTGGGCGAAAAAAACGGCTCCCTCGATGGAGCCGTTTCCGTGGCGAGCCGGTCCCGCCCAGAGTGTTTCCGGTTCAGCGGCTGTACGCCGTCTCGCCGTGCGAGGTGATGTCCAGCCCCTCGCGCTCGGCCTCCTCGGGCACGCGCAGCCCGAGCACCAGGTCGGCGATCTTGAAGGCGATGAACGCGACCACGCCGGACCAGACGATGGTCGTCAGCACGCCCTGCAGCTGGATCCAGAGCTGGCCGGGAATCGAATAGTCCGGGCTGACCTTGTTCGCCACATAGTCCCAGATACCGACCCCGCCGAGTGCGGGCGATGCCAGCACGCCCGTCATGAGCGCGCCCAGAATGCCGCCCACGCCGTGCACGCCGAACACGTCGAGCGCGTCGTCCGCGCCGAGCAGGCGCTTGAGGCCGTTCACGCCCCACAGGCAGGCCACGCCCGCCATCAGGCCCAGCACCAGCGCGCCCATGACGCCGACGAAGCCGGCCGCCGGCGTGATCGCCACGAGCCCCGCCACGGCACCGGACGCGGCGCCCAGCATCGACGCCTTGCCCTTGTGCAGCGCCTCGGCGCTCATCCAGGACAGCGCCGCGGCGGCCGTGGCCACCAGCGTGTTCACGAAGGCCAGCGCGGCCGAGCCGTTCGCTTCCAGCGCGGAGCCGGCATTGAAGCCGAACCAGCCGACCCACAGCAGCGATGCGCCGACCATGGTCAGGGTCAGGCTGTGCGGCGTCATCGATTCCTTGCCCAGACCCACGCGCTTGCCCAGCACGAAGGAGCCCACCAGACCCGCCATGGCGGCGTTGATGTGCACCACCGTGCCGCCCGCGAAGTCCATCGCGCCCTTGGCCCAGAGCCAGCCCGCGTTGGCCGTCACCTTGTCCAGGCCGGCCTGGTTCACGATGCCGTCGGGACCGTCCCAGTACCAGACCATGTGGGCGATCGGCAGGTAGCTGAAGGTGAACCAGAGCGCCGCGAACAGCAGCACGGCGGAGAACCGCGCGCGCTCGGCCAGCGAGCCGATCACCAGCGCCACGGTGATGGCGGCAAAGGTGGCCTGGAACGCCATGTACATGTATTCGGGAATCGCCACGCCCTTGCTGAAGGTCGCGGCCAGGGAATCCGGCGTGACGCCCTTCATGAAGATCTTGTCCAGACTGCCGAAGAACGGATTTCCGGCCGTGAAGGCCACGCTGTAACCGTACAGGGTCCACAACACGATGATCATGCAGAAGATCACGAACACCTGCATCAGGATGCTGAGCATGTTCTTGCTGCGCACCAGGCCGCCGTAGAACAGCGCCAGCCCCGGAATGCTCATCATGATCACCAGCAGCGTGGCCACGATCATCCAGGCGGTGTCGCCCTTGTTGACGGTGTCGGCCGGTGCGGTCGCGGCGGAAGCAGCAGGTGCCGGCGCCGTTGCAGCCGCGGGGGCCGGCGCGGAAGCGTCAACAGGTTTGGCATCGGCAGCGGCCGATGCAGCAGGTGCCGCGGTAGCCGCCGCGGGCGCCGCCGGCGTCTGCGCCATGGCGAGGCCGCCCGTCAGCAGGCTCAGGCCCAGTGCGAGGGAGACAAGTAGTTTTTTCATGTTCTTGGCTTTCTGGTTGACGGGGATGTTCAGAGCGCGTCCTTGCCGGTCTCGCCGGTGCGGATACGCACGACCTGCTCCAGGTCGTACACGAAGACCTTGCCGTCGCCGATCTTGCCGGTGCGCGCGGCGGTTTCGATCGCCTCGATCACGCGCTCGACCAGTTCATCGGTGACGGCGGCCTCGACCTTGACCTTGGGCAGGAAATCGACGACGTACTCCGCGCCGCGGTACAGCTCGGTGTGCCCCTTTTGCCGGCCAAAGCCCTTGACCTCGGTGACGGTGATGCCCTGTACGCCAATGCCCGAGAGCGCTTCGCGCACCTCATCGAGCTTGAACGGTTTGATGATGGCCGTGACGATTTTCATAAGCGTTTCTCCTTCTCGCGATGCGGTTCAAAAGGTGTAGAGGGCGCCCAGCACCACACCGGTGCCGCCCTTGTTGGCGCCGCTGGAGGTCAGGTACGCATGGGTGCTGGTGCCGACGACCGTGGCCGAGACCGACAACCCATGGCCCAGATCCTTGCCCAGCGCCAGCGAATAGTCGGTGTAGTCGGAGGCCGGCGTGTTGCGGATGGTCTGATGCCCCACATGCGGCGTGAGGCTGAAGCCGTTGCCCAGATCGAAGGTGGCGGCCAGCTCCAGGTAGCCGCTGTTCTTGCTGTCCACGAAACCGAAAGTGTTGGTCAGGCTGCTGGAATACTTGACGGTGAACACCTTGTAGGTCAGCGCCCCGTGGACTTCCAGCGTGTTGGCATTCGCGGAGCCCACGATGTTCTGGTATTCGTTGCGCGGATACCAGTACTGCAGCAGGCCGACTTCATAGCTCAGGTCCGGGCTGATAGCTCCGCGGTAGCCGCCGTACAGATCGACCTCCACGTGGTTCGCGCCCGAATCGCTCGCGCCGGGGTTCAGGCCATAGACCTTGGCATCGTCCTGGGTCCAGTGGATGGTCGAACCCCACGCGCCCAGATAGAAGCCGTTCCTGGCGGTGAAGTCGATGCCGCCCTGCAGGGCCGGATCCTTGCTGGACTGGGACAATCCGCGGAACCGGTAGTCGCTGACGACGCCGACGTTGTAGGCCAGCGTGTAGTCGGGCGCCGGCGCCGCGGCGGGGGGCGTGGCGGTCTGCGCCAGGGCGGCGCCCGGCCCCACCAGCATGGCCAAGGCGGCAAGCGTCAGCGCGGATGCGGTCTTGAATGTCATGCAGTGTCCAAAAAGAAGTTGACGAACAACCACTTCAAGCACGGACCATGCCAGC
>DATNBK010000232.1:0-4074 GCA_035571995.1 Rhodanobacter sp.
ATCGGCCGCCGGATTTCGGAGCGCTCCTGCGCCAGCGGCTGGTAGCGCATGCTCCAACTGATGCGGTGCATGCCCGCCTTGGTCGACAAGGCCAGCGTGGGTGCCGGCCAATACAGCGGGATGCTGCAGTCCGGCGCATGCGGATTGGCGTGGCATACCTTGCTGTAGGCGGCCGGATCGAGTGCCGGATCCACGTCGCGCGTGAGCCCGCTCTCGTACGTCCGCACCACCTTGCCCGCGCCATCGAGGATGTCGATCTTGAGCGGACCATTCACGTCCGAGGCGAGGTAGTAGTCGAGGATGGCGCCGTTTGGCGGATTCTCACCCGACGGGACCTCCGGCGGGAACGGCATCGAATCGTAGGTGACCAGCCGTACGCGCGTCGCGACTTGTGGCTTGAACAGGTAGGCGGGATCGGCCTGGCGTGCCTCGGCAACCTGGCGCAGCGGGGTCACGTCGTCCAGGATGTAGAAGCCGCGGCCGTGCGTGCCGGCAATCAGGTCCGAGCAGCCGCACTTCTCATCGTCCTTGATCTTCAGGTCGCGCACCGAGATGGCCGGCATGTCCAGCCGTAAAGACTGCCAATGGTCGCCATCGTCGAACGAAACCCAAACCTGCGTGTCCGTGCCGGCATACAGCAGGCCCGGCTTGCGCGGGTCTTCGCGGATCGTGTTGGTCAGCACGCCAGGGTCGATGCCGTTGTTGATCTCGGTCCAGGTCTTGCCGCCATCATGCGTGCGCCACAGGTGCGGGTTCATGTCGTCGATGCGCATGGTGTTGGCGGCGGCATAGGCGGTCAGCTTGTCGAAGTGCCCGGCCTCGATGTTGTAGATGCGCGTCCACGGCTTGATCGCGGGCGGGGTCACGTTGGACCACTTGGCGCCGCCGTCCATGGTGACCTGGATGTTGCCGTCATCGGTGCCGGCCCAGATCACGCCCGTGTCGAGCGGCGAGGCGGCGAGCGCCGTGATGCTCCCTTCGGCGCCCGGCTTGACCTGCTTGGAATACTTGCCCACGGAAGTCGGCGTCTTCCAGCTTGGCCGGGCCAGGTCGGGGCTGATGCGGGTCCAGCTGTGGCCCTGGTTGTTGGTCTTCCACACCACGTTCGAGGCGTAGAACAGCAGCGTCGGGTCCTTCGGCGACCACAGTAGCGGCATCGTGCGCACGTTGCGGTTGTAGTCCTCGCCGCGCTGTTCGCGCGACGGGCCGACCTGGGTGGTCTGGCCAGTGCGGCGGTCGTACAGGGTGACGTTGTTGCGGGCGCTGCCGAACACCAGGTCCGGATCCTTCGGGTCGGGCGCGGCAATGCCGTATTCCTGGATGCTCACCGAGTGCCAGTCGTGGAACGTGATGCGGCCGTCCATGGAGCGGCTGTCGACGCAGGCCGAGCCGGAATCCTGCTGGCCGCTGCACACGCGGTACGGGAACGCGTCATCCGGGGTGACGTGGTACATCGCACCGGTGAGCTGGTTGTACCAGGTGCTCCATGACTTGCCGCGGTTGGCGGAGACGGTGGCGCCCTGGTCGACCACGACGAAGACGATGTCGGAGTTGTTTGGGTTGACCCAGGGTTTCTGGTAGTCATCCCCGTTCGGGCCGCCGCGCACGGCGGACCAGGTCACGCCGCCATCCTCGGTACGCCAGAACACGGTGGACGCGGCATAGACCACGTTCGGGTCCTTGCCGTCGACGGCAAGGGTCGGCAGGTCGCCGCCACCGATGCGCGTGGCCGGGCGCGGATCGAGCACGGCATTCGGCGACGCGGCGGGGTTGGCCGGATCACGCGCGGCGAGGTTCCAGTTCGCGCCACCGTCGCTGGACTTGTAGAACTGCACGGTCCCGGTCGTGCCTTCCTTCGCCGTCGGCACCTTGCCGGCCGTGCCCGCCACCATGGCATAGACGATATTCGGATTGCTCGGGGCGATGCTGAGGTTGGCCTCGATCACGCCGGCCGGCAGGCCGTTGGTCAGTTCTTTCCAGGTGCTGCCGCCGTCCGTGGACTTGAAGATGCCGCCTTCGGTGCCGCCGAACTCCTTGCCTTCGATGTAGCTCTGCTGCTGCTGCCACAGCCCGGCATAGACGATGTTCGGGTTGCTGGGATCGATGCGCACGTCGTTGCCGCTGACGTACTCGTTCTTGTACAGCACTTTCTGGAAGGTCTTGCCACCGTCGGTCGAGCGGAAGATGCCGCGCTCCTCGTTCGGGCCGTAGGGATGGCCAAGCGCGGCGACGAACAGGCGATTCGGGTCGTGCGGGTCGACCGCGATGTGCGCGATCATCTGCGTGTCGCGCAGGCCCAGGTGGGTCCAGGTCTTGCCGGCGTCGGTGGATTTGTACATGCCGTCGCCCACGGCGAGATCCGGGCGGATGATGCCGGCGCCCGTGCCGACGTAGATCACATTCGGATCCGAGGGCGCCACGGCGATCGCGCCAATCGAGCCGGTCGGCTGGTCATCGAACAGGGGCACCCAGTTCGAGCCGTAGTCGGTGGAGCGCCATACGCCGCCATTGTCGAAGCCGGCGTAGAACACGTTCGGCTGGCTGGGTACGCCGTCCAGCGCCCGGGCACGGCCACCGCGGGTGGGGCCGATGGTGCGCCAGTGCATCTCGGCGTAGTACTGCGTGGACTGGTCGCTTGGCGCCTTGGTGGTGGCTTGCGCCTGGGCTGCCGAAGGCAGCGCCACGAGCGTGATGACAGTGGCGACGAAGCCGGCAATGGTGAGGCCGAGCAGGCGTGGGGTCGACATTCGGAAGCTCCGCGGGGAATGGGAAGAGGCGAATCCGGAACAATGACACTGGCTTGGGCGCCGTATCCCGGCTATCGCGGGAACGACGAGTCAGGGCCCCTGCGCTCAAGACATGTGCTATTCGAACCCGGAACCTTACCAGCGCCACGTTCCACTGACCAGCGTTTGGCCTTCCGGCTACACACGTCGCGTACCCGCCGCGGGCAGGCTCCCACGGGTGCCTATGGCGACGCAGCCGCGAACACCCTCACCCCCTACGCCTCGACCTGCGACATAGAACCTCCCACGGGCTACCCTTGGGCGCTTCAAGCGGTGGAGGTGGAATGTGACTGCGGAATGGGAAGCGCTGGTGGACGACGCGTTTGCGCGGCGCGACGAGCTTGCGCCGGCCGAGATCCACGGGCGCCTGCGTCCGGCACTCGAGCGGGTGTTGGATGAGCTGGAAGCCGGCCGCCTGCGCGTCGCGCAACCTGGTGGCGACGGCGGCTGGACCGTCAACCAGTGGGTGAAGAAGGCGGTGCTGCTGTATTTCCGGTTCAGCGCCAATGCGGTCGTCGATGGGGGCCCGGCGCTGGCCTACGACAAGGTCCCGCTGCGCTTCACCGCCGGCGACGAGGCCGGCCTGCGGCAGCTCGGCGCGCGCGTGGTTCCCGGCGCGCTGGTGCGCCGCGGCGCGCATGTCGCCGCGGACGCGATCCTGATGCCGAGCTACGTCAACATCGGTGCCCATGTGGGCGCCGGCAGCATGGTCGACACCTGGGCGACGGTCGGTTCCTGCGCGCAGATCGGTGCCGGCGTGCACCTGTCTGGCGGCGTCGGCATCGGCGGCGTGCTGGAACCGCTGCAGGCCGCGCCGACGATCATCGAGGACGGCTGTTTCATCGGCGCACGCTCGGAAGTGGTGGAGGGCGTGGTGGTCGAGCGTGGCAGCGTGATCGGCATGGGCGTGTTCCTCGGCCAGTCGACGCGCATCTACGACCGCGCCACCGGCCAGACCAGCTATGGCCGCGTGCCCGCGGGCAGCGTGGTCGTTGCCGGGAGCCTGCCTGCCGCCGACGGCAGCCACAGCCTGTATGCGGCAATCATCGTCAAGCAGGTGGACGAGCGCACGCGCAGCAAGACCAGCATCAACGAACTGCTGCGCGAGGCTTGAGGTCGGGCGGACGCGCGGCGCGGCCTGCGCGCCGACGCGATATGCTCGCGCCCTGGACAACAGCAATGACTTGCGACCGTGCCCGGTGGATTTCCGGGTGGACGCGATCCCGGGAATCCGCATGGCGACGACGACCCTGTACGGCTTGCCCAACTGCGACACCTGCCGCAAGGC
>DATNBK010000233.1:0-14413 GCA_035571995.1 Rhodanobacter sp.
TTGCGGAACTCCTGCGCTTTGCCGAGGCTGGCGATCAGGGCGTCCGCCGTGAGTGCGCCGACGCCGACGATCGCGCGCAGCCGCACGCACCGCTCGTCATCGCGCGCATGGGCTTCGATGCGTGCATCGCACGCGTCGAAGGCCGTGCGGACCTGCGTCCAGTGGACGGCGACGCTGCGGATCAGTTCCTTGAACTCCGCCGGCAGCGCGCTGTGTGCATCCAGATCGGCCAGCACCCGGCGCAGGGCCTTGTCGCTCTTGCCCACCACGACGCCGAACTCGGCCAGCAGGCCGCGCAGGCGGTTGCCGATCGCCAGACTCTCCGCCTTGTAGCCTTCGCGCACCCGGTGCCAGGACAGCCGGGCCTGCTGGTCGATGGTCTTGATCGGCACGAAGCGCATGTTGCCCTGGCGGGTGGCCGTGGCGATCGCCTCGGCGTCGTTGCGGTCGTTCTTGCTGCGCTGACTCTTGCGATACGGCTTGACCTGCTGGGTAGCCATCAGGCGCGGCTGCAGCCCGTACTCCATGCAACGCCGTGCCCACTGATGCGCCCCGCTGCACGCCTCCATCGCCACCACGGTCCCGCCGGTCGCTGCGCCAGCCATACGGCAAAGACGTCACGCTTGAACTCCCGCCGCTCCAGCACGTGCCCGGCGCCATCCATCGCGCACACCGAAAACACGCTTTTCGCCAAGTCCACACCCAGGGTTATAGTGCTCATGGAGACTTCCTCTTCTGTTGACGGTTGTGTCGCAACACCATCATGGCCCTCGAGGCCGAAAGGGGAGGAAGTCTCTTTTTACTCATTCAAGCCGACGCGATAGTTCCTACGGTTTAGTGGACACCCTGAGCTAACATTTCAGGAGTTTCCATGCCCAAACCAGGACCACGAACCACCGCCCGCTACAGCGACGAATTCAAGGCCACTGCCGTGCGTCTGAGCACGCTTCCCGGCGTGCTCGTGCAGGACGTTGCCCGCATCGCTTTACATCCATCCCTTCATGCTGTCTCGTTGGCGCAAAAAGGCACGCGAGGGCGAGATCATGACGAAGGGTGTGACGGTGGATCAGGCGGTGACGGCCGAGCTCAAGGAGCTGCGCCGGGTAAAGAAGGCCTACGAGCAGCTGAAGGTTGAGCATGACCTTTTAAAAAAAGCGATCGCGTTCACTTCCGCTCGAAAAGCGAAGGCTTTGCCTTCATCGAGCAGCAGCAAGAAAGCTACCCGGTGAGGCGCCTTTGCCGTTTGTTCGGCGTTAGCGCCAGCGGCTATTACGCGTGGCGCGATCGGCCGGCCAGCGAGCGAACGCTGGACGACGCGCGCCTGATCGCCCGGGTCAGGCAGGTGCATCGCGCGAGCCGGGAAACCTACGGCAGTCCACGCGTGCATGCCGAACTGCGCCGGCAAGGCGAATCGGTCGGGCGTCGCCGGATCGAGCGGTTGACGCGCGACCACGCGATCAAGGCCTGTTCGGCCACGCTGTATCGGCGCCTGCCTAACGAGAACGGTGTCAGGTTCACTTAACTACCCGCGAAGAAGTGAACCTGACACCGTTCCGGAAGTACGAGGGGTGGTCCGAGTATAGGCGGCGCGCATGTGTCCCGCAGCACTGGCATCATCGGTGGGTACTCATGCGAGAGACTGTCATGAACTTTCCCCAGGCAATGCGCACCGTCACCCGAGACGGCGACTCTTGGTGCGCCGAGGTCGGCGCGGACTGGCTGCAGGGTCGCAGAGCATTTGGCGGCCTGCAGGCGGCACTTGGTCAGCGCGCGGCCATGGATTCGATGAGATAAATTTACCTGGCCCCCTTGTTCTCAACATTTCATCCAAGCGGATACTCGAAAAGTCGTGCGCGTCGAGTGTTCGGCGAATCCGACGACTGTTCGGCCCGGAGGATCGACCGAAGTGCAAGTGACGGTCACAAGGGGATGTGAGCCCTTGGAGGGCGCGAGCGTGGCACTCAGCGTTGGCCGAGGCGCATTTGCTGGTGGAGGGCCAAGCGCGACCGGCGATACCTATTATGGCGGCATATTCCGTGCAACCTGAACCTGGATAGCTCCATCACCCAGCTCGGGTGCGTATGTGTTTCCGGCGGTCGTCAACCTTGCCAGCATCCGCACCGCAGAGGGTGAGCTTGACGGTACTTACCGAACGAACTGCAATATTCTTGTGCATTGCAAGGAAGAAAAGAGCGGGAAGATCGAGGGACATGTCACTTATCCACCGCGAAGAAGTGAATCTGACGTTGTTCGCTGTTTTCACACACGCGGCAAGGGGAATGCTCAGGTGAATCTGGATCAAGCCGAAAAGATCGTGGCGCAGCTGCTCGCGCCGCTGCCGTTGAGCAGATTTCTCGACGAGATCCTGGGCAAGACGTTCTTCTTCGTCGGCGACGCCGCCGGACGCGACTGGCGCGCGGCGCTCTTGGGCGGCGATCCGGAAGGCGCGATCCTTGCCGATTATGCGCGCCTCGCCCCGCATCTGGGCAGCCATGCCGCGGCGCCGACCGGACCGATACCGATGCTGGAAGCGCTCGGCGACGCCACCGCCTTCAAGGCCAAGATCGATGCCTTCCACGCGCGCGGCTATACCGTCAGGCTGCCGGCGATGCGCGCGATCAATCCCGCGCTCGAGACTGTGGTGCGCGCGCTCGAGGCGATGTTCCTGGTGCCCGTCGGCGCGGAGGTGTTCTGGAGCCGCGGCGGCGCGTGTGCGCCGGCCCATCACGACGATTTCGACCTGATCGTGGCGCAGATCGAGGGCACCAAGCGCTGGTACATCTCGACCGACCGTTCGGAGCTGCCCAATGTGTGGCGCGGCATCCCCGAGGGCGAGGAGACGATCGAGCGTTTCGCCGTCGTCGACATCGCGCCCGGAAACCTCCTGTACCTGCCGCGCGGCACCAAGCACCGCGTCGATGCCACGAGCGACGCAATCCACGTCTCGATCGGCTTCACGCCGGTGACGCTGCGCGAGGCGCTGATCGCCTGCATCGACCGCCTCTCCGACATTGAGCGGCCGTTGCGCGAGAGCATCGGCGAGCGCATGGCGCGGCAGAGCGAGAGTGGCGAGTTCGGCAATGTCCCCGCCCGTGTGCGCGACGGTGTCGCGGCGCTCGCCCACTACTGCGGGATGGACGGCTTCGTCGCCGATGCCCTGCAGCAGCGCGCCTCGCAGACGGTAGGCAAGCTCGACAAGCTGCGCCCGTCCATGGCGCCGGCGCTGCTCACGCTCGCGAGCCGGTTGCGCCAGAACCCGCTCTGCGTCCAGCACCTGAGCGGCGACCAGGCCACGATCGATTTCGCCTATCCCGGCGGCCACCACTACCTGCACCGCGGCGCCGGGGAGGCGATCTTCTTTGTCGCGCGCACACAGAGCTTCCGCGTCCGCGACATCCCCGGCGCGATCGGTGACGAGGTGCGGCTGGCGCTCGCGGAACGGTTCCTTGCGAGTGGCATCCTGGAGCTCGAGGGAGAGTGACGCACCATCCTTCGTGGTAACCGGGTCAGAGCCCGTTAGTACGCAGTCTTGGATTCAGTCTGGAACCCGTTGCTGGCAGTGCCATCTGTGGAACGGGCTCTGGCCAAGTTATCGTTGATAAATTCGCATGCGGGTGGAAGTTTATGGAGATTCGGAAGGCGGTTGATGGCGATACCGACGCGCTTTGGGAGCTGATGCGGGACCTGGCGGTATTCGAGAAATACATTGACGTCTTTGCCATTACGCCCGACATCGTGCGCGAAAGCGGGTTCCGGAAGAATCCACCGGACTTCCACAGCATTGTCGCGGAAGAGGCAGGGAAGCTCTGTGGGATGCTGGTGTATTACTTCCTTCCCTATACGGCGCAGGCGCGGCCGGCCATCTACATGAAGGAGCTGTTTGTCGCCGAGGCGCACCGGGGTTGCGGCGTAGGCGAGCGGCTCATGCGCGCCCTGGAGGCCGAGGCGAAGGCAAACGGCTGCGCGACGATAAAGTGGACGGTCGGTCCGTGGAACGTGCCGGGAATCAGGTTCTACGAAAGGCTCGGCGCGAAGGAGAATACGGACTGGCTGGACTTCGAATGGCATGTTGCAACACCGGACTCCGAAGGCTGATTCCCACCATCGGCAACGAAAGCGGGGCAGGGGTCACTTACCTACGCCAAGAGTGAACCTGTCCCGGGCCGCTGGTGCGACGCGGGGGAGGCGGCGCGCGCGCCAATACAGGAAGCCGGTGACCAGGAAGAATGGTGGCAGCAGCCCGGATAGCAACACCGTCGCCCACCAGAACGAGCCGGTGTCGCTGCCTGCATGCAGCGGGTAGATGGCGTTGCCCAGGCGCGCGCCGGTGCCCTCTTTGGTGGCGTCGACCACGCCCAGTACGCGCGCCTGGTAGGGATCGAGCCAGACCACGCTGCGCCCGACGGTGTGCCACTCGTCGGCGGCGCGGGCGCGCACGCTGACGCGGCCGTCTTGCGCGCTGGGTAGTGCGACGCGATGCAGTTCGGCACCCGGCAAGGCATGTTGCGCCGCGTCCAGCACGGCAACCCAGTCGATCGCTGCATCGCGCGACGGTATAGGTGCCGGCGGCGGTGCGGTGGGCGCATCGGCAAACAGCACCTGCAAGGCGTGCTTGGCGCCGCCGTGGTAGACCATCAACGTACCGGTCAAGGTCACCACCAACAACAGCGGCAGGCTCAGTACGCCCAGGCTGCGGTGCCAGCTCAGCCAGCGCCGCGCCGGCGGTTGCGCGCGCGGCGTGAGGTGTGCCCGTAGCTGACCGCGTCGTGGCCACCACAACACCAGGCCGGAGAGGAGCAGGAACACGCTGATCCAGCCGAGCACCCCGAGCAGGGTTTCGCCGGCTTGGCCGCCGAGCAGGTTGGTATGCCAGTAGCGCAATGCCAGCAGCACGTCGGTACTTGGCGAGCGGGTGAGCAGCAGCTCGCCGCTGACCGGATCGAGGTAGCGCCGCACGCCGCCGTCGAAGTAGAGCTGCCAACTCGGCAGGGCGGCGGTGGGCAGGTCGGAGTTGCGCAAGCCTTGCGTGGACCAGTCGCGGACGATGCGCTCGAGCACCGCGGCTTGTTGCGTCCGCGTGGGCAAGGCGTGCGCCGCCAGCTCCGGATGCAGTGCGCGCAGCAAGGGTCCTTGCAGGGACAACACGCTGCCGCTCAACGCGATCAGCGCGTAGACCAGGCCCAGGCTGAGGCCGCCCCACAGATGGGCCTGGCGCAGCCATTGCCGCACGTGGCTGGCGGAATGTGCCGGAGTGGCCTGATGGACGCTGTCGCGCATCTCAGAACACCTGTTGCCAGGTCAGCGAGACAGTGCGGCCACGGCCGGCGAAATAGGAGTCGTCGTCGCCAACTGTCTGTGACACGTAGTTGATGTATTGCTTGTTGGCGAGGTTCTGCATGCCCAGCGTCCACGTGCCGACGGCGCCGGCCTGCCATTTCACGTAGGCATCGGCGGTGACGTAACCGTCGAAGTGCGCAGTGCGTGTCCCCAGCGTGTCGAAGTCGCGGCTGGCCAGGTGCGAGATCTGCAGGTAGGTCGACAGCGGCTCGCTCCAACGCTGCGTCCAGGACAGGTTGAGCCGGTTTGGCGCAATGTTGGCGCCATCCAAATCCGAATCCACCTTGCCGTCGCCATTGCGGTCGGAGCGGCCGCGGTTGATCGCGTAGGAGGCCGTGAAGTCCGTACCCACGCGCGGCTTCCAGCCGGCCCGCGCTTCCCAACCGCTGATCTCGGTGCGCTGGCGCGCCACGTCGTACACCTGGTTGGGCGCGTCGAACACGAGCAGCGCACCCAGCTTCGAGCTCGAGGTCCAGTAGCTCACGCGCGCGTTGAAGAGCTCGCCGGCATACTCGGCGCCGAGCTCGCGGTTGTCCGATACCACTGGCTTGAGGTCCAGGAACTCGCCGACCCGCTGCTCCGGCACCTTGATGGCACGCAGCACGCGGCCGACGTCGGGCAGGGTGTAGCCCTGCGCGTAGCTGGTGAACACATTGAGTGTGTCGGTGAGGTACCAGACGGCGCCCAGGTTGGGCAAGGTCTTGCGGAAACTGCGCGTGCCGCCCTCGACGCTGGTGTTGCCGTAAAAGGCCAGGGTGTGGAACGTCGGTACTTCCAGCCGGCCATGTTCCTGGCGCAGGCCGGCGTTGATCGAGAGCGCCTGCAGCGGCCAGTACTCCGCCTGCAGGAAGGGCGCCCAGCCGGTGTAGGTGCTCTGCGGCACCCAGTTGCGTCCGGTGTGCACCAGTGCCTGGTGGGTACGGTCGCGGTAGCCGTCGGCACCGGCCAGCACGGTCAGCGTGTCGTCGAGCAGGCCGCGGCGGGCCCATGACAAACGCGTGCCGTCCTTGACCGATTCGTTCTGGGACTGGTCGAACACCAGCGGACCATAGGCCGGGTCCTGGAAGGTGGGGAACGAGCCGCCGCCGAACAGTTCGCGGTTGCGTTGGTGGTAGAGCTGTGCGCGCAGCTCGCCGCCAGCCAACTGCGGATCGCGGTAGTCGAGGCCGCTGGTCAGCACGCGGTTGCGCGGCGTCTCGCCCGGTTGCGGCTGGCGCACCGAGGTGGTCGGGATGCCGGCGCCCATGTCGCCGGCGACGGCGGTGTAGTCGCCGTTGCCTTGCAGGTCGAAACGGTTGACGGTCAGTTGCAGGCGGCGCTCGCCGGCGAACGTGTAGCCGAGCTTGGCGAAGCCGTCGGTGCTGCGCGAATCCATCAGGTCGCCCTGGGTGCCGTCGACGCCGATCAGCCGCCCCTTCGCGTCGGAGTACATGCCGCGCTTGCGCCAGGAGGCGCCCACGACCATGTCGAACGCACCGCTGCGCGCACCGAGCAGCCACGCCGCGCCGTAGCCCACGCCATCGGCGCCCTGGGTCGGCGCACTCACGTCCACCGTCACTTCCTGGCGCACGCCGTCCTGCGCAGGCGCGTGTTTGGTGATGATGTTGATGATGCCGCCGGCGGCGCCCAGGCCTTGCAGCGAGTTGGAGCCCTCGACGATCTCGATGCGCTCGATCATCGCCGGGTCGATCGTGTAGCCATCGCGCGAACCGTTGCGCAGGGGACTCGATTGCGGCACGCCATCGATCATGTACAGCGGGTTGCGCCCGCGCAGCGTCTGGCCGCGCACCGAGAGTTTCTGCGTGGAGGGGGAGTAGGAGGGCACCAGCGCACCGATCGCATCGCCAAGGTCCGGCGTGATCGACATTTGCCGCGCCAGGTCCGCGGGATCGATCACGGTGATCGTCATTGGCAGCGCGCCCTCGCTGCGTGGCATGCGCATCGTGCTCTCGGAAACCTCAATGCGATCGAGGTTGGTCGCCTGTGGTGCGTCCGCGGCGTATAGCGGGGCCGCAAGGGCCGGGGTCAAGGCGAGCGCGAGCGCGAGCGGACGTACAAACGACGACATGGCAACCTCCCGTGGGTGAGGTTGCGGATGTTAATGAGAATGGTTTGCGATAACAATCCCTTCCGGCCGGTCGTTACTCGCGCGGCCGCGCCCGCGAAGCGCCAGCACGCGGCCGCCTGACGCCGGCGCCAAGCACAGCGATCAAGCCGACCGTCAGCACGATCTCGACCACGGCCAGTACCCGCTCGGGCGCCGAGCTCCAGGCTTCGGCAACGCCGTGGCAGAAATAGAACAGGCTGAGCATGCCGACCCAGAGCAGGGCGCGCGTCGCGTTGCGCAGCGCCAGCAGCGGCAGGAGCAGGGGGATGACGGTGAGCGCCAGCACCACGGCGACCGGCACGCGCTGCGGGGGGAACAGCCACGCGTGCCAGATCGGTTGCAGGCCGAGCAGGGCGGCCCAGGCGAGCAGCCCCAGCTTTTGCTCGCCGGGCAAGCTGGCGTAACGGCTCACGGGTTGCTCGCCAGTCGCAGGGCGATGCCCGCCAGACGGCGGCCGAGTGCACGGGCCAATTCGCGTTCGTGCTCGCTGATGGGTTTCGCGCCGTCGGCGCCGGTGACATGACTGGCGCCGTAAGGCGTGCCGCCGGTGCTCGTGGCGTGCAGGGCCGGTTCGGTGAACGGCAAGCCCACCAGCACCATGCCGTGGTGCAGCAGCGGCAGTGCCATGCTGAGCAAGGTGGACTCCTGGCCGCCATGCATCGTGCTGGTGCTGGTGAACACCGCGGCGGGCTTGCCGACCATCACGCCGCTCGCCCACTCGCTGCCGGTGCTGTCGAGGAAGTATTTGAGCGGTGCGGCCATATTGCCGAAGCGCGTGGGGCTGCCCAGGGCCAGGCCCACGCAGGCGAGCAGGTCCTGCCGCGTGACGTAGGGTGCGCCGTCCTCGGGTTCGGGCGACTGCGTCACCTGGGTGACTGGCGCGACCGGCGGCACCTGGCGGATGCGCGCCTGCATGCCGGGCACTTCGCCGACGCCGCGCGCCACCAGGCGCGCGAGCTGGGCGGTGTGTCCGCTGCGGCTGTAGTACAGGACGAGAATGTCGCGTTTCATGGATAGGTTTGGGCGAATGGCGTTCACGCGGCTGGGACATGAACAGGCGTTGGGTTAGTGTACCGGTCGAAACCTGCCCTTGGCCGGGCCGGCGCCGCGCACCACCAGGAGCCTGGGCCGCTCATGACCCGACGTTTCAATCGCGATCGCACCCGCAGTTTCGGCCTCTTTTTGTGGGGCCGCTTCGTCGACGACAAATGCTTCGAGACCGCCGGTGCGCTGGCCTATACGACCCTGGTGTCGCTGGTGCCCCTGACCGTGGCGGTGTTTGCCATGTTTGCGGCGTTCCCGGTGTTCCAGCCGGCGCGCGACACCTTGATCGACTTCGTGTTCGCCAATTTCGTCCCGGCGGCCGGGGAGGCGGTGCAGCGCGCCATGCTCGGTTTTGCCGACAACGCCAGCAAGCTCACCGGCATCAGCATCGTGGTGATGCTGTTCAGTGCCCTGGCAATGATGATCAGCATCGAGGACCGGCTCAACCGCATCTGGCGGGTGCCGGCGCCGCGCACCTGGGGTTCGCGCATCATGCTGTATTGGGCGGCGTTGACCCTGGGGCCGGTCCTGGTGGTGGGCGGCATTGCCATCACCTCCTACGTCACCGCCATGCCCCTGCTGCATGGCGCGATCGGGCAGGTCGGCGCGCTTGCGCAGAGCCTGCTCAGCGTGCTGCCGTTCCTGGTGACGTTCTTCACCTTGTGGCTGATGTACACCGGCATCCCCAGTTGCGCGGTGCCGCGCCGCGATGCGGCGGTCGGCGCGCTGCTGGGCGCCATCCTGTTCGAGGTGGCGCGCTGGGGCTTCTCCGTGTTCGTGCAGCATGCGCAGACTTACCAGCAGATCTACGGCGTGCTTGCCGCGATCCCCATTTTCCTGCTGTGGATCTACCTGTCCTGGGTCATCGTGATCCTGAGCGCGTCGATTGCCGCCTCGCTCTCGGCCTTCGACTATGCCGGGCCGCCGCGCGAGCTGCCGGCGGGTGCCGGGTTCCTTGGCCTGCTGGTGGTCCTGGGGCATTTTGTCGACGCCCAGCGTCGCGGCGGGCGCGTCACGGCCGAGGACATCCGTGCGGCCGAACCCTACCTGCCGGGCACGCTGATCGACGATTGCCTCGACGACCTGCGCCAGGCCGGCCTGGTCGAGGCAAACGAGGATGGCGGGTGGCTGCTGGTGCACAGCCTGGACAGCGCCGACCTGCTGCGCGTCTACCAGTATTCCAGCCACCACCTGCCGCTGCGACCCCTGGAGGCGGCAGCCGCACTCGGCATCGAGTTGCCGGCGCCGTTGTTGGACCTGCTCGCTGGGCTGGCCGGGATCCTGGAGGCGCGCTTGGGAGCCCGCCTGGAAGAGGTCTATCCTCTACCTGCAGCACCGGCCGCCACCGATAGCACGGAGATGAACGCGTGAGCCCATTGCGCCTGTTGTGCACCCCTGTCGCGCTGTTGTGCATGTTGCTGCCCATGGCGGCGACGGCGGCAACGGCGGCGAAGCCCACGCATCCGCAATTGCGCGTGACCACGCTGGATGGACAGAACTTCGACCTGGCGGCGCAGCGCGGGCACTGGGTGATCGTCAATTACTGGGCGACCTGGTGTGCGCCGTGCATCAAGGAAATGCCGGACATCTCGCACTTCGTCGCGAGTCACAAGAACGTGCGTGCGATTGGCCTGGCCTACCAGGACAACGATGTGGCCGAAATCAAGGCCTTCCTGCTCAAGCACCCGGTGGATTATCCGATCGCCCAGATTGGCCTGGACCACCCGCCGGCGGATTTCGAGGAACCGCGGGGCCTGCCGACCACCTGGATAATCGATCCGGCCGGCAAGGTGGCCGCGCACATCGTGGGCCCGCTGACGCCAGCCAAGCTGGACGCGGTGATCGGCGGCAAGTGATGGCCACCGCGAGGTTCGTGGTGGCCGGGCGGGTGCAGGGCGTGTTCTACCGTGCCAGCACGCGCGAGCAGGCCGCCCGCCTCGGCCTCGACGGCCACGCGCGGAACCTGGCCGACGGCACCGTCGAGGTCCTGGCCAGCGGCACCGATGCAGGCCTCGATGCGCTGGCGCAGTGGCTGCAACGCGGGCCGCCGGCGGCCAAGGTCGAGAGCGTGCGACGCGAGGATGTCGATCTTGCCGTGCCGCCCGGCTTCCGCTGCGCCTGAGCCGCCGCCCACCCTCACTCGTCATTCCCGCGAAAGCGCACTGCTGTCCGGAACGTTTTCTGGAACTCCGCGCCAAGACCGCGCCGCGGCCTTTGTTGTCATCCGCGGAACCACCTCTCGAGGGGAAGAGTTTGGACGGCGATAGGGGTTGCGGGCGGCACGAGAAGATTTTTGAGTCGGGTTCGCGCTCGGCAGCCATCCAGCTTTGCGCCCCAACGCCTCCGACGCCAAGCGCGGATTTATTCCGGATAGCAGTGCGCTTTCGCGGGAATGACGAGAGGGGGGGGAGTTGCGCAGGGATGACGAAAACAGGGGGCCTGGCACTTGGGTAAGGCCGTCCAGGCGCAGCGCGCTGTTTCAGTCGGTGCCGAGGGCCTGCAGCTGGTCGGCCTGGTATTCGCGGTTGAGCGCGTCGACCAGCTCGCCCAAGTCGCCTTGCATGATGTCCGTCAGGCGGTACAGGGTGAGGTTGATGCGATGGTCGGTGACCCGGCCCTGCGGGAAGTTGTAGGTGCGGATGCGCTGGCTGCGGTCGCCCGACCCGACCTGCAGGCGGCGCGATTCCGAGCGCTCGGTGTGCTGGCGATCGCGTTCGCTGTCCAGCAGGCGCGCCTGCAACAGGCTCATGGCGCGTGCGCGGTTCTTGTGCTGACTGCGCTCTTCCTGGCACTCGACCACCGTGCCGGTGGGCACGTGGGTGATGCGGATGGCCGATTCGGTCTTGTTGACGTGCTGGCCGCCGGCGCCGGAGGAGCGGAAGGTGTCGACCTTGAGGTCGGCCGGGTTGATCTCGATGGCGTCGATCTCGGTCGGCACCGGCATGATCGCCACGGTCGCGGCGGAGGTGTGGATGCGGCCCTGGGCTTCGGTTTCCGGCACCCGCTGGACGCGGTGCGTGCCGGACTCGAACTTGAGCTGCGAGTAGGCGCCCTTGCCCTCGATGCGCGTGACCACCTCCTTGTAGCCGCCATGCTCGCCGGCATGCTCGCTCAGGATCTCCATCTGCCAGCGACGGCTCTCGGCAAAGCGCAGGTACATGCGCAGCAGGTCGCCGGCAAACAGCGCCGCCTCGTCGCCGCCGGTGCCGGCGCGGATTTCCAGGTAGAGGTCGGCGTCGTCGCGCGGGTCCGTCGGCAGCAGCAGGCGCTGCAGGTCGCGCTCGAGCTCGGGCACACACTGCTGCAGGCGCTGTACGTCGTCCGCGGCCAGCTCGCGGAATTCCGCGTCGTCCAGCATGGCCTGCGCCTCGGCCAGCTCGCGCTCGGCCTGGTCGTAGGCGTGCAGCGCCTGTGCCACTGCGTCGAGCTGGGCGTACTCCTGGGCCAGGGCGCGGTAGCGGGCGTTGTCATCGTGGACATCCGGCTGCGCCAACAGGCGGCCGAGTTCCTCATGGCGTTCAACCAGGGCTTCGAGCTTGCGGCGGATGGATGGGGTCATGGGGGCAGCAGGCTGATGGTGGGGTGGAAGCGGTGGGATAGATGCCGCACCGCGTCGTCCGTGCGTCGAAGGAAACTCTGGTTTTGATAGTCATCCCAGAATCGCGTTGCGATATCCGGGATCCAGTGCCTTCGTATTCAGGCACTGGATGACCAGCCTCGCTGTTGTGAAGCGCCTCCCGCTTGCGCGGGAATGACGGTTTGAGGGTTGGTCAGAGGTTCCCTAGTGCAATTCCCGGTCGTCCGCTTCGTAGAGGCGTTCGGCGGCATGCAACAGTTCGGTGTCGCCGTTCAACGCCGCCTCGCGCAGGCGCGCGCTGGGATGGTGCAGCAGCTTGTTGGTCAGGGTATGGGCCAGGAACTGCAGTGCCTCGTCGGCCGGCTTGCCGTGGGCAAGCATGTGCTGGGCCTTGGCCAGCACCTCGTCGCGGTAGACCTCCGCGTGGTGGCGCATCTCCAGGGCCGGATTCTTGATCGACAAGGCCTGGCGCCAGGACATGTAGCGCTGCACCTGCAGGTCGATGATGGCTTCGGCCTCGCGCGCCGCGGTGACGCGCGAAAAGCGGTTGTCGTCGATGACCTGGCGCAGGTCGTCGATGTCGTACAGGTACACGTCGGACAAGCCGCCCACGCCGGGCTCGATGTCGCGCGGCATGGCCAGGTCGACCATGAACATGGGCTTGCGCCGGCGCGCCACCAGGGCCTGCTCGACCATCTCGCGGCTGACGAGGGGCTGCCGCGAGGCGGTGGAGGAAATTACGATGTCGGCTTCGGCCAGATGCTGCGGGAGGTCGGCCAGGGTGGTGGCGTAGCCGCCGTACTGGCTGGCGAGTTCGCGAGCGGTTTCCGCCGTGCGGTTGACCACGATGAGCCGGGCCACGTGCTGTTCGACCAAGTGGCGGGCCACCAGCTCGATGGTGTCGCCGGCGCCGATCAGCAGCACGCAGGCTTGTTTCAGGTCGGTGAAAACCTGCTCGGCCAGGCGCACCGCGGTAAACGCCACCGAGACGGTGTTGGCCCCGATGCGGGTGTCCGTGCGCACCTGCTTGGCCACCGCGAAGGTGTGCTGCAGCAGCCGGTCCAGCGGCGCGCGCAGGGTTTGCGCCGCGTGCGCCTGGCGATAGGCGTCCTTCACCTGGCCGAGGATCTGCGGCTCGCCCAGGACCATGGAGTCCAGCCCGGTGGCGACGCGGAACACATGGCGCACGGCATCCTGGTCCTGGTAGCGGTACAGGAACTCATCCAACCTCCCGGCGGTCAGATGCTGGTGTCGTTCCAGCCATGATTGCGGGACGTTCTCGGCCCCTTCTGCCACTCCGGCGTAGATTTCGGTGCGGTTGCAGGTGGACAGGATCAACGCTTCCTCGACGCCCTGCTGCTGGCCAAGCTCGGCCAGGGCCACCGCCGCGGCATCGGCGTCCAGCGCCACCTGCTCGCGCAGGCTGACCGGTGCGGTGCGGTGGTTGAGCCCGAGGGCGATCAGCGGCATGGCGTGGCGGGCGACATGGCAAAGACGAGTGCTCGACAAAGCCCGCCGGCTGCGTAGGCTAAGCTTTGACGCAAGCCCGCCGCACGGCGACTCCAAACGGCCGGATCGTGGAAGCAAATGAACATTAGTCTGCGGAACCGTTCTGGCAAGTTCAGGCGATTGCGCCATTTTACGGCACTGCTGCCTTTGGCGCTGGGCCTGGGTGCTTGTGCCGCAGTGCCCACCCACGAGCCGGTGGCGCCGCGCGCGGTCACCGCCCAGCCGCTGGCCCGCGCGCAGCTTCCCATCCCGGATGCGCAGCACGACCTGCTGGCGCAGCTTTTGGCCGGCGAATTGGCCTTGACGCGGACCGACCTGGCCACGGCCTCGGGGTTTTACGCCCGCGCCATGCTGCTCAGCGATGACCCCAAGGTCGCGGCCCGTGCCGCGGAATTGGCGCTGGCGGTGCATGACGATGGTGCCGCCACGCAGGCCCTGGACCGCTGGCAGGCACTGGGTGCAAAGCCGGCGGTGCTGGCCCAGGCGCGCGCCCAACTTGCCCTGGACCAGGGTGATGCCGGCGCCGCCCGGCGCGAGCTGGAGACCGTGCTCGCGGCTGGCGACCAGGATGCGTGGCGCCGCTTCGGCCGGGTCCTGCTGGGCGCGCGCGACCAGGCCCAGGCGGCGCGCCTGCTGCAGGCCCTGGCCATGCCGGAGCAGTTGCCGGCCAAGGACGTCAAGGCCTGGTTGGCGATGAGCGAGCTGGGTGCGAAGTTTGGCAACACGGCCTATGCCATGCGCGTGGCCCAGGCGGCCGTACGGCGCTTCGGTAGCGCCGACGCCTATGCCTGGGAAGCCCGGCTGAAGTTCGACCAGGGCGATGCCGCCGGTTCCCGTGC
>DATNBK010000234.1:0-8049 GCA_035571995.1 Rhodanobacter sp.
GTGGATACGCGCGAGAACGTCTTTGTGGTGGTCGGTTCAGGTACCGAAGTGCCGTTTGCCGCGGTGACCTCGTTGGCCACTGTCAGCGTCTCGGCCAATGCCTTGCCGGCCATCGACATCAGCGGCGTGGATTCGCGCACCATCATCACCGCGCAGCAGTTGGCGGCGCTCCCGATCGTACGCACCGCTGAGGCGGTAGCGCTGCTCGCGCCAGGTGTGGTCCCCGGCAGCTCGCTGTTTGTCGACGCCAACGGCTTCTCGCGGAACCTGGTGTCCTTTGGCGGCTCCTCCGTCACAGAGAACGCCTATTACCTCAATGGCTTCAACACCACGGATCCTATCAGCGGTTTTGGGGGCCTGACGCTGCCGTATGGCGCCATCGACCAGCAGGAAATCCTCTCGGGTGGCTACGGCGCGGCCTACGGTCGTTCCGATGGTGGCGTGATCAGCCAGATCGGCAAGCGCGGCACGAATGAATGGCATTTTGGTGGCCAGGTCCTGTACCGGCCGACGGCACTGATGGCCGATCCCAAGAACTATTATTACGTCAACCCGGATGGTTCGCGCGGCGCGATCCGTCAGGACCGCTTTGACAACAAAGCCTGGGACGCTACGGCCGATGCGTATTTCGGTGGTCCGCTGATCGCGAACAAGCTGTACATCTTTGGCGCCGTCGAGGCCGACCGTGTGCAGGGTCAAACCACTGGGGCTGTCACCGCACCCTTTGTGACCCATTACCGTACTGATAATCCGAAGTGGTACGGTAAATTGGATTGGAACATCACCGACAACAACATCCTGGAAATCACCGGTGCCTCCAACAAGTCCTCGTATGCGGCAGTGGAGAACAACTACGACTACGCCACGCATACCGAAGGCACGTTCAACAGCTACGACACTTCGACCAAGGTCGGCAGCGACCTGTATTCGGCGAAGTTCACCAGCTACGTCACCGACAATCTGACCTTGAGCGCCTTGTATGGCCAGATGCGCGGCACCCTGTTCAGCGAAATTCCGGGCTATGACCCGACCAACCCGAACATCCTCCAGTCGGATCGCCAGAACCCGGCCATCACCGGTGGCACCCCGATCATCAACAATCAGACCGCCTTGCGCATCACCGACCCGGCGCATACCTCGAAGAACACCAATCTGCGCCTGGATGTGAGCTACAAGCTTGGCAGCCACACCATCACTGGCGGTATCGACAACCAGGACGTACGGGACACGAATGATGGCCAGGTGACCTCAGGCCCAGGCTACGCGTGGGAATACGACAACAAGGCGAGTTTTCCTAATTTTCCGACTGACTACATCGTTGGTGGCCCGGCTGCCAACGGCGCGGGCTGGGAGGCCCTGCCGTGGGTCCAGCCGCCAGCATCCGTTGCGGGGGGGGCCACGGGTTACTTCGTCGCGAGGTACATCTACCAAGCCAGCGGCTCGGTACGCACCACCCAGCGCGCCCAGTACCTGGAAGACAGCTGGCAGGTGACGGATCGCTGGCTGGTGAAGCTCGGCCTGCGCAACGACCAGTTCACCAACTTCAATAGCGACAGCGTTCCCTACCTGCGCCTGACCAGCCCGCAGTGGGCGCCACGCGTCGGTTTCAGCTGGGATGTCAACGGTGACTCCAGCTTCAAGATCTACGGCAACGCCGGGCGTTACTACCTGGCCATGCCTGCCAGCGTCGCGCTGCGCGCGGCGGGTTCCTCGCTGTATACCCGTCAGTACTACACCTATACCGGCATCGATGCCCTCGGCAATCCGACCGGCTTGACGCAGATCCCGACCAGCACCGGCGGCCCAATCTCGTCCAACCTCGAGTACGGCATTCCGCGTGACCCCAAGACCGCGACCGCAACCAACCTCGAGTCCGAATACCAGGACGAGTACATCCTGGGCTTCGACAAGCAGCTGGGCCCGGCCTGGACCTATGGCGTCAAGGCGACCTACCGCAACCTGCGCAACGCGATTGACGACGTTGGCGACTCGTTCGCGATCCAGGACAAGATGAACGCGATGGGCATCGACCCGGCCACCTACGATCCGGCCAGCATCCAGGGCAGCTACCTGATCAATCCGGGTCGCACCTCGATCATCGAGATTCCGAAATTGGCTGGCGGGTACTACAGCGTACCCATGGCCTGGGTGAATGACTTCCACTTCAACACGACGCTTAAGCGCAAGTACTACGGCATCAACTTCTACCTGGAGCATCCGTTTGACGGCAAGTGGTTTGGCCGGGTGGATTACCTGTACTCGCGCAGCTACGGCAACAGTGAAGGCCAGGTGCGTACCGACATTGGCCAGGACGATGTGTCCGCCACGGTGGACTGGGACTACGCCGCAGTAATGGACTATGCCAACGGCGATTTGGCCAACAGCCGCAGGCACCAGATCAAGGCGTACGGGGCCTACAAGCTCGCTCCGGAGTGGACGCTCTCCGGCAACGTGTTCATTGCTTCAGGCATGCCGAAGACCTGCCTCGGTCTGTATGGTCCGGAGAACGGCAATCCCGGTCTTGGCTATGGCCCGTATTACCATTTCTGCCATGGCACCCCGTACTCCCCGGGCAAGCAGCACCAGCCGTGGACGTACCAGGTCAACCTCGGCGCCGAGTACCGGCCGATGTGGGCTGGCCAGAAGCTGGCGTTCAACGTGAACGTGTTGAACGTGTTCGACAACCAGACCACGACGCAGACGTATCCGATCTCCACCAACAGCAGCTACCTGCGGCCTTACTCCTCGCTCACCCCGCGGTCGGTGCGCTTCGGCATCACCTACGACTTCTGATTCCTGGTCGTCTTGTGCGAGACCAAAGCCGCCGGGTTCGCCCGGCGGCTTTTTTTATTGGAGGGTTGTGGGAGCCCGCTCGTGACCGAAGGGAATCCCTTGTGGGCGGGCGATGCTTTTCGTCAGAGGCCACTTTCTGGTGACGCGCCGAAAGGCATCGCCCGTGAACGGGCTCCCACACCCAAGGCGCGCTTAGAAATCCACTTCGTGTTGCCGTGTGGCAAGGCCGACGGTGAGCGCGCCTTCGCCGACATTGATCATGCCGGTGATGCTCATGGGCGCCTCGAGCAGGGTCACGCCGGTGGCGGCGCATGTATCGCGGAGCTCGCTGTATCCGGGCAACTGGCCCAGGGTAGACAAGTCGCCGCCGTAACTCAGACACACCGCCGGTACCAGCAGGCCTTCCCGCACCTGGCGTGCGGTATAGGCAAGCAGGGTCTTGGCTCCGGATTCAAAACCGCGCACCTTGCCCACCGCACCGGTTTCGCCGCGGTAGCAGCGTAGCAGTGGTTTGACGTCCAGCGCTGAGCCCAAGGCTGCGCTCAGCCAGCCTACGCTGCGGTCATTTTTCTTTTTTGCCCTCGCCCTGAGGTAGTACAGGTCGCGTGGCAGCATGTAGCCGTAGCTGTTGTCGGCGATATAGGCGAGTCGCGCGCGGACCGCGGCCGGCGCGTGGCCTTCGGCGATCATGCGGATGGCCTCGAATACCGCAGGCGCCGCCCCGGCAAAGATGTTGCGGGTGTCGATGACGCGCATCATGAACGGTCCGGTCGCCCCCACGGCGGCGCGCGCCTCCCGGTAGCCCATGAGGATGCGGTAACTGGCGCGATGGACGTTGTCGTTGATGGCGCTGCGGGTGGCGGTGATGGTGAGGCAAAACACGCAGTCGTGCTCCAGCACCAGCTTGTCCAGGAACAGGCGCTCGACGTCCTCGACTGAACACGGGGCGGTTTCCGCCTCGTGGTTGCGGTGGCCGAGCTTGCGTTCGATGAAACGTTTGGTTTCCGCCGGACTGCGGTCGTCCATGAACGTCTCGCCGTCGACCGTGACCGTGATCGGCAGGATGGTGATCCCATGCTGCAACAAGAACTCGTGCGGCAGGTCACAGGCCGCATCGATGGTCACTGCGGAACGCATCACGGACTCCGGCTAGGACGGCCTTGGGAACATAACACGGGCGTCGCGCCATCGGCGCCTGGCCGATTCCCCCGCACCCCTCGTCATTCCCGCGAAAGCGCGCTGCTGTCCGGAACGTTTTCGATAGCGCTTTTGCCACGCCGCACTCCGTCGACATTCCTGCGAAAGCGGGAATCCATTGCCTTTGCCCTTGCGGGTCACCTGAAAGCACTGGATCCCTGCTTTCGCGGGGATGACGGTGGAGGCTGCGGTCGAAGGTGGGGTGGAAGGGCGAGTATGTGCCATTGGCGGCAGGCGCTTGATCACGCTGTAGGCGGCACCTATCCTGAGCCGAACACCGTGGAAACCCGTCATGCCATTGACCCGCGCCATGCAGGTGGAAGGCCGTCCAATCCGCGTGTATGACGGACTGGTGCCTTTGCCGCTGATCAAGCAGCTCACCGATGCGTTGATGGGCGCGAACTTCGTCAAGGACGAGATTGCCCGCGCCGAGACCGCCCAGTTCCGGCATTGGGAAATGGGCATACCGCTGGAGACGGCCGCGCAGCTCGCGGTGTACCAGCCGACCCTCGATGCGCTGCGGGATTTCGAGGATGGCGCCAGCTATCGCATCAACCGGTGCTACTGCAACCATGCAGCATTTGGCGAGATGCTGTTCATCCATACCGACACCAGGCGCCCGGGTGAAAAGGGGCTGACCGCCCTGTGGTACATCGCGCCCGAGTGGAACCCGGAGTGGGGCGGCGAGACCCTGTTCTACAACGCCGAGTTGGATGCGGTGGCCGCGGTGACGCCAAGGCCTGGCCGCCTCGCGATATTCGACGGCAACATCCCGCACGTGGGGCGGCCGCCGAATCGGATTTGCTACGCGCCGCGCTATACCTTGGCGTTCAAGCTGGAGCCGGCGCCTGGCTGAGCCCCGGTGCACCCCCATGCAGGCCATCTCTTCCGCCACCAACGACGGCCGACTTGCCAAGGCCCAGGCGCTGTTCCAGGCCGATGAGCCGGTGCAGGCCGAAGAGTTGCTGCGCGCATTGCAGCGGGACGATCCCGTTCGGGAGGACGTCGGCATGCTGCTGGCCAACGTGCAGCGCAGCCAGGGGCATTTCAGCGCCGCGGCCGAAACCTTGTTCACGCTCAGCCGGGCCAATGACTTTGTAGCCGGGGTGAGCCTGCGCGCCGTGGACTTCATCCGCCAATGCGACCGGCACGCGGTGGCCGAACGCATCTGCGCCGCGGCGTTGGCGCGTGGCAAGGCGCCGGCTGAACTGCTGATGCAGGCGGGAAACGTCGCCCGCGAGCTGGGCCAGTTCGATACCGCGCGCACGCGTTACCTGGCGGCGCTCGAGGCGGGCATCGACCTGGATCGCCACCACGTGCTGAATGCACTGGCCAATACCCGACGCTATGTCGATCCGGCGGATGTCGAGATCGGCTGGTTTGCCCGGCACTTCGCGGCAGGGCGTCTGCCGCCGCGTCCGCTGGCCTCGGCCGGCTTCGCCCTGGCCAAGGCGCAGGGGGATCTCGGCGAACATGCGGCAGCGGCCAAGACCCTGCGCCGGGCCAATGCGATCCTGCACGACGTATGGCATTGGGACGCTGCCGCCTGGCAGCACGCCGTCGCCACGCGGATGCGGGAAGTCGTGTCGCCGGCAAGCGGCGAATCGGAGCATGCGTTCGTACCGGTCTTCATCGTCGGCATGCCGCGCACCGGCACGACGCTGACGGCGACCTTGCTCGCCCAGGCGACGGGCGCCCGGGACCGTGGCGAGCTGCGCACCCTGCGCTTCATCGCCGGACAACTGGTCGCCGGTGGCCACCTGGGCAGTGGCGTCGCCATCGCCGAGGCAGCGCGGCTCTACCGCACGCTGGCGGTCCAGGATGATGCCCCGGCCAACTGGTACATCGACCAGGATCCGATGAACTTCCGCTACCTGCACATCGTCGCAGCCATGTTTCCGCAGGCGCGGGTGATCCATCTGCGGCGGGGGCGGGCCGATACCGCCTTGTCCCTGTGGACACAGGATTTCGCCCACGCCGACCTCGGCTTTGCCTATGATTTTGGCGACATGCGCGCGTGCATGGCCGGGCACCATGCGTTGTTGCAGCATTGGCAGCGGACCTTGCCGCTGCCCATCCTCGAGCTCGATTACGAGACCCTGGTCGACGAGCCCGCCGCCACGCTTGCCCGCTTGGGCGGGTTCATTGGCGCGCAACCCGGGACCCACGCCGCGGCCGAGGCGGCGCCCGTGCTCTCGGCCAGCGTCTGGCAGGCGCGCCAGCCGGTCTACCGGACCTCGGTAGGGCGCTGGCGTGCGTATGCCCCATTCGTTCCCGAACTGGCGCGCTTCGCCGACACTCCGTGAGGGTTCGAGGTGGTGCTGCCGCGGCTGGTGGCTGCCGATCGTGCGCGTATTGGCGCATGGGCTTGTGCCGTTGCGGCGGTGCGGGCACGCTAGCCTGATGGCTTCCTCATCGCCCACGCCATCCCTTGCGGTGTTGCAGACCGCCGCCGGCTTGCTGCAAGCCGGTCGGCATGCCCAGGCGCGTCCGATGTTGCAGGCGCTGGTGCAAGCGCACCCCGGCACGGTGCAAGCCCATCGGCTGCTCGCCGGGTCGTTTTTCCAGACCGACGAACACGCCATGGCCCTGCAGGCCGTGCAGGCCTGGCTGGGTTTGCAGCCGGACAATGTCGAAGCCCATGTCCTACGCGCCCGGGTGCTGGTGGCTGCCGGACAACCGGCCGAAGCCGAGCGCGCCTTGCGCCAGGTCCTGGTCCTGGCGCCGGACAACCTGGTCGCGGCGTCCATGCTGGCGCGCCTGCTGCTCGGTGCCAACCGCGTGATGGAAGTCGGCAGCTTGCTGGAGCCGCTGTTCCGGAACGGTCGCGCCAACCCGGAAATCCTGATGCTGTATGGCCACTCCTTGATGTCCCTGGGGGAATCCGCGCAAGCCGAGCGGGTGTTCCGGCGTTGGCTCGAGCTCAAGCCCAATGACGGCGATGCGCGCCTGCGCCTCGCCGCCGTGCTCGCCGATACGGAGCGTTACGACGAGGCGGCGCGCGAAGCACGTGCCGGTATCGCCAAGGTGGGCAAGACGCCCGAGGCCGCATTCGTGATGGCGCGTACGTTCCTGGGCCAGAGCCGTTTCGACGAAGCCGAGGCGGAGCTGCGGCAACTGGTCCGTGCCTGGCCTGGCCACGTGTTGGCGCAGACCAACCTGGCAGAACTGCTGTGGATGCGCAGCGGTGACGCGGGGGTGGCTTGCGTCGAACTGGACGCGGCGCTGCAGAGGCAGCCGCAGTTGCACGCCTTGCGTGTGAGCAAGGCGCGCCTGCTGCTCAGTGCGCGTCGTGCGCACGAGGCGCTGGCGGTCATCGATGCCGGCCTGGCGCTGGCGGATCGCGATCCCGAGTTGCTGCGCACCGCGAGCACGATTGCCCTGGAGTTCGATGGGCAAGGTGCGCTGGATTATGCGCAGCGCCTGCTGACCGTCGCACCCAACGACTATGGTGCCCGCGTCGCGTTCGGCAACGCCTGCCTGGCTGTCGGGCGCGCCCAGGCGGCACTCGATGCAGCCAATACCTTGCACCGGGCCAATCCCACCGATGGTCGGGCCCTGGCGCTGCGCGCCGATGCCTTGCGCATGCTGGGCGACCCGCGCTACCGGGAGCTGCTCGACTACCAGGGCCTGGTGCGGCCGGCCCTCCTCGACGTGCCGGACGGCTGGCCGGATCTCGGGGCTTACCTCGACGACCTGGTGGCCGACCTCACGCGCTCGCATACCTTGCGTGCGCACCCGGTGATCAATTCGCTGCGCGGGGGCACCCAGGTGCAGCTCGTTCCCCAGGCTTCGGCGTGCGCGTCGATCCGTGCGTTCCCGCAAGCCATCGATGGGCCCATCCGGCGCTACATGGAGGCCATTGGCCACGGCCCAGACCCCATGCGCTGCCGCAACACCGGCCGCTATCGGATCAGCGGCATGTGGTCGGTGCGGCTGCGTCCGCATGGCTTCCACGTCAACCATTACCACCAGGATGGCTGGATTTCCTCGGCTTGCTACCTGCACTTGCCGCCGGCACTGGCCGAGCGGCCGGGCGAAGGCTGGATCCAGTTTGGC
>DATNBK010000235.1:0-2075 GCA_035571995.1 Rhodanobacter sp.
GGCCAACACCGGCTCGCCGCTGGCCAGCAGGCGCGGCAACAGGAAATGTCCGATCTGGCTGCTTGCCCCAAACACCAGGACGGCCATGCCGTTTCAGGACCTCGCCAGTTGCGCGCTCAGTTCGGCCACGCGTGGGTCATGCGGGGCCAGCCGACGGGCGTGATCCAGCGCCTGCGCTGCGCCGGCGCGATTGCCCTGGGCCAGTTGCTGCCGCGCCTGGTCGAGCCAGGCGCCGGCCAGCCGCGCCGCCATGGCGGCGTGCTGCGTATCGTTGGGCACCAGGGCCACGTAATCGGCCATGGTGTTGCCGGCCTCGGCCAGCTTGCCCGCCGCCAGCTCGTCCTGGAAGCGTGCCCGGACCTGCCCCGGCAAATCGTGCATGCCTTGCAAGGCCGCCGGGTCGTTGCCGTTGATGGCCAGCGCGCTGCGATACAGGTCGTAGGCGCTGTCGCCGGGCGGCATCATGATGTCGCCACGCTGGGTCGCGGCCTTGGCCTTGCGCACCAGGTCGGCAATCTCGGCGCGCTGCTGCGGCGTCAGTGCCATGGGCGCGGCCATGGCCAGGTCGGCGTTGCCGGCGTCGCCAGCCGTCTTTACCGCCGTATCACCATGGCCCGATGGCCCCAGCCGGGCGCGCGCCGCGGCCACCTGGGCTGAATCCGGATCCAGGACTGCGGCCTGGTCGAGCAGGCTGGCGGCGCGGGACCCGTCATGCAGGTCGATGGCCACATTGGCCTGCACCGTCAGCGCCCTGGCCACCAGGCGCAGCCCATCGCGGGCTGTCGCGTTGTCCGGGTCGAGCTTCAGCGCGGCGCGGTAATGCGCCAGCGCGGTATCGTTGCCCGACCCGGCAATGCGGCCGGCGCGCAGTGCCGCCTGTCCCTGGTCGAGTTCGGCGGCCAGCGCCTGCGGATCCACCGCCGCTGCCGGCGGCGGGGGCTGCGGAGACGCGGTGGGCGCCGTGGGCGCGGTGGCGGCCGCGGCACTGGCCACCGCCGTGGCCGTCGAGCTGGCTGTCGCCATGCCTTGTGCCTGGGCCAGGGCCGCGCGCAGCGCCGGCAAGGCGCCGTTGCTGGGCTGCAACGAGGTCAGTTGCTGGACCAGCGTCTCCGCAGCGGCGAGGTCGTGCGCGGCCAGGGCCTGCTGCGCGCGTGCCGCCAGGGCGACGCCGACCTGGTCCAAGCCGTGCCGGGCGACGGCGCTGCCTGGGTCGGCGTGGGCAATTTCCGTATATAGGGCCACCGCGCCGTCCGCACCATCCAGCTTGCCGGCCGCCAACGCCTGCTGCGCCCGCGCCACCAGGTCGGGAGTTGCCGGGCCGGGCGCGCGCGCCGCCTGGATGCGGCGATCGAGCTGGTCCAGGTCGCTGCCGCCGCCCAGGAGCTCGCGCGCCTGCGCAGCCTGGAGCGCGGCCTGGTCCGCGTTGCCAGCACGCAAGGACGCGTCGGCGTCGGCCACCAGGTCGCGGCCGACCTGCTGCAGGCCCTTCTGCGCGGCATCGTTGTCCGGCTCCATGGCCAGCACGGCCTGGAACAGCTCGCGCGCACTGCTGCCGTCGCTGCCGACCAGGTGCCCCTGCTGCAGCGCCTGCTGGGCACGGCTCAATACATCGTTGAGTGCGGTGCGCGGCACCATGCCGCGCAGGCGGCTCTGGTTGACCCAGGCCACCGCAACCACCGCCGCGAGCAACAAGACGACCACGATCAGCCACCCGCGCCAGTGCCGTGGCGGTGGCGGTGGCGGTGCAGGGGCCAGCCGTTCGTCGGCCGCGGCGGCAAACCGGGTCGACGGCTCGGCTTTTTCATCCAGGCCGGACAAGTCGCCCAGGGTCGGTTCGGTCCGCCCGGACGGGCGCTCTTCGTAGGGATCTCGACGTCGCGTCATGGTGGCTCGTTGCACGGCATCGAATGAGCTTAGCATCGACCCGCGCAGCTCAAACGCGGCCCGCGCGCGCCCATTCAGCTTGTGCTGGAGCCACGTCGGGCGGCGGCGCGGTGGGCTTTCAGCTCGTGCCGATGCGCCGGGCGTCGATCACGTTGGGCAGGGCCGAGAGCTTGTCCAGCAGCACGGAGAGC
>DATNBK010000236.1:0-8450 GCA_035571995.1 Rhodanobacter sp.
ACCACGTATACCCATAGCGAGGAACGCCGGCCCTTGCTGTTGCCGCAGGAATTGAAGGAACTGCCCGGGGATGAAGAGATCATTTTCCTCGAAGGCTGCCGCCCGATCCGCTGCCGCAAGAACTGGTTCTTCAAGGATAGAAGGCTGCGCAAGCGCCTTATTGCAGCGGCCGTGCTTCGCTACCCACGGGATCGCGTGCGTTCGCGTGGTCACCCCTTGTAAACACCCGCCGCGACATACTGGCACGCGTGCAGCGATGCCGGTACGCAACCGCGCCACGGCGAACCCCGCCGCCTCCGCTCCAACCTTTCAATGCGGCGATCGCCCGGCAGCGGGACTTCCCATGACAGCAAGCTTCACCGGCAATCTCGGCGGCCAGGCCACCGCCCTTCCCCATTTCTGGGAACACACCGTCGGCAGCGGCCATGCGACGCTCGCCCTGCGCGCCGACTGGCAGGCGCAACTCAAGCGCGCACACGACGAACTCGGCATGCGCCACGTGCGCTTCCACGGCATCCTGTGCGACGACATGGGGACCCTGGTCGAGGAGGGCGGCCAGTTCATTTATTCGTTCTTCAACGCCGACCAGATTTTCGATTTCCTGTTGTCCATCGGCATGCGGCCTTTCGTGGAGCTGAGTTTCATGCCGTGGTGCCTGTCCTCCTCCGGGCAACTCCAGTTCCACTATCGCGCCAACGTGAGCCCGCCCCGGGATTTGTCCCAGTGGTCGACCCTGATCGAGAAGATCGTCACGCACTGGGTCGAACGCTACGGCCTGGACGAAGTGCGCGAATGGTTCTTCGAGGTCTGGAACGAGCCCAACCTGACCGCCTTCGGCAGCGGCAAGCAGGAGAACTACTTTCCCCTTTACCGCTACACCGTCGAAGCAATCAAGAACGTCGACAACCAGCTCAAGGTGGGTGGTCCCGCGACCGCGGACAATGCTTGGGTGGCCGACTTCCTGGCGTTTTGCCGCAAGAACGCGCTCGCCGTGGATTTCATCAGCACCCACCATTACCCCACCGACTCGTTCGGCAAGCCCGGCGACGACACGGAGACCGAGTTGGCCGACAGTCGGCGCAGCGTGCTGCGCGACGAAGCACGCGAGGTGCGCGGCAAGGCCGGGGATATGCCGGTGTACTACACCGAATGGTGCACCTCGTCGAACCCGCGCGACTACATGCACGACGATCCCTACGCCGCAGTCTTCATCGTGAAGACGGTCCTGGAACAAAATGGCCTGGTGCAGGGATACAGCTACTGGACCTTCTCGGACATCTTCGAGGAGAACTACTTCCCTTCGATGCCGTTCCAGGGCGGCTTTGGCCTGCTCACCATCCACGGCATCCCCAAACCCGCCTACCGTGCTTTTGAACTGCTGCACGCGCTGGGCACCGAGCTGATGTCCGTTGATGGCCAGCACGCAACCGTGGACGCATGGCTGGTGCGCGATGGTGCCAGCGCCACCATCGTGCTGAACAATTTCGCCCTGCCGCGCCACCCCATCGCGACCGAAAACGTGCGCTTCATGCTCAAGGGTGCGACCGTGGTGGAAGCGGCCACGATCCAGCGCATCGACCTCGAACATGCGAACGCCAAGCGGCGCTGGGAGCAGATGGGCAAACCCGAATACCTGAATTCGCGCCTCGTCGCCGAGCTGGACGAGGTGTCCCGGTTGCGCAGCGAGCCCGTGACCGTGGGCACGCAGGACGGCCAGCCCTGCATCGAGGTTGAAATGCCGCCGCAGGCAGTCGCGACCATCCGCTTCCAATGGCGCTGAGTGCGGCCGCCAGGGCGCGCCCGGGAGCGGGGGCAAAGGAGCAAGGACTGCGCCGGCGCGCCAGGCATCACGCGGCCGTCAAATCCACCGCCAGGTGATGGCCGTCCGGATCGACCAGGGCGACCCGGTCGTGGCCAGGCTGGCCGCGGCCGTCCGCACCTGCGAAGACCAGGCAGGTCGCCGCCACGTCATTCGGCGCCAGGTCGGATCCTGCGCCATCGGGGCTCCCTTCATGGCCCGCTGCCTGGCGATAGGACAGCAATTCCACGTGCGGCGGCGCGAACGCCGGCTCCATCGCGGTCACCTCCACCACCGGGCTCGCCAGTCCATCGAGCCTGGCCTGCGCGGGATCCTCGTTGAGGGAGCGATGTGCGGCGGTGAGCCCAAGCGCCGCGTAGAACGCCACGCTGCGCGCACTGTCCACCACGCTGATCGCCGAGTGGTCGATGCCGAGGAAGGGGCCATGACCGCGTGCGCCTTGCCAAGGCGTGGGAGTGTTGTCGGCGGGAAACGCCAGCAGTTCCAGGGGATGCCCTTCAGGGTCGCGGAATTTGAACGCGGTGACGCCACCGGACGAGGCCGGCAACTGCTGTGGGTCGCCGCGGGTGATCGGCGTCCAGCCTGGGGTGCCGGACAACTGCGACATGGCGCCCGCCATGTCGCCGACCACGATCGCGATGTGCTGGAACACGGGATCGGAGGCATCGCTCCCGCGCGGATACGGACGTCCCGGTTGGTCGACAAACTGCACCAGGACGACCTGCTGCGCACCCAGTTCCAGCGTGACCCGCAACAGGCGGCCCGGCACGCCGAAACACTCCCGCGCGCGTGCTCCCGAGAGGTGCTCCAGCATAGCCACCCGGAAACCAAGCGCTGCTTCGTAGAATGCCGCCAGCGGTTTGGCGGCGGCGCTGCACAGGCGCACGTGCCGCAGGCTCGCCACCTGCACGGCGGCCATGGCCGCTTCTACGGCCATCCGGCACCGCGCCGGTTGAGGAAAATCGCGTACAAGGTGTGCGAGCCGCCGATGAACAGGCGGTTTTTCCAGTAGCCGCCAAAGGTGAGGTTGGACACGAGGTACGGCACGAGGATCTTGCCTACCAGCCTGCCGTCTGGATCGATGCAATGGACGCCGTCGGCCGCGCTCGACCAGAGGTTGCCCTCCTGGTCGACGCAAATCCCGTCGGCAAAGCCGGGCTCGACCTTGTGGAAGATTTCGCCTCCATGCAGTTTGCCGTTGGTATCCACGTCGAAAGCGCGGATGTACTGCTTCGGGTTTTGCGTGGTCACGTCACCGGTTTCGCACACGTACAGGCGGCTTTCATCGGGTGAGAACGCCAGGCCGTTGGGCCCGTCGAAATCACCCGCCGCAATCGTGATCCTGCCGCTTGCGGGATCGAGCCGGTACAGGGCGGGGGCTTGCTCGGATTCCTGGATGCCCCCTTCGTAGTCGCGCTGGATGCCGTAGAGCGGATCGGAAAACCAGACCGAGCCGTCCGATTTCACGGCCACGTCATTGGGCGCGTTCAGCCGCTTGCCGGCGTGCCGGTCAACCAGGGTGGTGATCTCGCCGTCCAGCTCGGTGCGATACAGGCAGCGATCGCGGTGCGAGCACGAGATCAGCCTGCCCTGGCGGTCGCGACACTGGCCATTGGCGTAGTGCGACGGTTGCCGGTACACCGACACGCCGGCGCCCTCGATGTAGCGCATGGTGCGATTGCGCGGCAGGTCCTCGAACAATAGGCAATTGGCGTCGCCCATCCAAACCAGGCCTTCCAGCCAACGAAAGCCGCCAGCCAGTTCCTCCAGCGGCGCATTCGGCAGCACGTACTGGTCGAAGACCGGATCGAACGTGACGAAATTATCGGTATCGCTCATGGCCATCGCCTCACTTGAACGCGCACGGGTATTTCGGCCCGGGTACGTCCTCGAACTGGACCAGCATCAGCATGGCCGGCTCGCTGCCCACCGTGGCCGAACGATGGCCAATGCGCCCTTCGCGCTCCCGGCAGCCCTGGTCGCCGCCAAATGAAATCTCGCCTGGCCCGAATTCCCGGCGGTTCCCATCCATCGCCTCCACCGACCAGCGGCCGGAAAGCGGGATGATCCATTGCGGCTTCGGATTCTGGTGCCAGTCTCCCTTCCATCCCACCGGCAGCACCGTCATCAACACCGTCATCGTTCCGCGGGTCTTGCCGCCTTTCCATTGCGGGTCGGCGCCCGGGCCGACCGAACCCAGTTCGAACCCGGAGAACACGCAGGCGTCCTGGTGGCTGACGCCGTCGCCATCGGTCCACAGATGCCAGTAAGGCACGATCGGTTTCGCGTCTTCGCTCATCGGGAAACTCCAGTAGGCGGATTGGTTGCCGACGCATCCGGCGCGTGCAAGTCAAGCGCAGTCGCACTGTAGGGGTGCGTGGAAGAAAACGGGTGCAGGACCAGGTGCGTGACGCCATAGGCGGTGCCGCCCGTGGCCAGCACGAGGAAACCGCCGGCCAGCGCGAAGTTCTTCAGGAAATCCCAGAAGACGTCGCGGCCCTTGCTGGGCCCCTTGAGGCGGAAATCCGGTGTTTTCCAGAACTGCTTCCAGAGCAGCGCCGTCACCGCGCAATAGCCCGCCAGGATCACGGCGGCCAGCCGGTCGAAAAAGCCGGTGACCACCGCAAGCGACATGACCACCTCGACGAAGAGCCCGGCTCCCACCAGGCCGCGCGACAGCCATGCCGGGCGGGTCCCGCCCGCCGCCTGTTCCACTGCCGCCTGGGTATTGAGCACCTTGTCCAGCGCGCTGAAGGGGAGGAACAACGCCACCAGCGTGATGCGGATCAGGAAGCTGACGAACACACTGAACAAAGCGGAGGCCCGGTCATGTCACCAAACCCGAGCATCGGGCGGCGGCAGTGAACATGCCGTCGCGTTCGGGTTATTGCCAAGTGCGTGCTCAGCGGTGGGTCGCGAAGATCAGGGGCCACATGGGCGCGCCGACGCCCACGTCGCTCCGCCCTGGCACGATGTCGCAAGGCGTTTGTCACGTGCGCGTGACGATGCGGCGTCCATGCTGCATACCTTGCACTGTCGATACACCCAGGTGACGTCGTGACCCAGACCGAGCATCAATCAACCGCACCAGGGCTTGCCGTTCCCCGCCTGCTCACTGGCCAGAAGGCGCTCGTCACCGGCGCGAACTCCGGAATCGGGCGCGGGGTCGCGCTCGCGCTGGGCGAAGCCGGCGCGGACGTCGCGGTCAATTACATCGTCGACGACGCGGCGGCGCAGGACGTGGTGGAGGCGGTGCAGCGCTTTGGCGTCAAGGCAATCAAGCTCAAGGCTGACGTATCGGACGAGGCCCAGGTAGCCACCATGTTCCAGGCCATGCTCGAAGCGTTTGGCACGATCGACATCCTGGTCGCCAATGCCGGCTTGCAGCGCGACTCCGCGTTCACCGCCATGACCTTGGCCGAATGGAACAAAGTCATCGGCGTCAACCTCACCGGCCAGTTCCTGTGCGCGCGCGAGGCGGTCCGCGAGTTCATCCGCCGTGGCGTCGTGCCGGACGTCTCCTGCGCCGCCGGCAAGATCATCTGCATGAGCTCGGTGCACCAGGAAATCCCGTGGGCCGGGCACGCCAACTACGCCTCGTCCAAGGGTGGCATCCGGCAGTTGATGCAGAGCCTGGCGCAGGAAATGGCACCACACAGGATCCGTGTCAACGCGATTGCTCCGGGTGCCATCCGCACGCCCATCAACACCAGCGCATGGAATACGCCCGAGGCATACAAGGCGCTGATGACCCTGGTGCCGTATGGACGCATTGGCGAACCCGAGGACATTGCCCGGGCGGCAGTGTGGCTGGCCTCCGACCAATCGGACTACGTGGTCGGTACGACCTTGTTCGTGGATGGCGGCATGACCTTGTATCCAGGCTTCGCCACGGGCGGTTGAGGGCATGGGCAGCACGAACCAATACGACCTCATCGTCGTCGGCAGCGGCCCGGGCGGCGCCTCCCTGGTGCACGAGCTCGCGCCCACCGGCAAGCGGATCCTGCTGCTGGAACGCGGCCAGTACCTGCCCCGCACGCTGGACAACTGGGACTCGCAAAAAGTCTTCGTCGATGGCATCTACCAGGCGCGGGAAACCTGGTACGGCAAGGATGGCGAGACCTTCCACCCCGGGCTGCATTATTTCGTGGGCGGCAATTCCAAGGTGTACGGCGCCGCGCTGTTGCGCCTGCGCGAACGCGATTTCGGGGAGATCCAGCACAGTGACGGCGTCTCGCCTGCCTGGCCGCTGCCGTATGCCGCATTCGAGCCGTATTACGCCAAGGCCGAAGCCTTGTACCAGGTGCATGGCCAGCGCGGCGAAGACCCGAACGAGCCCTGGTCCAGCGGGCCGTTCCCATGCCCGCCCGTGGCCCATGAGCCACGCATCCAGGCATTGGACGAAAGCTTGCGGGCCGGCGGGCTGCATCCTTTCCACCTGCCCATGGGCATCCTGCTCGACGAAAAGGATGGCCAAACGACGCCTGGCAGCATCGCCATCCGCACCCCGTTCTTCGACGGCTATCCCTCGCCCATCAACGCCAAGGCCGATGCCCAGGTGATGTGCGTGGACCCGACCTTGAAGGCGTACCCAAACGTGACGCTGCTCACCGGCGCCTTTGTATCCACGCTGGAGACCAATGCGCCCGGTACCAGCGTCTCGGCAGTCAACGTCACGCGCCATGGCAAGAACGAACGCTACAGCGCAGACATCGTGGTCGTCGCCTGTGGCGCCTTGTCCTCGGCGCTCTTGCTGCTGCGCTCGGCGAATGGTCGGCACCCGCGCGGCCTTGCCAACGGCTCGGACCAGCTCGGGCGCAACTACATGCGCCACAACCAGTCCATCCTCATGGCCTTGCTGCGCGAACCCAACGATACCGTGTTCCAGAAGACGTTGGCGGTCAGCGACTGGTACTTCGGCAGCGATGACTGGGACTATCCGCTCGGCCTGATGCAGATGTGTGCAAAATCCCATGAGGCCCAAATCCGCGGCGAGGCTTTGCCGTCCTGGCTGGAGTGGCTGCCGCGGATGCCGTTCGAGGAGATGGCGCGGCACTCGATGGACTTCTGGCTTTCCAGCGAAGACCTGCCCCGGCCGGAAAACCGCATCCGCTACGACGGCGACAAGGTGGTCCTGGAACTCACCGAAAACAACCTGGCGGCACACGAGCACCTCAAGCAGAAGCTCAAGCAGATGCTGGGCCGGATCGGCGCGCATCCCGTCCTGCTCGAGCGCAGGCTGTACCTGGGCAAGAACATCCCTATCGGCGGCACGGCGCACCAGGCCGGCACGGCGCGTTTCGGCACTGACCCGGCAAGTGCCGTGCTCGACCTGGACTGCAAGGCGCACGAACTCGACAACCTGTATGTCGTCGATGCAAGCTTCTTCCCGTCCATCGGCGCGGTGAACCCCACGCTCACCATCATCGCCAACGCGCTGCGCGTGGCGCAGCGCATCGCGGCACGCCTGGGGTAAAGGAACTGGCCCGCCAGCGCCCCACCCGCGCTGCGGCGGTCGCCGTGACGGATGCGGCTATCATGGGGGCGACGCCTTCCCCGCGACAGGGCCGGATGCGCGCCGCGGCGCTCTCCCAACCCCGTCGTGTCCCTTTCCCGACCATGGACACGTCAACGCACATGATCCGAGACCTTCCCGGCATCAAGCAGCTCACCCGCGCGATCGGGCTGGCGCCCAAGGAAACCGCCGGGCACTCTCGGCAATTCCTGTTGGACATGTTGCCGCGGCACTCGGTGGGCGCGGAGATCGGCGTGCTCTCCGGCAATTTCTCCAAGCAGGTCCTGGATTCAATCTCGCCAAAGCAATTGCACTTGATCGACCCGTAGGCGCACCAGACCTGCGGCGGGGACAAGGATGCATCGTACGGCGGCGCCGCCAAGGGCGGCCAGGCCGAGATGGACGAACGCTACGCCGACGTGCTGACGCGGTTCAAACGGAAGATCCGCCGCGGCCAGGTCCAGGTCCACCGCGGCTATTCAGCCGACGTCCTTGAACAATTCCCTGACCACTTTTTCGACTGGGTGTACATCGACGGCAACCATCTCTACGAATACGTGAAGAAGGACCTGGAGCTGTCCCTGCGCAAGGTGAAGCTGGGCGGCTACATCACCGGGGATGACTACACCGAGGGCGGCTGGTGGGAAGGCGGGGTCAAGAAGGCAGTGGACGAACTCGCCAACAGCCCGGCGGTGCAATTACTCGAGCTGCGCGACAGCCAGTTCGTATTCCTGAACAAGGGCAGCGCCGCTGCCTGATGGTCGATTGGTCGCGGGATTGACGTCCGGCACCTCGCGCCAGGTGACTGCGACCACGGCCCGCGAGCTGGCAGGCCACGGTTACACTGGCCGCCTGGCCTGGTCGAAAGCGAATCGCCTGGGCCTGCATCCACCATCCGGAACTAGCGAGTAGCGTTCTGTGCAGCAATCGCCAGCAAAGGGAAACACGGCAGCCGAACACACGCCGTTCATGCGCCAGTACCTCGCGGCCAAGGCGGAACACCCGGACATCCTGCTGTTCTTCCGCATGGGCGACTTCTACGAGTTGTTCTATGACGATGCGCGCAAGGCTGCACGCCTGCTCGACATCACGCTGACCCAGCGCGGGCAATCGGCC
>DATNBK010000237.1:0-17918 GCA_035571995.1 Rhodanobacter sp.
CGCGCTGCTGCAACGGGTCGCCGACAGTGGCGCGCAATGGCTGGTGCTGGCCGGCTACATGCGCGTGCTGGATGGCGAGGCCCTGCTGCCCTGGGTCGGCCGCACGATCAACATCCATCCGTCGCTGCTGCCCAAGTACCGTGGCCTGCACACTCACCGCCGGGTGCTCGAGGCTGGGGATCTGGAACACGGCGCGAGCGTGCATTTCGTCACCGCCGAGCTCGACGGCGGCCCGGTGATCGCCCGGGCCCTGCTGCGCGTCGAACCCGGCGATGACGAAGACGCGCTGGCCGCGCGCCTGCTCCCGCTGGAACATCGCCTGCTGCCCGCGGTATTGGCGCTGCTGCTCAGCGGTCGCCTGCAATACCTGGATGGGCAGGTGTGCCTGGACGGCCGCGCTGTGCCGACGCCACTGCTGCTCGGAGCCGACGGGCTGCATGCCGCCGGGTGATGCCGTGGACATCGTCGACGTTCAGTCGGTCACTGCCACACTGGCAGCATGAAAGTCCCAGCCCTCCTGTTTGGCGTACTCGGCATGGCCGCGCTGGCTGGCGGCACGCATGCCGCACCCGTACCGCCGCAAGCCTTCACCGCCACCTACCAGGTGTCGCGGAATGGCCAGGACATGGGCGTGGCCACGGTCACGCTGCGGCACGGCGACGGCGACAGTTGGATCTACCGCAAGGACGTCAACGGCACCAGCGGCCTGGCCGCCCTGCTCAACGCCAGCGTGCATGAAAGCTCCCGGCTGCGCTGGCGCGAAGGCATGCCCGAGGCACTGAGCTACGACTACGAGTTGCAGGCAGCGGTCAAGCGCAAGCAGCGCCACCTGCAGGTGGATTGGGCCATCGGCGAAGTCACCGTGCAGGACGACAAGCGCAAGTTTACTTACCCCGCCCAGCCCGGCATGGTCGAGCGCAATACCTTGCCGTTGGCGCTTGGCCTGGCGCTGCGCGGGGGCCAGCGCGAGGTGTCCTTGCCCGTGGCGGTACGCCAGACCGTGGAGCGCCAGCAGTTCAAGGTGACCGGCACCGAGGCAATCGACGTGCCGGCCGGCCACTTCAACGCCCTGCAGGTCGAGCGTACCGACGCCGATCGCGGCTTCACCGCGTGGTATGCGCCACAACGCTATCCGCTGCCGGTCAAGCTCGCCCAGCACGATGGTGGCGACATGGTCATGGTGCTGGTGAGCTTCAAAACTCCGTGACTCATCGCTGCTCCCGCTGTTCGTCCGATGCCGCGATGCTGGCTCAAGGGCTTCTGGAACTCTTCGTGCTTCCGCGCCCGATTCACTTTCTCTTTGTTTGGCCACGCACACGCAGGTGACACATGCCAACAGGGAGATCGACCCGAAGGGCGGAAGGCAGGATGTCAAGGCATCCATGCCCTCGCCATGTCCGGCAAGTCCGTGAGTCGGGCCCGGGTTTTCGCAACATGTCCATGTGCGGGCGAAAGGAGTCCCGTGGCAAGCTGATCGTGTCGACAGCTCGAATCACCTACGCCACGGTGCCGGGTATATGTGGCCCTTGACCCACGCACTGCGCAGCAGGTACGCGGCCATCGTCGCAAGAACGATCAGGGTGAACACAGAGCCTTCCAACCCGTATGCACCGCCAGTGAGCCAGTCCGGGCCGGTGACGGTTCCTTGCAACAGGCCCTTGGCTTCATGGCCTGACACCGCGATCGAGTAAATCGAGCCCAGCGTGTAGTTCCAGGCGATGTGAATGCCGATGCCCAGCCAAAGCCGTCGCGTCAGCAGATAGGCGGATGCGAACAAGACACCCGCGACGACAGTGATGACGATGGTCAGGACGCCAGCACCCTGGCCCGGGAGGTGTGCCAGTCCGAACAGCAATGAAGAGATGACCAAGGCGGCCCAGCTGCCCAGTGCTTGTTCGGTGATGCGCAGCACGATGCCACGGCTGAGGATTTCTTCAAACACCCCGACGAACGTCATCATCGCCAAGGGTGTCATGACGGTGGCGCTGAAACCGTTGCTGCCTGCGATGTGGTATCCACCTGCCGCGATGAGCAGCACGATGACGACCGTCACCAGTACGGAGCCCATCAGCAGGCCCGCGCCCAATTCCGGCAACGCTTTGGTACCGGCCAATTCCGTTGGCGTCCGGCGCTCGAACACGCACACGTAAAGCCAATACGCCAGCAATATGGCTGCCGCGCCTAGAAACTCCGGCCACATGACCTGTCCCCACCGGTGCGCCAGCGTGCTGGCGTACGTCAGCGTCAGACCACCCGCCAACGCTGTGATGAAGATGGCGATCACCATCCGCGTCAACGGGAAGCGCATGAACCGCTGGGTACGCGACAGCGTCGGTCGATCCTTGTCAACCTGAGTGCTCATGTCTGGCGCCTTGTTTTGGGGATTTGGCTGTTCCAACGACCACCGGCGTTGCGACCGGTTGCAACACGATGGGAAAGAGCACAGTTCCTGGCCGAGCGAAGTTGGCCGAAAGGCGTAGGGCAGGCATGATCGACGCCAACGCCGCAGGACCGACGAGGCGGCAACCACCATGACACACACTGGGGCAAGCGAGAGGAAGTGATTCGCGCGCCCCCAGACCACGAAGCTCTTGACCGGTCAGCGCAAAGTCACAGAAGCAAGAGCCGCAGTCGCGAGCGGACGCCCCTTGGGGTCAAGGGCCAAGTGACACGCGGCGGCCTCAGTTCGGGAGGCGGCGGATTCGGGCGCCGAGCGCGCCGAGCTTCTCCTCGATGTTTTCGTAGCCACGATCGATGTGGTAGACGCGATCGACCACCGTGTCGCCCTTCGCCACCAGCCCGGCCAGCACCAGGCAGGCGGAGGCGCGCAGGTCGGTGGCCATGATCGGCGCGCCGCTCAGTTGTGGCACGCCGTGCACCACGGCGGCGTTGCCATCCAGGCGGATGTCGGCGCCCAGGCGTTGCAGTTCGTGGGCATGCATGAAGCGGTTCTCGAACACGGTCTCGGTGACCACGCCGGTGCCCTTGGCCACGCAATTGAGCGCGGTGAACTGGGCCTGCATGTCGGTGGGGAAGGCAGGGTACGGCGCGGTGCTGATGTCCACCGCGCGCAGTTCGCGATCCTGCATGTCCAGGTCGATCCAGTCCTCGCCGACGCTGATCTGCGCCCCGGCCTCCTCCAGCTTGCCCAGTACTGCCGACAAGGTGTGCGGGCGCGCGTGCCTGGCGCGAACGTGGCCGCCGGTCATCGCGGCCGCGGCGAGGAAAGTGCCGGTCTCGATGCGGTCGGGCAGCACGGCGTACTCCGCGCCGTGCAGGCGCTCGACGCCGTCGATCACGATGGTGGAGGTCCCGGCGCCATCGATGTGCGCACCCATGGCGATCAGGCAATGGGCGAGGTCTACCACTTCGGGCTCCTGTGCCGCGTTCTCGATGACCGTGGTGCCCTGGGCCAGGGCCGCGGCCATCATGATGTTCTCGGTGCCGGTCACCGTGACCAGGTCCATGACGATGTGCGCGCCGCGCAGGCGCCGCGCCGAGGCCTTGATATAACCACCCTCGACGCTGATCTCCGCGCCCAGTGCACGCAGGCCACGGATGTGCTGGTCGACCGGGCGCGAGCCGATCGCGCAGCCGCCGGGCAGGGACACCTCCGCCTGGCCGAAGCGCGCCACCAGCGGCCCCAGCACCAGGATCGAGGCGCGCATGGTGCGCACCAGGTCATACGGCGCCACGCAGGTGTTGGTGGTGCGCGGGTCGACGTGCATGCACATGCGCTCGTCGAGCTCGAGCTGCACCCCCATCTGGCCGAGCAGCTCGATGAAGGTGGTGACGTCATGCAGGTGCGGCACGTTTCCGATGCACACCGGCTCGTCGGCCAGCAGGCAGCCGGCGAGGATGGGCAACACCGCGTTCTTGGCGCCGGAAATATTCACGTCGCCGTTCAGCGGCGTGCCGCCATTGATCAGGATCTTGGCCATCGTTTTCCTTCAGTGGAACCGGCGCGCAGTGGCCGCATCAAGGGCGCCGCGCCGCTTCCTCGGGGGTCATGGTGCGTAGCGCCAGAGCGTGGATCACGCCACCCATGTGGGGACCGAGCGTGGCATATACCAGCCGATGCCGGGCCAGTGGCAGCTTGCCGGCAAACTGGCTGGAGACCACGGTGGCTTCGAAATGCACGTCATCGTCGCTGTGCACTTCCACGTGCGCGCCGGCCAAGCCGCGCTCGATCATTGCCTGGATACTCGTCGAATCCATCGAGGATGCCCTTGCGGCGCCGGCAAACTGCGGAAAGTACGTGCCGATGACGCTAAAATGCGCAACGGCCAATGGTAATGGAGTTGGCCGGCGCTTGGAACGTCGGACCAGGCAACCCACCCCCGAGGCAACATGAACGCACGCGCCACCCCCCTGATCGACAGTCCAGCCACTGGCCTGCTGAATCCCGAACTGATCGCCGCCAGCGCGCACAACGTGATTGCGGCCGAAGCCGCGGCCATCGCCGCCCTGGACTCGCGCATCGGTCCCGGTTTCATCGAGGCTTGCCGGATGATCCTCGCCTGCAAGGGCCGGGTCGTGGTCAGCGGCATGGGCAAGTCCGGGCATATCGCGCGCAAGATCGCCGCCACCCTGGCCTCCACCGGCACGCCGGCGTTCTTCGTGCATCCCGGCGAAGCCAGCCATGGTGACCTGGGCATGATCATGCCGCAGGACGTGGTGCTGGCCTTGTCCTACTCCGGCGAAACCGACGAGTTGCTGGTGATCTTGCCGGTGATCAAGCGCCAAGGCATCCCGCTCATCGTGATCACCGGCAATGCAGCCTCTTCGCTCGCCGGGCTCGCCGACATCTGCCTGGACGGCAGCATTTCCTGCGAAGCCTGCCCGCTCGGCCTGGCACCCACGACGAGCACCACGGTCGCGCTGGTCCTTGGCGACGCGCTGGCCATCGCCCTGCTGGAGGCCCGCGGCTTTACCTCCGACGATTTCGCGCGCTCGCATCCGGCCGGCGCCCTGGGGCGCCGCCTGCTGTTGCGCATCGGCGACGTGATGCATACCGGCGTCGACATTCCACGCGTCCCACCCCATGCCAGCCTGGCCAGCGCGCTGATGGAAATGACCCGCAAGCGGCTGGGCATGACCGCCGTGGTCGACGCACAGGATCACCTGCTCGGCGTCTTCACCGACGGCGACCTGCGCCGTGCGCTCGACGACAAGGACGTGGACCTGCGCGGCGTCGAAGTGGTCGACCTGATGACCCGCGGGCCGAAGACCATCAATGCCGACAAGCTTGCCTCTGAGGCCGCGCAGCTGATGGAGAAGCACCAGATCCACGCCTTGCTGGTGGTCGATGCCGAACATCGCGTGGTCGGCGCGCTCAACATTCACGACCTGCTCCGTGCGCGTGTGGTCTGATTGGTCTTGACCCATCAGACGAATCAGGCACGTTCGCTCTTGCCTTTCGAAACTGAAAAGGACCAGCCGTGCCCGATTTCCCCTATCTCGCCGACATACCCGCTGACGTGCTCGAACGCGCAAGGGCGGTCCGCGTGGCCGTCTTCGACGTCGACGGCACCTTGACCGACGGCAAGCTGCCCTACGGCGGCGACGCCCACGACGGCCGCCAGTTCCACGCCCACGACGGCCTCGGGCTGCAAAGCCTGCAGGCCCATGGCATCGAGGTGGCGCTGATCACCGCGCGGCAAAGCCAGGCCGTGGCCATGCGCGCGGCCGATCTCGGCCTCCGCCACGTGTTCCAGGCCCAGTCGGACAAGCGTGCCTGCCTGCTGGCCCTGCTCGCCAGCTTGCAGTTGCAACCGGGCGAGGCCTGCTACGTCGGCGACGACCTGCCGGACCTGCGCCCCATGCGCGTCGCCGGGCTGGCCGTGGCGGTAGCCAACGCACACCCGTGGCTGCTGGCGCATGCCCATTGGCAGACCACCCGCCCGGGCGGCGACGGTGCCGCGCGCGAAGTGTGCGACTTGCTGCTGCAGGCGCAGGGCAAGACCGCCGCCGAACTGGCCCGGTGGCAGTGAAGCTGGGTGCATGGCTGCGTGACCGCCGCATCCTGGTAGCCACGCTGGGCCTGGCGGTGGCAGCCGGGCTCGCGCAGTGGCTCCTGCACTGGCTTGGCCCGGTGCCGCCCGGCAACGCCTTCGAGGGTCCACCGCGCTCGGGCTATGTACTGCACGAGGCACGTATCAGCACCTATGACAAGGCGGGCCAGCCCAGCCTGCACCTGCAATCACCACGCATCGAGCGGCGCGAGGCCGATGCCTCCTTGTACGTGGACGCGCCGACCTTCCAACTGCCGGCAAACCGGCCGGGCGTCCCGGATTGGCAAGGCCAAGCCGAGCGCGGCTGGGTCAACCGGGGCGCAACCCTGGCCACCTTGGGCGGCGCCGTGTTCATGCATCGCGCCGCCTACGACGACACGCCGCAAACCGAAATCCACACTGCGGACTTGAAGCTCTGGCCGCAGGACAAGAAGGTGGCCACCGCGGCGCCGGCGCAGTTGACCGAGGGCGCCACTAGAATCCATGGGGTTGGCATGCGCGCCGACCTCAACCAACAACACCTGGAGCTGCTTGATGATGTCCACGCCACATTCCCGCCGCACCAGCGTCGGAATCAGGCTCGCGTGTGTGCTCCTGGGTCCACTGCTGATGCTGCCGGCGCTTGCCAGGCAAAGCGACCGCAGCCAGCCGATGCAGGTCCAGGCGCGGCACTTTGACGGCTACCAGAAGCCCAACAGTGTCAGCACCCTGGCCGGCGACGTGGTCATCAGCCAGGGCACCCTGCGCGCCACCGGCGACCAGGCCAAGGTGTTCCTGGACGCGAACACCCAGATCAGCCATGTCCTCGTCACCGGCGCGCCGGCCCACATCCAGCAGCTCGACGACAGCGGCAACCTGATGCAGGGACATGCCGCCAGCATCGACTACGACAGCGTGCGCGGCATTGCCGTGCTCTCCGGCAACGCCGTGGTGAGCCAACAAGGACGTGGCACCGCGCGTGGTGACAAGCTCACCTACAACACCCAGACCAGCCAGATGACCGGAGACAGCGCGGGCGACGGCATGGTGCACATGATCTTCCTGCCCAAGCCGAGTGGCCCGGTGCGGCCGCCAGCCACGCCGGCGCCGGCCGCTGCCGGCAGCGCCGCCCCGGCAGCGGCCGCCAGCATCCCGGCCGACCGCGGCCGGGACTGACGCCATGCTCTCCGCCCAGGGCCTGCAAAAGAGCTTCCGGACGCGCCAGGTGGTGCGCGACTTTGCCTTCTCCATCGACGAGGGCGAGGTCGTCGGCCTCCTGGGGCCGAACGGCGCGGGCAAGACCACCTGCTTCTACATGGTGGTGGGCCTGATCGCCGCTGACGCCGGCAGCATCACCCTGGACGAACGCGACATCACCGCGCTGCCGATGCATACCCGCGCGCGCCTGGGCATCGGCTATCTGCCGCAGGAACCCTCGGTGTTCCGCCGCCTCAGCGTCGCCGACAACATCATGGCGGTGCTTGAGCTGCGCCCCCACCTGGGCGACAAGCAACGGCGGGACGAACTGGCCAGCCTGCTCTCTGAACTCAAGATCGAGCATATTGCCGGCCAAAAAGGTATCAGCCTGTCCGACGGCGAGCGGCGCCGGGTGGAAATCGCACGCGCGCTTGCCGCCAGTCCGCGCTACATGCTGCTGGACGAGCCGTTTGCCGGCGTCGACCCGATCTCGGTGGGGGAAATCCAGCGCATCGTGCTGCACCTGCGCGATCGCGGCATCGGCGTGCTGATCACCGACCACAACGTGCGCGAGACGCTCGGCATCTGCGACCACGCCTATATCCTCAACGAGGGCGCGGTGCTCGCGCGCGGCTCGCCGCAGGAGATCCTGGCCAACGACCAAGTACGCGAGGTCTACCTCGGCCATGAATTCCACCTTTAGCGGCCCAGCCACGTCACGGCAAACAGGCGCGCCGCGGCGCCAGTTGCTGTGACCCGATTCGCAGGCCGCGAGCGGCCCGGTAGCCGCTGCCGGAAGCTCGGGTTAGGATTACCACATGCCCCCGAAACGAAGTTGGCATGAAACCCGCTATACAGATTCGTATCAACCAGCAGCTGGCCCTGACGCCGCAATTGCAGCAGGCAATCCGCCTGTTGCAATTGTCGCAGCTGGAACTCGAGGCTGAACTGCGCCAGATCGTCGAAGGCAACCCCATGCTGGAGCTCGGCGAGGAACAGGAGGATGCCGAGCCAGAAGCGGAGGCCATCGAGCGCGAGCATGACGGCGAGCTGTACGCCGCGGCACCGGCAGCCAGCAACACCAGCAGCGCCAGCGTCGACGACATGCCCGACAACACTGGGGAATGGAACGATGGCGGCGGCGAGGTCGAAACCCCGATCGATTTTGCCAGCGGTGGCGTGGGAGCCGGCAGCGGGAACTATGCCGACGAGGACTTCGAGCCGCAAAACGCCGCAGCCGAGACGCTGCAGCAGCACTTGCTGTGGCAGCTCAACATGGCCGGTTTCGATCCCCGCCAGCAAGCCATTGCCATGGTGTTGATCGACGCCTTGAATCCGGATGGCTACCTGCAGGGTGGCCTGGAGCCGGTGCTGGCCGCGCTGCCGGCCCGGTTCGCGGCCAGCGTGGCCGAGATCGAGGTGGTGCGTCGCCGCCTGCAGGGCTTCGACCCGCTGGGCGTCGGCAGCCTGGACCTGCAGGATTGCCTGCGCTTCCAGCTCGAGCAATTTGCCGCCGACACGCCGCAGCGCGACCTGGCCATCCGCCTGGTGGACAGCGAACTGGAGCTGCTGGCGCGCAACGACATCGCGCGCCTGGCGCGCAAGCTGCACGCCGGCGAGGAGGACACGGCCATCGCCGCGCAGTTGATCCGCAGCCTCAACCCGCGCCCGGGCGCGGTCATCGATGCCGCGCCGGTGGAATACGTCGCCCCTGATGCCTACGCCAGCAAGCAGGGCACGCGCTGGATGGTCAGCCTGAATCCCGATTGCCAGCCCCGGCTCGGCCTGAACCAGCATTACTGCGGACTGATCGCCAAGGCCCGGGGCCAGGATGCCAGCTGGATGCGCGGCCAATTGCAGGAGGCCCGCTGGCTGATCAAGAGCCTGGAATCGCGGGCGGAAACCCTGCTCAAGGTCGCGACCGAGATCGTGCGCAGGCAGAGCGCCTTCCTGGACTACGGCCCGGAGGCGATGCATCCACTGGTGTTGCGCGAGATCGCCGAGGAAGTCGGCATGCACGAGTCGACCATTTCCCGGGTCACCACGCGCAAATACCTCCACACCCCACGCGGCACGTTCGAGCTCAAGTACTTCTTTTCCAGCGGGGTATCCACCGAAGACGGGGGCAACGCCTCGGCCACCGCGATCCAGGCCATGCTGCGCAAGCTCATCGATGCCGAGGATCCGCGCAAGCCATTGTCAGACCAGAGCCTGTCCAAGACCCTGCACAACCGCGGCATCCAGGTGGCGCGCCGCACCGTGGCCAAATACCGCGAGGGCCTGCGCATCCCACCTTCCAGCGAACGCCAGCGGGCGCGCTGAACCCCTCCCTCGACCATTCAGGGGAACTTGACAACGCCTATGCGGTACTCATGATCAGATGCAGTTCGGTGACACGCGGCAGGCGTTGACCTGGTCGATGCCTGCCAAACCGCCGCGCAATGCGGCAACGCAGCACCAAAGGAGGCGCATCCATGCAATTCCAGCTCAGCGGCCAGCAGATCGAGGTAACCCCCGCCTTGCGTGAGCACGCCACAGGCAAGCTCGATCGCCTGCTCCGACTAGACGACAAACTGCTCAGCCTCGCCGTCGTGTTGACGATGGACAGCGGCCGCCAGCGCGCCGACGGCACGCTTACCGCCACGGGCACGGTGTTCCACGCCTCGGCCATGGAAGCCGACATGTATGCCTCACTCGACGTGCTGTTCGACAAGCTCGCCGCGCAGCTGCGCAAGTACCGGGACAAGGTGGCCGACAAACGCCAGCGCGAGACGCGCCAGGAACGCGAATACGGCTAGGAAGCCGCGACCTCCCCGGGACGAAGCCGTGCCCCTCATCCACGCGGGGCAAGCTTCCGTCCGGGGCGTCCCCTCACCGGCGTCATTCCCGCTTTCGCGGGAATGACGGGAGGGGCGCCCGCCGGGTGTGGGTGGGATTGCGCCGCGAAATGACGCCACTGGGACGCCGCCGCCAAGCCCGCGTCCATGCGGAGCCAGCCCCTGGGCGAAGCCAAGCAGCCGGCGGGCCCTGCGGCAAGCTGGCACAATAGGGCCTGCGCGGAACGCTGCGAACCGCGCGGCATGAGGACCCCGGCTTGGATCGGATCAGCGCGCGACAGCTGTTTGACAGCGCCCATGAGCGCATGGCGCTGCGTTGGGTATCCGGCATGCGCGGCGAAACCCGGGTCCTGGAGCCAGGCGTGGCGCGCAAACGGCGACCATCGCTCATTGGCTACCTCAACGTCATCTACCCGAACAACATCCAGATCATCGGTTCCGAAGAACTGAGCTTCCTGGATGGGCTCGATTCGCGGCAACGCTGGGAAGTCCTGCACAAGATCGTCGCCCACCAACCGGTGGCCCTGGTCATCACCAAGGACCAGCCTATTCCCTCGGATTTGCGCGACGTCGCCGACGAGACCGACACGCCCTTGTGGTCGAGCGAGAAGCGCGGCCACGAGCTGCTGACCTACCTGCAATACCACCTGGCACGCCAACTCGCGGCCAAGACCACGCTGCACGGCGTGTTCCTGGAAGTGTTTTCCATCGGCGTGCTGATCACCGGCGAGGCCGGCTCGGGCAAGAGCGAACTGGCCCTGGAACTGATCACCCGTGGCCATCGCCTCGTGGCCGACGACGCCACCGAATTCACCCTCATCGCCCCCGACCTCATCGACGGTGCCTGCCCCGACCTGCTGCAGGATCTGCTGGAGGTACGCGGCCTTGGCGTGCTCAACATCCGCCAGATGTTCGGCCACATGTCGGTAAAAGCATCCAAATACCTACGTCTCATCATCCACCTGAAACCGCTGCGTGAAGGCGACGAGAACGATGCGGACGCCATGACCCGTTTCACCGGCGACGTTGGGCAGCGTGAGATTCTCGACGTCACGATCCCGCTGATCACCATCCCGGTCGCGTCCGGCCGCAACCTGGCGGTACTGGTCGAGGCGGCCGTGCGCAACCACGCCCTGAAAAGCCAGGGTATCGACCCCGCCCAGTCCTTCATCGACCGGCAGGCGCGCCACCTGCGCCGGCTGCCACCGTGGTGACACCCATGCCGAGAAACGAGCCCACCTCACGCGCCACGCCATCCGGGGCCGACGAAACCCACCTGGTGGTGCTCACCGGCATGTCCGGCGGCGGCAAGACCGTGGCCCTGCGTACGCTGGAGGACCTCGAGTTCTTTTGCGTCGACAACCTGCCGTCGGCCTTGCTGCCGCAACTGGTCGGCGCCGTGGTGCAAGGCGGCGCCGAGGCGCATCGCCGTATCGCCGTGGGCATGGACGTGCGCACCCGCGGCACCGACCTGGCGAACATGCCGAACGTGCTGTCGGACCTCGCTGCCAGCGGAGTCAAGCTGCACCTGATCTTCATCGACTGCAACGACGCGATCCTGATCAAGCGCTTTTCCGAGACGCGCCGGCGCCATCCGCTTGCCACGCACGGCCTGTCACTCGGCGACGCCATTGCCGTCGAGCGCAAGTTGCTGCGGCCGCTGATGGCGATAGCCGATACGGTGATCGACTCCAGCGACCTCAACGTGCACCAGTTGCGCCGCCTGGTGGCGACCGGCTACGCCCAGGCCACGAAGGGCATGACCCTGATGTTCCAGTCCTTCGCGTTCCGCCGCGGCCTGCCGCCCGATGCGGATTTCGTGTTCGACGCGCGCTGCCTGCCCAACCCGCATTGGCAGGCAGCGCTGCGCCCGTTGTCGGGCAAGGATTCGGCAGTGCGCGAGTACCTCGAAGGCGAGCCGCTGGTGCAGGAGTTCTTCGACGATACCCTGGGCTGGCTCGATGCGTGGCTGCCGCGTTTCGAGGCGGACGACCGCAGCTATCTGACCGTCGCCATCGGTTGTACGGGCGGGCGGCACCGCTCGGTGTACCTGGTGGAAAAGCTCGCCGCCCACTACCGTGGCCAACGCGAAGGCGTGCTGACCTTCCATCGCGAACTGGAGTAGAGCGCATGCAACGTGAACCACTTGCAAGCCTCTATGCGGGTGCGCCAGCTTGAGCGTAGGCGTGCTGCTGATGACCCATGAAGCCGTGGGCAAGGCGCTGATCGGCGCCGCGCACCATGTCATGCCGCGCCTGCCATTGCGCGTGGAGGCGGTGGAAATCGCGCCCGGCGCCGATCCGGAACTGATGCGCCGGGCCACGGCCCAGCACGCGCGCGAGCTCGACCACGGCGATGGCGTCCTGGTGCTGGCCGACCTGTACGGCGCCACGCCATGCAACATCGGCTTGTCCCTCGCCGACCTCGGCGTGCACCTGCGCTGCGTGTCAGGGCTCAACCTACCCATGCTGCTGCGCGTGTTGAACTATGCGGAAAAATCGCTGGACGAGTTGGCAGACATCGCCGCCAGCGGTGGCCGGGGAGGCATCCTGATCGACCATGCTTGAGCAGAAGATCACCGTCAGCAACCGGCTTGGCCTGCACGCACGTGCATCGGCCAAGCTCGTGCAACTGGTGCACGGTTTCAAGTCGACGGTGTGGCTGCTCAGCGACACCCGCGAGGTCAACGCGCAAAGCATCATGGGCGTGATGCTGCTGGCGGCCGGGCCCGGCACGACGCTGACCGTGCGCGTCGACGGCCCGGATGAGAGACAGGCGCTGGAAGCGGTGCTCGCGTTGTTTGCCCGCAATTTCGACGAGGGCGTCTGACATGCGTCTCCCGCCCCCCACCCCTACTCGCCGCGACCCACTCCTGGGTGCTGCTACCGTTCCCGATTGCGGGGACCTCCTGGCGGGCGATATCAGGAGCGCGGTGCCATGAGGCAGGTGCTCAGCGGGACCGTGGCTGCCCGCGGCATGGCGCTCGGCCGCGCGAGGCTCGCGCAGCCCAGCCGCTACGCCGTGGATACCCGGCCGCTGGCCGACGACGAGGTCGAAACCGAGTGGCACATGCTGGAACGCGCCCTGGAAACCGCGCGCCAGGAATTGCGCGAGCTGCGCGAGAAACTCACTGGCACGCTGGCGCGCGAGGTCAACGAGTTCATCGACGCGCACAGCCTGCTGCTGGATGACGCCGAGCTGCTGAGCGGCCTGGAAGACATGGTGCGGGTCGGCCGTTATCGACCCGGTGCGGCGCTGAAGAAGCAGCGCGAACGCCTGTCAGCCGCCTTTGCCGCCATGGACGATCCTTACCTGCGCAGCCGCAAGGAGGACGTCGAGCAGGTCATCAACCGCGTCATCGCCGCCTTGCAGCGCCAAACCAGCCCGGAGGAACGCAAGCTGGCGGCACGCGTCGGCGAGATCCTGGTCGCCGACTCCATTGCCCCGACCGACATGGCGCAGCTGGCGGGCAGCGGCCTGCTGGGCGTGGTGGCCAACGCGGGCAGCGCCTATTCGCATAGCGCCATCCTGGCCCGTAGCCTTGGCCTGCCGATGCTGGTCGGCGCCCGCGACGCGCTGTCGTCGATCCACGACGATGACCTGATCATGCTCGACGCCGAGCGCGGTGAAGCCGTGGTGCACCCGGCCGCGCAGGATCTGGCCCGCTACCGCAGCTGGCAGCGTGGGTTGGCAGCCGAGGGCCGGCGCCTGGCCACGCTCGCCAACCAGCCCACGCGCACCCACGATGGCGTCGGCATCCGACTGCTGGCCAACGCCGAATCCCCGGCCGACATCGCCATGGCGCGCGCGCGCGGCAGCGACGGCATCGGCCTGCATCGCACCGAGTTCCTGTTCCTCAAGCACAAGCGGCCGCCCGCTGAAGAAGAGCAGTTCAACGCCTATCGCGACCTGGTACTGGGCATGGGCGGCGCGCCGGTCACCATCCGCACGCTTGATCTGGGCGCGGACAAGGCGGATGCGGCGGGCCTGGCGATGCGCGGCGAGGACAACCCCGCGCTCGGGCTACGCGGCGTGCGCCTGTCGCTGCATTACCCTGCGGTGTTTTCCACCCAGATCCGCGCCATCCTGCGCGCCGGCTGCTACGGGCCGGTGCGCGTGCTGGTGCCGATGGTGAGTCAGCCCGACGAGCTGCTCGCGGTGCGTGCGCTGTTCAACCTGGCCCGCGAGGAACTGCGGCAGGAAAACGTCGACCTGCCCGAGCGCATGCCGCTCGGCGCCATGATCGAGGTGCCGGCGGCGGCCATCAATGTACGTGCGCTGCTCGAGCATGCCGACTTCCTGGCCATCGGTACCAACGACCTGGCCCAGTACGTGCTGGCCGCCGACCGCAACAACGACGCGCTGGACGACATCTACAACCCGCTGCAGCCAGCCTTGCTGCGCCTCGTCGCGCATGTCATCAGCTGCGCGCGGCGCGCCGGCAAGCCCGTGAGCCTGTGCGGCGAAATCGCCGGTGACGTCGGGTTCACCGCCCTGCTGCTCGCGCTCGGGCTGGAGGAGTTCAGCATGCACCCGGCGCAGATCCTGCAGGTGCGCGACCGCATGGCCACGCTCGACCATGCATGCCTGCGCCGCCATGCGGGGCAGTTGCTGCGCGCACCCACGCACGAGGCGGTGGCGCAATTGCTGGGCGAGATCACCGCCGATGCTTCCTCGTCAGCGCTGCCGGCTGACGAGGCTGGCTGAGGCTTCCCGGCCGTGTAGCCGGAGCCTGGACGATTCCCATCGCCCGCGCCCTAGACCCCAAGGCTGCGCAGGAAGGTTTCCAGCAACTCGCCGCGGTATTTCTGCCGATGCAGCAGCAACGCCAGTTGTCGCCGCAGATCGAGGAACGGCGTCTTCAACGCCTTCAGTCGGCCAGCCGCGAGCGCGTCCTCGACGGCGACCCTGGGCAGGCAGGCAATGCCCAGCCCGGCCACCACGACCTGCTTGATGGCCTCGATCTGGTCCAGCTCCAGCACCGTCTGCCCAGGCGGCAACCGGGCCAGGGCACGTTCGCTGATCGCGCGCGTGGCCGAACCACGCTCGCGCATCACCCAGCGGGCACCGGCGAAATCAGCCGCGGCGAGACGGCGCCTGCTGGCCAAGGGATGGTCGGGCGCCACGCAGACCACCAGGTGGTCGTCGCGCCAGGGCCGTACTTCCAAAAGCGCGTGCACGACCGGGCCTTCGACGCAACCCACGTCCAGTGCGTGCTCCAGCACGCCGGCGGCAATGCGCTCGGTGTTCGCGACGCGCAGGCGGATGGCGACCCGCGGATGCGCGCGCACGAAGGCGCCAAGCAGCTCGCCCACGCGGTAATTGCCTACGGTATTGCTGGTGCCGATGTGCAATTCCCCACCCAGCACATGGTTCTCTTGCGCCGCACGCCTGCCGAACTCGGCATGCCGGTCCAGCAATTCACGCGCCAACGGCAACAGCTCGCGACCGCGCGCGTTCAAGCTCAGGCGACCACGCTCGCGCGTAAACACCGGGCTTCCCAGTTGGCGCTCCATCTGCGCCAGCGCCATGCTTGCCGCCGGTTGGCTGAGATGGAGGGTTTCCGCCGCGCGCCGCACGCTGCCGTGCAAGGCCACTTCGGCAAAGACCTCAAGTTGGCGCGGGCTGACGCTGTTCATCAGCATTGATTATATGTTCAATAAGTATTTGAAACTTTTATTTATGCAGCGGCCTGCGCACAATGCCTGCTTTCGCCGGATCCGCGCATGTCTTCCCCATCGCTCGCGACATCCCCACAGCAAGTTCCGGGCGGGACGCTCGCGTCCGGCCTCGTGCTCGCCACCGGCATCGGCGCGCTGGCGCTGGTCCTCGGAAAAGCCGCCCCGCTGATTGGTGGGCCGGTGATCGGCATCGTGCTCGGCATCGTGGTGCGCAACACGCTAGCCCTGCCCGCCCGTTGCGCCCCCGGCATTGCCTTTGCCGGCAAGAAAGTCCTGCAATGGTCGATCATTGCACTCGGCTTCGGCCTGAGCCTGGACCAGGTGGCAAAGACCGGCTTCCAGTCGCTGGCGGTGACCCTGGTCACCATGAGCGTGGCCTTCCTCGCCGCCTGGCTGCTCGGGCGCTGGCTGCATGTGCATGGCAAGCTGGCGATCCTGATCGGCGTAGGCACGGCGATCTGCGGCGGCTCGGCCATTGCCGCCACCACGCCCATCATCCGCGCCGACGACCACGACACCGCGTTTGCAATCTCCACCATTTTCCTGTTCAACGTGATCGCCGTGCTGCTGTTTCCGCTGCTAGGCCACCTCATGCAGATGAGCGACCTGGGCTTCGGCCTCTGGGCAGGCACCGCGATCAACGACACCTCGTCGGTGGTGGCCGCCGGCTACAGCTACAGCAAGGCCGCCGGAGATTTCGCGACCATCGTCAAGCTGACCCGCGCGACGCTGATCATCCCGGTGTGCCTGGTGCTGGCGATGGTCGTCGCCGCGCATGAGAAGCGCGCCGCGCAGGTCAGTGGCGGCGGCAACTTCAGCCTGGGCAGGATCTTCCCGTGGTTCATCCTGTGGTTCATCGTCGCTTCCGCCATCCGGACGGCCGGGCTGATCCCTGCCGCGGTGCAGCCCATGCTGCATGCCGGCGCCGAATTCCTGATCATCGTGGCGCTGACCGCGGTGGGCTTGTCAGCCGACATCCGCCGCATGGTGTCCAGCGGCATGCGGCCTATCCTGCTTGGCCTCGGCACGTGGATCGCCGTTGCCCTCAGCAGCCTGGCTGTGCAGTGGCTTGGCCATCAGTTGTAGCCGTCCAGACGGCCGTGGGAAGCACGCTCTCCCCCGACAGCTTCACTGCCAGGGAGAGGAATGGCAGGCCAGCTTCAGCGGGCGTGCTGCTCGGCGAGCGTCAACGCCACCTTGTCGCGCAGGTAGACCGGCAGGGCAAGCTCGGGTGCCACCGCGCGGCCCGCCTGGTATTCGCGCACGGCCAGTTCGGCCACGCGCGCCGCCTGGGGATAACGCGCGCCCTCGGCATGCCGCAGGCGATTGCCCAGCATGGGCCGCAACAGGTCAGCGTAAGTAGCCCAGCCGCTGCCGACCACGCGCCACGCCGGCGCATCCGGCACTTGCAACTGGTCCGGCGGGAGCACGGCTTCGGGCATCAGCTCGACCAGTCCGCCCTCGACGTCGCGCCGGTAAGCTCCGGCGTAAATCTCACCCATGCGCGCGTCGATCACGGCCAGGACGGCCGCGTCGTCCACGTCCGCTTCAAGCGCCAGCGCCGCCAGGGACGACACGGCAACCACGGGCAGGTCCAAGGCCAGCGCCATGCCTTGCGCCAACGCCACGCCGATGCGCACGCCGGTGAAAGCGCCGGGCCCGCGTCCCACCGCGATGGCGTCCAGTGCCGTGCGCGCCAGGCCTGCCTCGGCAAGCAGCGCGTCGGCCATCGGCAAGACCAGCTCGGTATGGCGCCGCGGCGCCAACTCGCTGCGCACCAGCAGCTCATCGCCGTGGACGAGCGCCACGGAACAGGCTTCGGTAGTGGTTTCGATCGCAAGCAGATTCATGACTGCCCATGATAGCGGCTGGCAGCCCGGACGGCTTGCCATCCACGCTCCTAAAAGCCAGGTACGCCGGCGGCATGCAGGCGCGCGGCGTGCACGCACACCGTGGGTTGGCCCACAGCTCGCTGGCATCACGGGCGCGCAGCCATGCATCGAGGGCGGCCGTATCGTCCAGCTTGTCCAGGCCGGTCTGCACGACGGGCGCCAGCGTCGCACCACCGGCAGCGGCGAGCTGGGGCGGCACGCCAGGCGCCTGTGCCGGAAAGCAGCTACGCCACTCCCCAAGCCGGCGCACGGCCTGTCGTAGAGCGCGTCGTGCACTGGCGAGCGGCCCTCGACCCGGTAGGCATGGTTCCAGTCGTC
>DATNBK010000238.1:0-7367 GCA_035571995.1 Rhodanobacter sp.
GCCTGTTGGTAATCACCCTTGGCGAACTTGATGGCGGCATCGATGACGGCGCGCAGGCTGCCGCGGTCGTACTTGGGCAGCTTGTGGTGGTACCACGCCGTCGCCGCATAGGTCGGCAGCGTCAGCACGTATGGGAGGTCGTTTCCCGGATCCCGGTCGGCCCCGTCGACGCTGGTGCCGAAGTTGAGGATCTGCGACTGCAGGATCACCCCGTTCAGATCGACCAGATCCTGATGCTCCAGGATATACGCCAGCACGGCGGAGCGCGTCGTGCCATAGCTTTCCCCATACAAGTACTTGGGGGAATTCCAGCGGTTGTGCTGGGTCAGGAATTGCGTGATGAACCGGGAGAACGCCTGGCCGTCGCCGTCCACGCCCCAGATCTTCTTCGCCAGTTCCTTGTGGCTCTTCGCCCTGGCCGCGTCGTCGGCGCCCTGTGGCAACAGCCGGCCAAACCCGGTGCCGGGCATGTCGATGAAGACCAGGTCGCTGGCGTCGAGCAGGCTGTAGTCGTTGTTGACCACCTGATAGGGCGCCGCCGGCGTGTGCGTGTCGTCATTGGTGACCACCCGCTTCGGCCCCCAGGCTCCCATATGCAGCCACATCGTCGACGAGCCCGGGCCGCCGTTGTAGATGAAGGTGATGGGCCGCTTGGAGGCGTCCGCACCCTGCTTGAAATAGGCGAAGTAGCCAATGGCCACCTCGGGCTTGGATTCGTCGTTGCCGGTGCCGTCCACCACCAGGGTGCCGGCGACGGCGTCGTAACTGACAGACTTGCCCTCGACGCTCACCGTGCCGTGCGTAACCGACGACATCGGCGTCATCAGGCGCTGCACCAGGCGGCCATCGGGTGAGCTGGAATTGTCGCTGTTCGTGCCGGGGGCAGGTCCGGCAGGCGTGGCCGCCATGGCCGTGGCGCCGCAAAAAAACAAGGCGCCAATGGCGATGCTGAGGCTATTGAGCTTCATGAGATATCTCCCAAGAGGTAATTCCAGACGCAGGACAGCAATTGCCTTTCCTGCCACGGGAAGTTATTAACAGGGAAATATCTATAACAGTGCCAGAAGTCACGATTCGTACAACGTCAAAGTTAATTCATATAATCACCAGGCACACGAAAGCGACCGTGCAACATCTGCTGCACGGTCGCCCCAGTTTCATGCCACCAATATCAGAAAGTGACCGTCACCCTTGCCAAGTAATAGCGCCCAAGATAATCAAAGACGCCGGCGATTGAATTCGCGTTGTTCGTATTGTTTGCGTACAGGATCGGCGGCTGCTTGTTGAACAGGTTGTTCACGCCCAGGTCGATCCGCGTATGCAGCGGCCGATCCGGCAGCCCGCCGGGGCATCGTGCTACCAGATCGCGGCATAGTCAACGTAATAGCCGTCCAAACATCCAAACGCCAGCCCTGCCGCCGAGCCGAAGGTCGACACGTGGCCTGCATCATGGAACACGACGTTGCCTCGCAACCCTGGTACAGCCTGCCGAGAACACGTCGTCGATATTGGGCGCGCGGGACATTCGGCCACGGTACCGCGCAGCAAAAGGTCACGGACAAAAGGGGGCGTGGTCGATCAAGCCGCAACCTGATTGACTACGCCCCATCTCGAACGCGTTCTTTTGCGGGTGCCGGTTGCTAGTCGTCGTCGCCCGTGCCCAGGTTGAGCTTGGACGACGGCAGGCCGGTGTTCGCGCCCCAATAGTAGGTCACCAGGGCAATGGCCACGACGACCAGCGAATCCCATGGATGGCCAATGATGCCGCGGCCGCCAAACGTGCCCAGGTAGGAAATGATGAAGATCAGGATGTAGAACCCGATCAGCCACGACGCCGAATAGAGTTCCTGCCCCAGCTCGGCGCGGCGCGATGGCGACACCCACTTGTAGCCGACATAGACGATGACCAACACGATCTGCAGGGCCATCAACCAGGACAAGGTCGCCCAGTCGGACCAATAGACGATCAACGCGGCAATGACGAATGACAACGGCCCCAGGACACCGAGCGCCGGGGCCACGAACGGTCGGGGCATGTCCGGAGCGTTGCGGCGCAATGCCGCCACGGTGAGCGGCGCGGTGGCGTAGCTCAAGACCAACGCCGCCGAGACGACGCGGATCATCGCGCCCCAGGATGGAAATGGCAGGGTCCAGAATATCGACAGCCCCAACGTAAGCCACAGCGCCGCGCGTGGAATTCCGGACTTCGCGTCGATGCCGGTGAACACCTTGAAGAACGTCCCGCCACGGGCCCAGCCGTAGATGACGCGCGGCGTCGCATTCATATAGATGTTGCCGCAGCCGGTGGGCGAAATCACCGCATCGGAAACCACCAGGATACCGAGCCAGCCAATACCCAAGGCCAGCGCAATGTCATGGAACGGCAGCGAGAACAGCTTGTCGATGCCCACCCAGCCGTTGCCCAGCATGTCAGCCGGGATGCTGCCCAGGAAGGCCACCTGCAGGAACAGGTAGATGATCGTGGAGAGGATCACCGACAGGATCAGCGCAATCGGTATCGTCCGCTGCGGGTTGTGCACCTCACTCGCCACCGAGATGATCGGGGTCAACCCGAGATAGGCGAAGATGATGCCGCCCGCGGCGACCGCCGCCTCGATGCCCTGCACGCCAAATGGCGCGAAGCCATGCACGTGCAGGTTGTCCGGGTTGAACGCCGACAGCAGCACAATGATGACCAGCGCCGGCACGACGAACTTGAAAATGCTGATGATGTTGTTTGCCCGCGCAAAGGTCTTCACGCTGAAGAAATTGAGCAGGAAGAACAACACCAGGATCGCCAGTTGCACCAGCCAGCCAAGCAAGGTTGGCGCATCGGAACCCGCCTGGGTGAGCTGCGGAAACCAGGCCGAAGCGTATTGGCGGGCAGCCGTCGTCTCGATGGCGATCAGGCTGGAAAACGCGATGACCGTCATCAGCCCCATCAGGTAGCCAAGCAAGGGACCGTGGGAGAACACCGGATAACGCACCACGCCGCCCGCCCGCGGCAACGCGGCGCCCAGTTCGCAATACACCAGCCCGAGCAGCAAAACCGCGGCGCCACCGATCAACCAGGAAATCATGCCGGCCGGCCCGGCCGAGGCCGCAACGTAGCTCGCGGCAAACAGCCAGCCCGAGCCAAAGATGGACCCGAGCCCTATGAAGGTAAGGTCCGTCAGGCTGAGCTTCTTGAGAAATCTGCCTTGCTGCGGCATGTTGCATTTCCTCATCGGTAAGGTGATTTATCTGGAACGGAGCTACAGCATGCCGGCAAGCCCAACATGCTCCGTGCGCTTCATTGCTGACAGCATCCGCGTCCCCTGCACCGCGGGATCCCCGGTAACCCGTCATTCCCATGCAAGCGGGAATCCAGTGCCTTGGCCTTTACGAATCATCCAAAGGCACTGGATCCCGCTTTCGCGGGGATGACGACAAAGCGGTGTTTCGGTGCCTTCGGCTGGGTCGATGTTCGCCACGGCATTCCCGAACAACGATCAAAATCAGCCTCCTCAGTGGATCTGCACCGGCGGACCCGGCATGCGCTCTTCGTCGCCGTTGGCAATCACCAGGACCGGCAAACCGGCCGACTGCAGTTTTGCATTCAGCGCGGACAGATCCCCACCCTGGAGTGATTGCCAACGCCGCACCAGTGGTGCCATGGCTTGCTCGTATTCGGCGTACTGCGCATAGAACTGCCTGGTCGGTGCGGCGGCTGACATCAAGTTGATCTCGTTCGACAGGTAGGCGATGCGCTCGCCCAGCTTGACCGGGTAATTGAGCAGGCCAATGCCGGTCGCGGCATGGTACTGGTACAACTCGCCCTGCAGCGCAAACACCTTGCCATCCAGGGCGGCAGCCTGCTGCCGGATGGCCTTGCTGGTGCCGTCCTTTTGTTGCAGCGCCTGCAACTGCGCGCGCAGGTCGAGGATTTGGTTGATCACCGCGTGGTTTTGCCACAGCAGGTTCTGCGCCTTGCTGGCCAGGTTGAACTGCTTGACCATGTCGGCCTGCGTCGCCGCGGAACGCGGGTCGGCCTTGACCGTCAACGGCTGCGCATAGGACTGCCCATCCACGGTCAGCACCAGCTTGTACGTGCCGGGAACGACGTAGGCGCCATTGGGGCCGCGGCCTTCCACGTAGGACGCCTTGGCATGGATCGGCGGTGCCGCCGGGAAGCGCAGGTCCCAGACGAAACGGTTGATGCCCGGGTGATCAGTCAACGTCTTGTCGCCCAGCGGGTGCCGCACGAACGGGCCTTCGCCGGTCGCCTCTGCCGCACCCGTGCGCGCATTGTCGAAGGAGTTGACCAGGTTCCCGGCCGCATCGTAGATGGCCAGCGTGATCTTCCCGCTCGGCTTGTCCTTGAGGTAATAGGCAATCACGTCGTTCGGCGGATTCTCGCCGGCAAGGTTGCCTGCCCCGGTGCTGCGGCCGCCCCGCATGCGCAGCAGCCAAGCCGGTGCGGACGCAAACAGGTGCGCCGGACTCGCCATGACTTCGGCGCTGAGCTGGCGCAAGGCGGAAATATCATCCATGGCCCAGGCCGAACGCCCGTGTGTCGCCACCAGCAGGTCGGCACCCTTGATCGCGATGTCGCGCACCTGCGAGGTCGGCAGGTTCAACTGCAGCGACTGCCATTGCTGGCCACCGTTGAACGACACCATGATGCCGTTCGCGGTGCCCGCAAACAGCAGGTTCTTGTTCACCGGATCCTGCCGCACCACGTACACGTAATTGGGCGCACTCAGGCCATCGACCAGGCTAGCCCAGGTGGCGCCGTAATCGTGGGTCACGAAGACGTAGGGCGTGTTGTCGCCAAGCTTGTGCGCATCGGCCACGACGAAAGCGGTACCGGCATCGAAATGCGAGGCCTCGATCGCGTCAATCCGCGCCCACTCGGGCATCTTGGGCGGCGTGATCTTCTTGTAGGTCTTGCCTGCGTCCCGGGTCAGCCAGACCAGGCCATCGTCGGTGCCTATCCAGATCTGGCCCTTGCTCACCGGCGAGGGCGCAATCGCATAGATCACGTTGTAGTACTCGACGCTGGCGTTGTCCTGGGTGATCGGGCCACCCGAGGATTGCTGCTTGGACTTGTCGTTGCGGGTCAGATCCTCGCTGATGACCTCCCAGCTCTTGCCGCTGTCGTGGCTCACCATCAGGTACTGCGAGCCGAGGTAGAGCGGATAGGTATCCCCGTCCTTCCATGGCGCAAACGCGAATGGGTCGGTCCAGGTGAAGCGGTACTTGACGTCCTTCGCCGCATGCCCGCCGTTTGCGTTCGACCACGGGGCAATGTCCTGCAGCGTCTTGGTGCGCAGGCTGTAGCGGGTCAAGCCGCCGGCATAACCACCCTCGACGATGTAGTTGGAATCGTTTGGATCGGCAAACACGTAACCGGACTCGCCGTCGTCGCCACCTACGTTGAAAACTTCCTTGGCGGTGATGCCGCCCACCCCGCGGCTGGCGGTGCCGAATGCGCAACCCGAGGGGCAATCCTGGACCGAGCCGTAGATGTTGTACGGGAAACGGTCGTCGGCCGAGATGTGATAGAGCTGGGCAATCGGCAGGTTGTAAAACTTGCCCCAGGTCTTGCCGCCGTCGACGCTGGTCACCACGCCCTGGTCGTGTCCCTGCACCATCAGGTGCGGATGCAGCGGATTGATCCAGAACGCATGGTTGTCGCCGCCGGGGAGACTAAGCGCGTTCCAGCTATGCCCGCCGTCGGTGGACTTGAAGAATCCGGTGTTCGTGGCATACACCGTGTTCGCATCCGTCGGGTCCACGAACACATTCATGAAATACCAGGCGCGGCCCATGATGCGCTGGTCGTTGCTGACCAGTTTCCAGTCGCCGCCGCCATTGTCGGAACGGAACAAGCCGCCGTCCTTGGCCTCGATGATCGCGTAGACGACCTGACCCCTGGTCTCGCCGCCGGCCACGGCAACTCCGATCTTGCCCAGCACGCCGGCCGGCAGGCCGTGGCCTTGCAACCGGGACCAGGTCTTGCCCTGGTCGGTCGACTTGAACAAGCCGTCGCCTTCGCCGCCGCTGGAGAGATGCCAGGGCGTGCGCTGCACCGTCCACATGCCGGCGTACAGCACGGAGGGATTGGATGGATCCATGGCCACGTCGATGCCGCCGGTCTTGTCGTTCACGTAGAGCGTCTTGGTCCAGGTCCGCCCGCCGTCGCTGGAGCGGTAGATGCCGCGATCCTCGCTGGGCCCGTAGACGCGGCCGAGGGCCGCCACCAGCACCACATTCGGATCGTGCGGATCGACGACGATCTTGCCGATGTGCAAGGTCTTGCGCAGGCCGACGTTGGTCCAGGTCTTGCCGGCATCGATGGACTTGTACACGCCATCGCCGAAGGTGAGGTCGCTGCGCGGGTCGGCTTCGCCCGTACCCACGTAAATGATGTTCGGGTCGGACGGGGCCACCGCGATGGCGCCAATCGAGGACACCGGCTGGTCGTTGAACAAGGGATCCCACGACAGCCCGGAGTTGGTGGTCTTCCACACGCCGCCATTGGCGCTGCCGAAATAATAGGTCTGCGGCTGCGTGGGCACCCCGGCCACGGCCAGCACCCGTCCGCCGTCGAACGGCCCGACCAGGCGCCAGCTCATCTGTGCATACGCGCTGGTAGGCACGGTCTGCGCTGGGATGGCTACGGCAAGCAGGCAGGCCAACAGGCCCAGGCAGGCGAGGATACGCGGGTGGTTGGCTATCTTCATGGAAATCCCTTGCTGATGGGCGGTCGTGGTCGGCTTGCGGTCAGGGCCTGCGCAGGCCAAGTGGGAACCGGCGTGCAGTTGACCATGCACCCGTCCACTTGCCCTCTGGGAGCATGAGCAGCCATGGTGCTGCCTTGGGCATGCCGGTTCAAGTGACCTTCGACATGGCGCGCCGCGCACATATCGGCTGGCGGCGCTTCCGTCACGAGTCACGGGGGCTCACGGCGGCGTCACCGCCCAAGGTGGAGAGCCGCGCCGGGAACAACGGCGGACGGTCGCCGCTGCGGGGGTAACGGCCCAGTTCGGCCAGCGCGCTGCCGCATATCCGCCCCTGGCAGGCGCCCATGCCGCAGCGCGTGGCCAGCTTGGCGCTGCGTGAATCCGTATAGCCATCCAAGGCGCGCAAGGGGACATCCTCGCAGCGGCAAATCACCGTGTCGGCCTCGGCCAGCCCACGGACCTCCGGTCGCAGCGCAAAATGCCGGCGCAACTGTACGGCAAACGCGCGCGCATGCCGTTTGCGGCCCTGCAGTTGCGCTGCCTCGGCCTGCGCGCCCGCGGCGGCATGGCCCGCCATGGCGCCCTCGACCCGGGCACAATCGCGCCCACCGATGCCGCAGATCTCGCCGGCGGCATAGA
>DATNBK010000239.1:0-6664 GCA_035571995.1 Rhodanobacter sp.
CTTCACGCTGGCCTGGGTCGTGATGCGGCTGGCGTAGTAGCCCGCGGGGTAGAGCGTGTTCGAGGACCACTGCAGGTTGATGATCTCCGGGGTCATCACCACCCGACCCTCGCGCGTGTTCTGCGGCGACAGGAACTGGAACGCCACGTTGACGCTGCTCGCGCCCTGCGACACTTCAACGTGGAAAGCATTGACGTTCAGCGGATCGCGCTTCCAGGGCAGGGTCTGGCCATTGGCGGTGATCACCAGGCCGGCCACCTTGTCGATCGGGCCCACCGGGGAATGGTGGCCGGGGAGCCAAGCCGGGTACAGCAAGGTCAGCGGGCCGGGCTGAGCCGGCACCACCTCGCGCACCTGGAAGATGCGTCGGGCCACGTCGGTGGCATCCACGGTGACCTGCAAAGTGCCCTGATACGGCACATCCTGCGGCGGCGGGACGTCAGCATACGCCGACCACGAGGCCATTCCGCACAATGCGGCAAGCAGCGTGGCGCGTCCCAAGCAAGCATTGATCACGGCATCCTCCGATGGAATCCAGTCAAATCAAGGGTCCAGCCTGCCCGGAGCCGCGGTTTTCCGAGCCCTGTACAAACAGGACCGCGCGGTGGATGGCAACGGCTGGCACATCTGGCAGACTACCATGTCGGCAAGGGGACCCCGACTCCAGGTGCGCGCTAAAACCATCGCAGACGCAACGCAGGAATCGACGGCGTGGCCAAGCGAGGGGACACCATGGCACCCAACTTGCTTGAGCAGGAAGAGAACCGCGCCTTGAAATCCTTGGCCATGACCCGACTTTCGCCCGCCGCCCGCAAGAGCGCCAGGAGCGTGCACAACCTGCGCGCCAGCGACCAGCAGCAATACCAGGACTACCTGGCCCGCTGCATGGGTCCCTCGATCCACGCCTTGACCGTGCTGGCGGTGTGCGGCGCCATCGTGATCGCGGTGAGCGGCACGCTGGCCGGGCATGCATCGTCACTGTCGGCCTGGCTGCAGGCCTTGCCGCTGGTCGCCATGTTGCCGGTAGTGGTCGCCACCCAGCGTATGCGCCGGCCAGCCGGGCTGCGACTCCTGGGCTTGTTGTGCGTGACCTTGCTGGAAGTGGCAATCAACCTGCAGGGCTGGAACGGCAAGCCTGGCTTGCCCTGGGTGTGGCCGGCCGCCCTGCTGATACCGGCCGCCTCCGCCATGGTGTGGATTGACAGCTGGGATTTCGCGCTCGGCATGCTGCTGTGCGCGCTGGGCCCCCTGCCGATGCTGCTGTGGAACGGCACGGACGGTGCGCACCTGCTGCAGTACTTCGTGTATATGGCGTTGACCATAGCCTTGTGCATCGTCCTGCGTACTTTCCTGGTCGACATGCTGGTGGAGCAATTCCGCCTGGAACGGCAGCTGCGGGCCAAGGCGGCTACGGACGACCTGTCCGGCCTGCTGCTGCGCAACCGCTTCCTGGAGCTGGCCGCGGATGCGATCGACGAAGCCCATGTGCGGCGGCGGCCGACCAGCCTGCTGTACCTGGACGTCGACCACTTCAAGACCATCAACGACGAGTACGGCCATGCGGCTGGTGACGCGGCCCTGGTGGCGCTGGCTGCCGCCCTGCGCACGCAAAGCCGGCCGACCGACCTGATCGGCCGGATCGGCGGCGAGGAATTTGCCATGCTGCTGCCTGGCGTAGGCCTGGAGCAAGCCATGGAGCGCGCCGAACGACTGCGCCTCGCCGTGCACGACATTCCTCGGCCAGATGGCCAGCTGTCAGTGAGCATTGGACTCGCCACCTGCGTACCGGACGCCTACCACGGCGTGGAAGCCCTGCTCGCACGGGCCGACCAGGCCATGCGCAACGCCAAGCGCCAAGGCCGCGACCGCATCGTCAGCGTCTGAGCAGGCGGCGCGCACGTCGGGACGATCGCGCCGCAGCCGGTAGCGGGCGTCAGTCGTTGGCTTCCGTCGGACGCGCCAGCGAGCTGTGGCGCATGCCGAAGCTGAAGTAGATCGCAAAGCCGATCGCCATCCAGACCACGAAACGCCAGATGGTGACGATGTCGAGGCCACCGATCATGTGGAAGCGGCCATTGGAGAACCACGGCCAGCCGGTGATCAGGAACAGCGAGAACACGATGCCGAGCGGCGCCAGCAGCCACAACGCCGGTGTACGGAAACGCCGCTCGAGGTCGGGCTGGCGGATGCGCAGGATGAGTACCGAGGCGCAGATCACGATGAACGCGGACAAGGTGCCGATGTTCACCAGCTCGGCCAGCTCGCGGATCGGCAGCAGGCCGGCCGCCAGCGCGGTGAAGATGCCCAGCAGCATGGTCGGGCGATACGGCGTGTGGTATTTCGGGTGCGGCTTGGCGAACCAGCGCGGCAGCAGGCCATCGCGGGCCAGCGCATACCAGATGCGCGCCGCGCCCAGCATGAAGGCGAACACGACGCTGGCAATGCCGGCAATCGCGGCGACGTTGATGGCCGCGCTGACCCAATGCAGGTCGCGGGCGGCAAACACCGCGCTCACCGGCGCGTCGCTGGCCAGGATCATCTGCGTGCAGTGGCCGGCGGCCTCGCTTGGATCCACGCAGGCGTTGTACGGCACCATGCCGGTCAGCACCAGCGAGATGGCCAGGTACATGGCCATTGCCACGCCGAGCGAGGCGAGGACCGCGAGCGGCAGGTCGCGCTGTGGATTCTTCGATTCCTCCGCGGCGGTGGTCAGGGTGTCGTAGCCGAACACGGCAAAGAACACGATGCTGGCCGCGGCAAGCATGCCGTCCACGCCATAGCGCGTACCCCCGGTCGCCGTCGCGTCCTGGACCAGCGGCGGGATGAAGGGCGACCAGTTGGCCGGGTTGATGAAGAACGCGCCCACCACCACCACGACCACGACGCCCAGCACCTTCAGCGCCACCACCACCGTGTTGAAGCGCGCGCCGACCTCGGTGCGGGCGATCTGCAGCGCTGCAATCGCCAGCGCCACGACCATCGCGATCAGGTTGACGCCGCGGCCGCTGTCAGGCTGGGCCGGGTCATAGGCAGCCTGCAGGAACACCGGCAGGTGGAAGCCGGTGAGCTGGGCAATCAGCGACTGCAGGTAATTGGACGTGCCGGCGGCGACCACGCCGACGATGAGCGCGTACTCGACCAGCAGGTCCCAGCCGATGATCCACGCCGGCAACTCGCCAAGCACGGCATAGCTGTAGGTGTAGGCGCTGCCGGTAACCGGAATCATGCCGGAAAATTCGGCATAGGAAAGCGCCGCGCAGGCACTGCCGATGCCTGCCACCAGGAAACTCAGGATGATCGCGGGGCCGGCGTTCAAGGCCGCCTCGTTGGGCGCCAGCACAAACACGCCGACGCCGACAATCGCGCCCACACCGATCGCGGTCAGCTGCCACACGCCCATCGTGCGCCGGAAATCCTTGCTCGCTCCTGCTTCGGCCTGCAACTGCGCAACCGTCTTGTGCCGGATCAATCTGCGAAAAAAGCCCATGGGGTTCCCCTCTACGACGAAGGGGGATCATAACAACTCATTCCGCAAAGGCCACCCGAGGCAACAGGGACGTCTCTATTGGTAGACGCGCAGGTGCTCGAACACCCAGGCCTCGTAGGAAGCCAGCAAGCCCGGAACCGGGCAATCGTCGAAGCGCCCGCCGCAGCGATCGCGCAAGGTGGTGGCGGCGGCGAAATAGGCGTCCGCCGGCAGGCCCGCTGCCTGCAACACCATCGTCGGCAGGAAGGCGATGTCCAGCATCGGGTAGTGCGGCAGGGCCGGGCCGGGGAAATTGCTCTTGAGTACGTAATAGGTGAGCTCGTCACGGTATGGCCGCAACCCCGGCGTCAGGGTGCGTGGCAAGCCGCGCAGCAGGCCGGCAAACGAGGGCTGGTGGTCGCCGAAATGCAAGAGGATGGTCGGCTGGGGACGATCCAGGAATGTGTGCTCGAGGCCACGCATGGCGAGGTCCGAATCGTGCAGCCGCCACAGGTAGGTGTCGAAATTGAGCGCTGCGGCCGGCGCCAGTCCGCGGGCCACGCCGTGGCGCCAGGGCTCAGGCAGCTTCGGCCGTTCGGCGTCGTCATGCGGACCGTGCTGGTTCACCGTCAGCACCATCATGAACACCGGATGGCCTGGCCGCTTGGCCAGCGCATAGGCGCGCGCCGCAGCGGCAAACATCTGCGCGTCGGATTCCTCCCACTCGTCCAACTGCAGCTCGTTGGCGTCGTACAGGTGGTCGAACCCATAGGCGCGGTACGCGTTGCGGCCGTTGAGGAAACTGCCGACCGTGGGGTAGACGGCAATCGTGGTGTAGCCGAGGCGCCGCAGCAGCCATGGCAGTGCATCGCGCATGTGGGGCGCCAGCACGAAGGGCGCATACATGCCACCGGGCCCGAAGATGTCGTGCGGCATGCCGGTCAAGGCCGCGAACTCGCTGACCCAGGTGCCGCCGCCAAAGGTGTGCACGCGCAACACGCCCGCGCCGCGGGTGCGGGCGTCGGGACGGAACAGCGCGAACTGGCATAGCGCCACGTCATGGCAGGCGTCGAAGTTGGCAGGATCGAACGTGCTCTCCTCCAGCACCTGCACGATGTCCGGGTACGGCCCGTGCGTGGCAGGCGCGGGCGGCACGACCGTGCCGGACCATTGCTGCCGCGCCGCCAGGGCGCTGGACATCCGCGGCAGTTGCACCTCGGAATCGCGCCAGTTGACGAAGAAGTCGGTCAGCAGCGCATCGTCGGACATCTCGTCCCAGGCCGCGCGCGCGTGCACCTGGGCAAAGGCACCATGCGGCAGCAGCAGCATCCAGAACATGGCCGCGAACCCCGCCACGCCCAGCACCCGCAGCAGCCCCGCGCGCCACCGACTCCGCCCGCGCCAGCGCAGGTCGCCACGCCACACCAGGTACAGCAGCACCGGGCCGAGTACGCACAGGCCGATGCCCAGCGCATACAGGTGCGGGTAATGGCGCAGGGTGTCGACCAGGCTGGTGCGCGCAAAGTAGACGAAGTCCGCCGGCAGCAGCGTGGACTCCAGGTATTGCATCTTAAGCACGGCGATGAAGCGCAGCCCGAGGAACATGCCGCCGGCGAGCACCAGCGCGGTGGCCGGACGCGCGAGCGCAGCCAGGAGCGCGCCGAGCGTGCACAGCATCAGGCTCGCGATGAAGAGCTGCTGCAGCCGCTGCGGCTCGCTGCCGGCGGCGAGTGCCACGCAAACAAGGAAAAACACCAATGCGGCGCCGAGCACGATATAGGGGCGCAAAAAACGCAACGACACAGCTTGCATGGTGGGCACGCTCCCCGGTACGGCCCGGTGGCTGCAGGCATTTTAGCCGTCTTTGCCAGCCACAACCGATGTCGCCGGCGGTCCGTTTGACTGGCGTTGTGCGGCCGTGCGCTGCGCTGCAGACAGCCGGTCCCGGCGCCGCCGGCCGCGGGCGCGGCGCAAGGCAGGTATCATCGGCGCATGAGCCCCACGCCCCTGTCCTCCGTCCCTGCCACGTTTCCCACCGAGTCCGCCAGCTTCCTGCTGGACGGCCCTGGCGGGAAGCTGGAAACCATCACCGACGTCGCCACGCGCAACGGTGCACGGCGTGGCGTGGCGGTGGTTTGCCACCCCCAGCCCGAGCAGGGCGGCACCATGCACAACAAGGTGGTGACCATGGCCGAGCGGGCGCTGCGCGAGTCGGGGCTGGATACGCTGCGCTTCAATTTCCGTGGTACCGGCAACTCCACCGGCACGCACGACGGTGGCCCCGGCGAGAGCGACGACCTGGTGGCCGTGGCCGACTGGGTGCGCAAGGTGCGGCCAAATGATGTGCTGTGGTTGGCTGGGTTTTCGTTTGGCGCCTGGATCACCTTGCGCAACGCCGTGCGCCTGCAGGCCAAGGCGCTGATCAGCATTGCCCCGCCCATCGGCCTGCGCCCGCTGGACGGCGTGCCCCTGCCGACTTGCCCATGGCTGCTGATCCAGGGCGAAGCCGACGAGATCGTGGACCCGCAGGCCGTGTTCGACTGGGTTGCCGCGCTGAAGCAGCCGCCCGAACTGATCCGCATGCCGGACACCGGGCATTTCTTCCACCGCCGGATGATGGATCTGCGCGGCGCGATCAAGCACGCGGTGCGCGATTGGCTGCCGCCACTGCGGCATGCCTGAGCCCGTTCGCACACCTTGACTCACCACCACCGAAAAGCAGCCCATGGCTGAGGGCCAGCCACCCGCGCCCAGCGTCCGCTACGCCGAGGGCGTGGCCGCGCATCGCTGGGAGGCGGACCCGACGCAGCTTGCCCTGCTGCCGGAGTTCGATCGCCTGCATGCCGCCTTGTGCGCCGCCGCGGCACGCCCCGAAAGCTTGTTCGACCGCCTGCGCAACATGCTTGGCGCCGAAGCGGCCGCGGCCATACCCGGCCTGTACCTGTGGGGCCAGGTTGGCCGCGGCAAGACTTTCCTGATGGATTTGTTTGCCGCCAGCCTGCCGCATGGCGTGGTCTTGCGGCGGCATTTCCACCGCTTCATGGCCGAGGTGCACGAGGCCCTCCGTGGGCTTGGCGAGCGCCAGGATCCGCTGCGCATCGTCGCCGCCGAGCTGGCCGGCCGCTGCCGCGTGCTGTGCCTGGACGAGTTCCTGGTCAACGACATTGGCGACGCGATGATCCTCGCCAACCTGCTCGA
>DATNBK010000240.1:0-2733 GCA_035571995.1 Rhodanobacter sp.
CCGCCGGTGCGGAACTGCTCGTCCACCAGCGTAGTACTGGTCGGCGGCGGGGCGCCGAGCGCGCCGCCGGCGCCGCGGCTGGCGAGATCCTGGTAGGCAAACCACAGTTTGCCAATCAGCAGCCAGTCGCCAAATTCATGCTGGTGGCCAAGCACGAGTTGGGTGCGATCCACCCAGTCGCGGTTGTATGGCGTTGGCGTGGCCTTCGGGTTGGCCTGCCATTGCGGAAGGCTCAGACGTCCCGGATCGCCCGAATCGGCGCGGATCGCGTGCAGGTCGAGCCAGGAATATTGCTTGTCGTCCGGGCGATACTCCACGTACAGGTCACCCTGGCGCATCTGCGATTGCGCGTTCGGCCGGGTGCCATCGCTGCGCACGTAACCCGCATTGGCGCTGAACGTCCACGCGCCCTTGCTGCCCTCGACCCGGTTGAACGTCGAGTACAGGCCATGGTTGCCCACCACCTGCTCGGTGCTGGCAGAGAACGGCGCGCCAGGCTTGGGTCGCTTGGACACGAGGTTGATCACGGGCGCGGGCTCCGGCCCGTACAACAGGCTGGCGCCACCGCGGATCAGTTGGACGTCGGCAATGCTCTGGATCAGTGGCATCGCGTACAGGGTGGGGAAGCCGATCCAGTCGGATTCAAGCGGGATGCCGTCCTGCATGACCAGGACGTATTCCGATTCCTGCGGATTGCCCAGGCCGCGGTAGCTCAGGTTGAACTGGGTCGGCGTCGGCTGCTGCGACACCTGCACGCCCGGTGAGCGCACCAGCAACTGCTCGAGATTGTTGCCGATCACGATCGGCTGCAGGTCCAGGTGCGTCACCGTGGCCTTCTTGGTCACCGTGATCTCGGTATTGGAGACCTCCGGCATCTGGTACTGCATCTTGCGCTTCTGGATCGTGCGAAAGTCGTTGGCCCGCACGTCGATCGCCGGCAGGTTCGTCGTACTTTGCTGATCCTGGTTGCCAGCGGCCGGTGCCACCGATTGTCCAAGGACGGCGGCAGGTGCGAGTGCGGTGGCCAAGGCCATAGCCAGCACGGTCGGAGCGAAGTTGGGCATGAGTCTCATTACTCGACAGAAGTGGCGGACCGCGTAGTGTCTTGGCGCGCGGCGGCAGACACCATAGGCCAGAAGTCATGGTTACGCTCTGCCCAGGCGGGGAATCCACGCGGCCGGCACACGCTGCGCGCGCCGGTCAACTTGAAGGCCTGTGCGGAGCGGGGATGCACAACCCCGCACACGTCAAAGCGAGAAGCGATAGGCGAACTTGACCAGCAATTGTTCGCTGTCGCGCAACCTGAAGCTGTCGAGGAACTGCTCGGAGGCCGATTCGGCGATTGGCGCCAAGGCATAGCCGCCGCGACCGTAAACCACATACAGGTCCGACAACGGCGCCAGCTCATAGCGATAGCGCACCTGCAATCCCAGGTTGCGTATGCTGAATTCATCCACCGGATCGGCGGAGGCCAGCGCGCGCATGTCCGGGTTGACCCGGTAGGGGCGCGGCGAGTTGGCGTCCAGGCCCAGTGCCTGCAGCCGCACCAGCAGGGTCTGCCGGTCGCCGATGTTCCAGGCCAGGCCCGCAGCCAGTTGCAGGGATTTCGAACGGAAGCTGGCGATCAGGTTGTCGTACTGCCAGACCACCAGCGCCGGCGTGGCGGTGTAGGTCACTTCGGCAAACGTGCTCAACGCATCGCTGAAGAAATACGTGGGCTGCACCTGCAGCGACCAGTCCCAACCGTCGCGGATGCCACTGAGCCTGTTGCCGGAGATGCTGGCCTCGCCTGACCATGCCCAGTTCCCCTGCCGGGGCCGCGAACGCTCCCAGGACAGGTAGGGATCGAAAGCGCTGCGCATCACGCCATGGCCGCGGGTGATGAGGTCGTCATGTCCCGGAGGCGACAGCGCCATTTCAATGGATTCCTTGCCGCCGTTGCGCAGGTCACCCTGCACTTCGACCCGCATGCTGCGCCGCAAATCGAGCCCGTGGCTGTTGTTTTCCGCGCTGCCGCGCACCTGGACCTCGCGTGCGAGGTACGCCGAAGTCTCCGGCATGTCGACGAAGCGGCGGCGCACTTCCCAGTGCAGGTAATTGAGGTCGGCGCGCGGCAAATAGCCAAAATCATTGATGTCGAGCCGGTTGTCGAAATGCATCGCGTACCACTCGTGGCTCCACAGGTTGTTCACCTGGTAGGACACGTTCATCACGGCGCCCACGCCTTGGGTCGCCAGCCCGGGCTGGTCGATGTCGCTGCCGACGACGTTGCTCGTGACCACCACGCGCTCGTTCGGCTGCCAGCGGTAGTCGACCCCAAGCACGGAGGCCTCGCGGTCCAGCCACGGATGCTTGACCCGCGTGGCCAGCATGCCGATGGCCTGGGTGCCGAAATCGTGGTTCAGGCGCAGCGCCGCGAATGTCCGCCCGGCATCGCTACGCTCCTGTGCGGCCAGCACGCCGTATTCCGTGGCACCAAGCACGCCGTTGAGCTTGACCGCGCCATCGATCTCGCTCACGCCGCGACCATCGTCCGCGGGGCCACCCACGCGCCGGGTGTAGATCAACTGCGAGTCGTCGAGCAGCAGGTTGAAGTCGTAGAGGCCGTGGTTTTCGGTGAAGAACGGGCGCTTGTCGCTGAAGAACGTCTCCTGCGCACTGAAGTTGACCACCAGGTCGTCGCTTTCCACTTGGCCGAAGTCGGGATTGAGCGTGGCCGTGAGCTGGGTCTGG
>DATNBK010000241.1:0-4225 GCA_035571995.1 Rhodanobacter sp.
AGCGCTCGACGTTATAAAGACCCGCCGGCGTATGGCCCTTTACAATGGCGGGTCCACCTCCGAGGCGTAGCCATGACCGACAGTGACGAACCGGAGCTTGCCGCGCACCATCGCGAGATCCGCAGTTTCGTGCTGCGCGAGGGACGCATGACGCCTGCGCAGGAACGCGCGTTTACCGAGCACTGGGCGCGCTATGGCCTGGAGCCCGCAGGCGCGCCGCAGGATTTTGCCACCGTGTTCGGGCGCGCTGCGCCGCTGGTCATGGAGATCGGCTTTGGCAACGGCGAAGCGCTGGCCTGGTCGAGTGCGCAGGACCCGGCGCGGGATTATCTCGGTGTGGAGGTGCATGGCCCGGGCGTGGGCCGGTTGCTGAATGCACTGGCGGAACGTGACGCGGACAACGTGCGTGTGTATCGCCATGACGCGGTGGAAGTGTTGCGCCACGACATTGCGCCGGGCGCGCTGGCCGAGGTGCGCATCTGGTTCCCCGATCCGTGGCCGAAGAAGCGCCACCATAAGCGTCGCCTGATCCAACCGGAATTCGTTGCGTTGCTCGCCTCGCGTGTGGCCGAAGGCGGCCTGTTGCACCTGGCCACCGACTGGCAGCCTTATGCCGAGCACATGGTCGAGGTGCTCAAGGCCGCGCCCGGGTGGCAACGCGAGCTGCCGCCAGCCGGCGAGGCAGGCGGACGGCCTCCATGGCGCCTGGAGACGCGCTTCGAGCGCCGCGGCCTGAAGCTCGGCCACGCGGTGACCGACCTGCTCTATCGCAGGCAGTAAAGGGGACGCGGCAAATGATCGATGGGGCCCAGAGCCAACCTGGACCCCCAGCACTTCATCGTCATCCCCGCGGAAGCACCTCCCGCTTCCACGGGAATGACAAGTGGGGAATGATCCCCGCTCAGTAGCGGTAGTGGTCGGGCTTGTACGGGCCTTCCACGGGTACGCCAAGGTAGTCGGCCTGCGCGGGCGTCAGCGTCGTCAGCTTCACGCCGATCTTGTCCAGGTGCAGCCGTGCCACTTCCTCGTCCAGCTTCTTCGGCAAGAGGTAGACCTCGGCCGTATAGACGTCCTTGTGCTGCCACAGGTCGATCTGTGCCAGGGTCTGGTTGGAGAACGAGTTGGACATCACGAAGCTCGGGTGGCCGGTGGCGCAGCCCAGGTTCACCAGGCGGCCCTCGGCGAGCAGGAACAAGGCGTGGCCGTCCGCGAACTCGTACTTGTCCACCTGCGGCTTGATGTTGATCTTCGTGACGCCGGCCAGCGCGTTCAGCGCGTCGACCTGGATCTCGTTGTCGAAGTGGCCGATGTTGCACACGATGGCCTGATCCTTCATCGCCTTCAGGTGCTCGAGCGTCAGCACGTCCTTGTTGCCGGTGGTGGTGACGTAGATGTCGCCGCGGCCCAGCGTCGACTCGACCGTGTTGACCTCGAAGCCTTCCATCGCCGCCTGCAGCGCGTTGATCGGATCGATCTCGGTGACCACCACGCGCGCGCCGTAGGCCCGCATCGAGTGCGCGCAGCCCTTGCCGACGTCACCGTAGCCGCAGACCACCACGACCTTGCCGGCCAGCATCACGTCCATGGCGCGCTTGAGGCCGTCGGCCAGGGACTCGCGGCAGCCGTACAGGTTGTCGAACTTGGACTTCGTGACCGAATCGTTGACGTTGAGCGCCGGCACCAGCAGCTTCTTGGCCGCCGCCAACTGGTACAGCCGGTGCACGCCCGTAGTGGTTTCCTCGGACACGCCCTTCCAGTCCTCGACCACGACGTGCCAGAAACCGGGGCGCTCCTTGGCCACGCGCTTGAGCAGGTTCTTGATCACCTGTTCCTCGTGCGAGGCGGCGGGTTCGTCCACCCAGGTGCCACCGTTCTCCAGCTCGTAGCCCTTGTGGATCAGCAACGTGGCGTCGCCGCCGTCGTCGACGATCAACTGCGGGCCGAGATAGCCGCCCTTGCCGTCAGGGAAGCTCATGGCCTTGAGCGTGCAATCCCAGTATTCCTCCAGGGTCTCGCCCTTCCACGCGAACACCGGCGTGCCGGTGGCGGCGATGGCCGCGGCGGCGTGGTCTTGCGTGGAGAAGATGTTGCACGAGGCCCAGCGCACGTTGGCGCCGATGTCCTTGAGCGTCTCGATCAGCACCGCGGTTTGGATCGTCATGTGCAGCGAGCCGGTGATGCGCACGCCCTTGAGCGGTGCCTGCGGCGCGTACTTGTGGCGGATCGACATCAGTCCCGGCATCTCGTGCTCGGCGATGTCCAGCTCCTTGCGGCCCCAGTCGGCGAGCGAGAGGTCGGCGACCTTGAAGTCCTGCGTGGTTTCTTTCAGTGCAGCGTTCATCGGAGATCTCCGGTCAGGGCGAGGCTCTTTTGAAGAGTCCGGCCACGGATGGCCAGTCTTTCGCGAAGGACTCGCGTACAGACAACCGGGCGCCGTTGGGAAGATGCCGCGTCGAGCCTGGCCACGCGCACGTGGTCGCAACGCCCCTCGACGGGCGGGACAGCTTGCTATTGTACCGGCCAAGCAAGGGGCGAGGAAAATTAAATCGGGGGACGATCGTTGATGCCGCGGATACGGCCCCTGGTTTAATTTGCCACGTCGCCTTCAGTGCGGAGTTGCCCCATGTCCGAAGACGCCCATGCCGAATTCCTGCCGCCCGACGGCGCGCTGCGCGAGGACGTCAGCCGCCTCGGCGCCTTGGTCGGCAGGATGCTGGTCGAGCAGGGCGGCCAGGCGCTGTTCAACCGCGTGGAGCAGGTGCGGCTGGCGGCCATCCGGCGCCGCCGGGAAGGTGCTCCTGTCCGGGCCTTGGCCGATTCCCTGGCCGGCCTGGACGTGGCGGCTGCGCAGGCGCTGGCGCGCGCGTTCGCCACCTACTTCCAGGTGGTGAACCTGGCCGAGCGCGTCCACCGCATACGCCGGCGCCGCGACTACCAGCGCGGGGGCAGCGCCCCCCAGCCGGAGTCGCTGCGCGCACTCTTGGGGGAACTCAAGGCCCAGGGCGTTGGTGCTGAGGAGCTCCTGGGCTGGCTGGATCGGCTGTGGGTCGAGCCCGTCTTCACCGCGCATCCGACCGAAGCCATGCGCCGCTCGCTGCTGGAGAAGGAGCATGCCATCGTGCGTTCGCTGGTCGACGGCTTCGACCCGGAGCGCACGCCACAGGAGCGCGCCGAGGACGCCGAGCGCATCGTGGTTGCGCTCTCCGCCGGCTGGCAGACCGCCGAGGCCTCGGACGTGCAGCCCACCGTGCAGGATGAGTACGAGCACGTGGGCTTCTACCTGGCCAATCCGCTGTACCGCATCGTGCCCGCCTTCTACGAGTCGCTGCAGGACGCGCTGCGCGAAGTCTATGGCGTGGTGGCGCGCTTGCCGCGGCTGCTTGGCTTCGCCAGTTGGGTTGGCGGCGACATGGACGGCAACCCGAACGTCGGCGCCGACACGCTGACGGACTGCCTGGCCTCGCAGCGCGCGCAGGTGATCGAGCGTTACATCGAGGACGTGGCCGCGCTGGGCAGGTCGCTCAGCCAGACTGACGACCGCGTCGCCGTGACATCATCGCTGCGTGAGCGGCTGGACGTCTATATGTCCAGCTATCCGCAGGCGGCGTCGGAAATCCGCCCACGCCACGCCGACATGCCGTACCGCTGCTTGCTGCACCTCATGGGTGCGCGACTGCGCGCCACCGTGGCGGACGAGCCGGCGGCGTATGGATCGGCCGATGAATTGCTGGATGACCTGCGTTTGATTGCCGGGAGCCTCGTCGCGCACCGCGGCCTGCATGCCGGTGCCTACACGGTGGGACGCGTGATCTGGCGCGTGCGCAGCTTCGGCTTCCACCTGGCGCGGCTCGACGTGCGCCAGGACTCGCGCGCCCACGACGACGCGTTGGCGGCCTTGCTGGACGACCCCGGGTGGGCGGGGCGCGACGCCGCGACGCGCGCGGAGCGGTTGCGCCCATACGCCAGCGGCGAGCGCCAGTTCGGGCCGTGCACCGAGCCCGTGGCCGAGCACCTGCAGGCGGTGTTTACCGCCTTGCGCGCCAGCCGACGCCAACACGGCGACGCGGCAACCGGCCTGTACGTGATCAGCATGGCGCGCTCGGCTGCCGACGTGCTTGCCGTCCTCGCCCTGGCGCGGCGAGTAACGCGGGAAAAGGGGACGGAGGAAGTTAAATCGGGAAAGGTAGCCGTTGATGCCCTCGGTTCCGCCGCCGATTTAACTTCC
>DATNBK010000242.1:0-2669 GCA_035571995.1 Rhodanobacter sp.
GTGAAATCGAGACTGGCCCCCACCAGCATGCTGCTTGCTGTCTGCGTAGCCGCGCCGGCTGATGCCCAGGTGGTGCTGGGGCGGCTTGGAGGCACCACGGTCAACACCAGCGGCCTGGTGCAGGCTGATGCCGCCTGGTACCGCAGCGACGGCGTCGCTTTGAGCGGCAATCCACGGTCCCCGGATGGGCCGAACCATGACTTGCGCGTGGCCATACTCTTCCTCAACGGCCTCGGGCCCGGTGGGTTCGACTGGCGGGTCGGCTACGAACGCAATACCGCCAAATGGCTGGACATGAACGCGCGCTACCGGTTTGGCCGCGAACGCCGTTCGTTTTTGCGCGCCGGCCAATTCAAGCAGCCCAGCGGGCTGGAGCGCCTCTCATCGCTGACGGCGCGTGAGTTCATGTCCACCGCCATGATGACGAAGACCTTTACGTTGGGTAACCGCCTCGGCGTGGCCTACGGCCATGAGTTCCGTTACGGGAAGGCCGACGTTGCGGGCAGCCATCCCACGCTGGCCCTGACCGCGACTTATTTCGACCATGAACTGGCCGCCACCCGGCGCATCCCCAATTACGCGCGTGGCAATGGTGTAGCGCTGCGCGCCGCCTGGGCGCCGGTCAACCAGGCAGGCCGGATCGCGCACCTTGGCCTGTCCTGGGCGGACTACGACACGCGCGATGCCGAAATGCGTTGGCGGGTGCAGCCAAACATGGAATTGACCCCGGTGCGCTTGCTGGATACGGGCGCCATGCCGGCGATCGACCATGTGTCGGTGCTTGGCGCGGAAGCCTTTTGGGTGGCCGGTAACGTCAAGCTGCAAGGCGAGTACATGCGGGCCGACGCGCACCGTCATGTGCCCGCCGATACCCATTTCCAGGGCGCGGGCGGTTATGTGAGTGCCTTGTGGAATCCTGGTGGTGAGACCTGGCGCTACGTGGATGGCCTGCCCGTAACCCCGGTCGGGGCCGTCACCAACGCCGGCATGTGGCAACTCGGCCTGCGCTATGACGCGATCGACCTGGACGATGGCCCGGTACACGGCGGCCGCATGCGTACCTGGACGCTTGGCGTCAACTGGTACTGGAACGCGCACTTGAAATTCGTCCTGAACTACGTCGCCGTCCAGAGCAGGCGCGCTGCCGTCACCGATGATCCCGCGATCACCGGCGTGCGCGTGCAGTTCCACTGGTGAGGGGATGCGGCCTTATCCGCGGCGACGCGCCCCGCCCGACGGGCGGGCCCTCACGTGCCGCCATTGCGTCGACCACAGCGGCTGCGCGGGGTGCAGCCGGTCGCGCCGAAGCTGGTGCTCGGCGTTGAACAAGGTGCGAAACGCCAACATCACCACGCCAAACGTTCCGAGAGCCGTGGCCGCCACGATCATGAACATGATCACGATCTGGTAGCGCACGGCCGCGGCGGGAGGGGCGCCAGCCAGCATCTGGCCGGTCATCATGCCCGGCAGGCTCACGATGCCCATCACCATCATCGAATTGATGGTCGGGATCATGCCGGTGTGCAGGCTTGCCGTGACCAGCGGGTGCGAGGCTTCCCAGCGGCTTGCGCCGAGTGCCAGGTCGGCCTCGATCAGGCCGGCATCGCGGACCGCGCCATCCATGAAGCGGTCGAGCGCCAGCGACACGCCGTTGAGGATATTGCCGAGCACCATGCCGAGCAGCGGGATGGCGTATTGCGCGCGATACCATGGCTCGACGTCGATGATGCCGACGAGGGCCGCGCCGGTCACGACGTAGGAGGCCGCAAGCACGCACAGCACGCTGTCGAAGTAGATGCCGGAGTAGCGGCGCCCGGTGCGGTTGACCGCGGCGATGCCGGCGAGGCTCGCCATGACCAGCCCAATGCCGACGACGGGCAGCGGATGGTCCAGCGCGAAGATGTACTCGAGCACCAGTCCAACCAGCAGCAACTGCACCACCATGCGCACGCTGGCGACGAGCAGGCTGCGCGTGAGCCCAAGCCGCAACCACGCCGACAGCGCCAGGTTGACCAGGATCAGCACCGCGGCAAAGCCGAGTTGCCAGTTGCCGATGGCGAGGTACGACTGGTTCATGGTTCGCTTACCAGCGCCAGCGTCCGGTCCGTAACCCGCGCCAGTTGCGCGGCATCGTGGCTCGTCCAGACACAGGCACGCGCCTTGTCGCCGGCCATCCAGCCACGGACGAGGGCCTCTACCGCCGTGGTACGCGCCGGGTCGAGCGACGCGGTTGGTTCGTCGAGCAAGAGGATGTCAGGCGCGATCAGGATGGCTCGCAGCAGGTTCACAACCTGCGCCTCGCCACCCGACAGGCGGTCGGAGTCCTGGTCGAGGAAGGCCGCGCCGATGCCGACGGCGGCGAGGCAACGGCTGGCTGCGTCGCGTGAATATTCCCTGCCATGGTGGACGCGGAAGCGGAAGGGCGCCGCCAATGCGGCTTGGACCGTACCCTCCGGCAGCGCGGGTCGCTGCGCCACGTAGACGACGCGTGCGCGGTACGCGGGTCGCCACCACGCATTCATCGGTTCGCCATCGAAGCGGATTTCCCCGCCTTGCGGGGGTGTCAGCCCAGCCAGGGTTCGCAGCAGCACCGTCTTGCCCGATCCGGAGGGTCCGGTGATGGCCCAACGTTCGCCCGGGCGCACCGACAACTCGAGGTTGCGCCACAG
>DATNBK010000243.1:0-50181 GCA_035571995.1 Rhodanobacter sp.
CCCACCGACCAGCCCATGTTTCCAAAGCCCGTGGTGCACCGCACGCTCGGCGTGCTGATGGTGCTGATGTTCTCGAAGTTCTTTTACCTGGCCAGCATCAGCAGCTACTACGAGTTCTACCTGATCCACCACTTTGGGCTGTCGATGACTGCGGCCACCAACCTGTTGTCGGTGTTCCTGGTGGCCGTCGCTGCCGGCACCTTGATCGGGGGGCCGATTGGCGACCGTATCGGGCGCCGGCAGGTCATCTGGTTTTCCATCCTTGGCATCGCTCCGTTCACGCTGCTCCTCCCGCACGTGGACCTGGCCTGGACCGTGGGCCTGACGGTGATCATTGGCGTCGTACTGGCTTCGGCGTTCCCAGCCATCATCGTCTATGCGCAGGACATGATCCCGCATCGCATCGGCATGGTCTCGGGCATGTTCTATGGCCTGTCGTTTGGCCTGGGCGGCATTGGCGCGGCGGTGCTCGGCGTGGTGGCAGACGCCTACAGCATCGAATTCGTCTACCAGGTCTGCGCTTTCCTGCCCTTGCTCGGGCTGTTTGCCGTGTTCCTGCCGGACGTCCGGCCATCCGAACCCGTCTATGTGGTGAAGGGCGCCCCGCGCGCCTGAATATCCCGCGGGCGCCTCGCTGCTCGTCAGGGCAGCGTGACCTTGCCAATGTTTGCCGTCTGGCCCAGGACATTGAACGCAGGCATCCCGTTGGCGACGAAGGACTGGTATTGGGCCTGCAATGGGACCCGGCGCGCATCCAGCGCCGCCAGTCGGGTCTTCATGCCCGCAGTCACGTTGGGCGCGTTCGGGTCCATGATTGCCAGGCATAGAGCGGCAGTCCGAGCAGCAGCAGGATGAGGTTCCACTGTGCCGCCGCCGGGCCCGCGCCGATCACCGCCCACACGGTGAACGCAAACGCTGCGCCCGCCAACAGTACGTGCCGCACCGGCACGGCACGCTGGTCGCGCAGCGCGAGGACGACGTCGGCCACCGCGCTGAAAAGGTAGGCCATGACGTTGCCGAGCGTCGTCAGGAGGATGATGAACGTGAACATGCCGACCATCCCGCGGCTGTAGTTCGCGAGCACGATAACGCTGCCGATGGTCGCGCCAACGACAAGTGCGACGACGGGCACACCACGGGTGGAATCGGCGGCGAGGAAGCGTGGGAACAAGCCATCGCGCGCCACCGCCTCCGCGAACTGGCCGGCGATCAGCGTCCAGCCGTTCAGCGCACCGAAGCAGGAAATGATCGCGGCGCCGGCGATGAGATACGCCGCCCAGTTTCCCCACAGCACGCGCGCGGCATCCGCGAACGGGGCCTGCGAGTCGGCCAGCACGACAGCAGGCAGGACACCCATGACGCCTAGCGTGCAGGCGATGTAGACGACTGCCGCGGCAAGCGTGCCGAGCAGCGTCGCCCGCGGGATCGTACGTTCCGCGTCACGGACGTGCCCAGCGGGTATCGTCGCGCACTCGACACCGATGAACGCGAACATCGTCGCCGCAACGCTGACGTTGATCGCGTGGAGCGGCGTGTCCGCCGACGTCGCCGGCGCGAGCAGCCCAGGGTCGAAGTGCCAGAGCCCGACGGCAGCGAGCGCGATGAGCGGCAGCAGTTTCAGGATTGTCGTCGCGACCTGCACGGCGGACGCGGCGCGGATGCCGGCGATGTTCACCAGGGTGAGGCCCCAGATCACCGCCAGTGCCACGAGCGCGCCCAGGAACGGAGTCGTGGCGAGCACTGGTACCAGCGCCGACAGGTAACTCGCGAACGCGACCGCGATCGCGGCGTTGCTGCCGACGACCGCGACCCAGTACACCCAGGCGACGAGAAAGCCGGGACAGTCGCCGAACGCCTCACGACTGTAGGCGTAGGGGCCGCCGGCCAGCGGTGCGCGGCGTGCCAGGCGATAGAACACGCCGGCGAGCAGCAGCGCACCGATCGCGCTGACGACCCAACCCATCAGGCTGTAGCTGCCGTAAGGCGCGAGCGTCGCCGGCAACAGGAATACGCCCGAACCCACCATGTTGCCCAGCACCAACGCAGTCGCGGCGATCAAGCCGATCTTGCGTGCCGGCGCCGTCACGCCGGCAGGTCCTCGCTGAGCACGCTGTCCAGCACGCCGACGAAGCGGTCGACGTCGGCGTCCGCGATGATAAGTGGCGGGCGTAGTTTGACGACGTTGTGAAACGGGCCGTCCGTGCCGGCAAGCACGCCACGATCCCGCAGGCGCTCGACGATGTGGCCGGCCTGCGCCGTCGCAGGCTGCCGGCTGTCGCGGTCGGTCACCAGATCGATGCCTTGGAACAGCCCCATGCCGCGCACGTCGCCGATCAATGCATGCCTTGCCTGGAGTCCGCGGAGTTCAGTCAGCAAGCGGTTGCCGACACGCAGCGCGTGTTCCGGCAGCGCCTCGTCCCGCAACACATCGAGTACGGCGAGGCCGGCGGCGCAGGCGACCGGATTGCCGCCGTAGGTGCTGAAGAACTCCATGCCGTTGTGGAAGGACGCGGCGATTGCCGGCGTGGTCACGACGGCGGCGAGCGGAAAGCAGTTCCCGATCGGCTTCGCAAGCACGACGATGTCGGGCACGACGCCTTGCGTCTCGAAGCCCCAGTACGCGCTGCCCAGGCGGCCGAAGCCGACCTGCACTTCGTCGGCGATGCACAGGCCACCCGCCGCGCGTACCAGCGCGTAGACCGCAGCCAGGTAGCCGTCCGGAAAGATGATCTGCCCACCGACGCTCGGCATGCTTTCGGCAATGAATGCGGCAAGGTGACGGCGCTCCGCGTGCAGCGATCCAAGGATGGCCTTCACGTCTTCGGCGTAGCGCCCGCCGAGGTCCGCTTCGCCGCGCCGATGCGGGCCGCGGTAATCGTCGGCAATGGGAGCGATGTGCACCCATGGCTTGCGGCCGCTGCCGCCCGGTCCATTGAACTTGTAGGGACTGATGTCCGTCACCGTGCCGGTGTTGCCGTGGTACGCGTTTTCCAGCACCAGCATGTCTTGGGCATGTGTGTGCGTGCGCGCAAGACGGATCGCGAGCTCATTCGCCTCGCTGCCGGAGTTCACGAAATAGCACACGTGCAGAGGAGCCGGCAGCAACGCGGTAAGGCGCTCGGCATAGCGCAGCACGGTGTCGTGCAGGTAGCGGGTGTTCGTGTTGAGCAGGGCGAGCTGCCGGCATGCCGCTTCCACGACGCGCGGGTGGTTGTGGCCGACCAGCGGCACATTGTTGAACATGTCCAGATACGGACGTCCCATGTCATCGTAGAGATACTGCCGCCAGCCGCGCACGACCTTGAGTGGTCGCCCGTAGGACAGGCTGAGGCTTGGACCCAGCAGCACCTGTCGCCGCGCCAGGGTTTCCGCGCTGGACGCCTCCTGCGGGAAGCATGCGGCGGGAATGCCGAGCAAGAGGTTCGGGTCTGGGGACAGTGCGTTCCATGCGGCCCGTTCGGCGACGGGTATGCGCTCGGGGAAATCCGCGGAGGAGTCCAGCAGGTCGCGTGCAAGCTGGAAGTGCAGTCGGCTGATTCCACCCATCGCGGCGTCGGCCGGCTGCATGCGGCCCACGATCTCGCCGGCAGCCACCTGCTGGCCGGGCGCCAGGGTCCCGACGCTCGCGGCATCCAGCGGCTGGAACAGCGTGAAGAATGCCGGCGCGCCGTCCGGCTCGTGGCGGAGGATGACGCGGGTGCCGCTTGTGCCGTTGTGGAGGACGGCGTACACCGTTGCCGCGAGCGGCGCGTGGACGGCGGAGGCTTCGCGCAGGAACAGTTCGACGCCGAGGTGGATTGTCCGCAGTGCGGCGACGGGATCGTCCTGTCCGATCGAGTGCACCGCATCGGCGGCGTGACGTGCCTCGTCGTGGCGACCGATGCCCACGGCGGCACCACTTCGCGCGAGCTCGGCGGCGATGAGCCGCATGCGCTCTGTTGGTGTGTCGTGTGCGGGGTCGGCACCCAGCATGCTGCTGCCGACGCCGAGGTCGAGCACCCGGAGTGACGCTGGGCGCAGATCCACGTCGACGATGGTGTGGCATTCGCCACGCTGCGTTCGCAGCCATGCGGCGAATGCGTCGGCATCCGGCAAAGGCGCGAGGCCGCAGGCCTGGCGCAGGACAGCCTCGGCGCGACGCGGATGGATGCGGTCGAGCAGGTCCAACGCAGCCCAGGCCGGTGCCTCGGAAATCGTCACGTAGGAGTCATCCGGCCGCGTGGCGTGGCGCAGGGCCGAATTGACGACGCTGACCGCGAGGCGCATCGCGGTCAGCGGGAAGAGCACGCCAAGCTCGTTCGTTTCGAGAGGAAATTGGCGGTGATAGCCGGAGACGAGCGTGGCCATCGCCACCAGGGGCTCGTCCTTGCCGAGCAGCGCATACGCTGCGGCGACTGCCGGTTCGGCGACGAGCATGCCCTCATGCATGTCGCCGAAATCAATCAAGCCGACACGTGCTGGCGAGGTAGCGTCCGTTGCTTCGACGAGCACGTTGTAATCATTGGCGTCGCCATAGATCACGCCACGCCGAAGTTGCGGCAACAGCGGCACGACACCTGCCACGTAACGTTTGATCACGCGCGTGATGAGTTCATGCCGTCCGGGGTCTTCGATCGCATCGAGCGCATCATGTATCCAGAGCGGCGCCGACAAGTCCCATTTGAGCTGTCGCCATGCCGAGGGATGGTTGAAGTCCGCGAGCGCGTGGTCGAGGCTACCGAGGAATCCACCAATGGCGGCGAGCAGCGCGGCCGAGTGTGGATGCACGTCGAACAACACCTTGCCCGGCACATGGCTGAGCAGCCAGACGATGCGCTCGGAGCCATCAGCGCCACTGGTCGCCTGGAACGCGGCGCCATCCACGGTCGGGATCACACGCGCCAGACGCAACGATGGGGCGCGCCACGCCAGGTGTTGCAACGTGCGGCATTGCAGGTCGACGAACGACGCCTCACGCTCCGGGTGCATGACCTTGAGGATGAACATCGAGCCATCCAACGCCGTCAGCTCGAAGACCTGGTCGTATTCGCTCGGTAGCGGACGCACGCGGCCGGTGATGCCATAAAGCGCATGCGCCAGCGCCTCGACCGCACTTGCGTCCCAGTGCGCGGCTTCCCGTGGTTCGGTCATGGATCGTGGTCCTGTTGCGTGGCAAACGTCGTTACCATGCCACAGGCGGTCAGCGACGGATCGGTGCGCGGGTGGCGCCGGCAAGACGTCGGTTCATGCCTGAAGAATTGCATCCCCGCAGTCACTGCCACCGCGCCGGATGCGTACGCACCCGGCGCGGCGTTGCCTCAGGGGATCGTGATCGTGCCAATGTTTGCCGTCTGGCACAGGGCATTGAACGCAGGTATCCCGTTGGCGACGAAGGACTGGTACTGGGCCTGCAAGGGGGCCCAGCGTGCATCCAGCGCTGCAAGCTGGGTCTTCATGCCTTCGGTCACGTTGGGCGCATTCGTGTCCATCTCGCCTTTCAGGAAGATGTAGTCGGCGCTCAACATGTTCACGTAGTTGATGATGTCGTCATTGCTCTCGGCCTTCCGCTGCACGAGCTGGCTGTCCCAGTCCAGGAGCTGCTTGGACAGGGCCTTGCCCGCGTTGGCGACGTCCGGGGCAGCTGATTTCTCCGCCAGGAGGGCGACCAGGCCGTCGATCTGCCCGCGTGCCGAAGCCATCTTGTTGACCGCCCCGTGGATTTCATTGAGGCGCGCCTCGATCGCCGACATGACGACGTGCTGCTCCTGGTATTGCGCGGCCGTGGCCTGGATGCCTGGATGCGGCAGCACGTTGAACGCCGTGGTTTGCTCCTGCGTACCGAGCTTGAGCGCCGCGCGGTAGGTTCCAGGAGCGGCCTTGTGCCCACTGTAGCTGCCCTCGATGAAGACACGTGGTGCACCGAGCACGGTGGGATAGCGCATGTCCCAGACGAACCGATGCATGCCCTTGGTCCTGGACAGGACGGGGTCGGCCTTGGGGCCGCCGGGGTAGGCGACGAAGCTTGCGTCCGCCGTGGACGAGTAACTCCGCACCACGTGGTTGTCCGCGTCGGTGATCGTGAGGGTCAGCGTGTCGCCTTCGGCGAGGTCGGCTGGCAGGTTGTAATAGAACACCACGCCGGTTGGTGCATTGGTCCCGAACGGAGATGTTTGTTTGACGTCGTCCTCGTCGAGCACGGCGTCGAACGCGCTGCGCCCGGAAACGCGCACGGCGTCGTCGGGCTTGAACAGCTGCAGCCCATTGTTGGCCGGGTTGTATTGGCGCAGCACCCCGACGTCGTCCAGGATCCAGAAGCCGCGGCCTTGGGTCGAGGCCACCAGGTCTCCCTGGCGGAGCATCAGGTCGGTGATCGCGACGACTGGAAGGTTGAGCTGCAGGGGGCTCCAGCTTTGGCCACCGTTGTAGGAAATGTATAAGCCCGTTTCCGTGCCGGCGTAGAGCAGGTCCTTGCGCACGTCGTCTTCGCGCACGACGCGCGTCGCGGCGCCATAGGGAATGCCGCTGGAGATATTGGTCCAGGTCTTGCCGTAGTTCGTCGTCTTGTAGATGGCCGGCGTGAAGTCGTTGAACTTGTAGCGGGTGGTGGCGATGTACGCGGTCGCATTGTCGTGCGGCGAGACTTCGATGCTGTCGATCAGGGTTTCCTTGAGACCAGCCGGGGTGACGTTGCTCCAGGTCTTGCCGCCATCTCGCGTGATGTACACCAGGCCGTCGTCGCTGCCGGTCCAGATCACGCCTGGCTCGTTTGGATGGATCTTGACGTAGGCCAGCGTGCCGTAGTTTTCGCCGCCGGCGCCTTCGTTGGTATAGGGCACGCCACTCACCCCCAGCGTGGCCGGGTTGTTGCGCGTCAGGTCGGGGGAAATCTCCTGCCAGGTGTGGCCCATGTCGGTGGTTTTCAGCAGGTGGTTGGCCCCGTGGTAGAAGGCCTGGTCGGCTTTCGACCATACGACTGGCGCATTCCACTTGTAGCGGTATTTCATGTTCTTGGGCTGCAGCGCCTGGTACTGGATGGGCGCGGTCATGACCTTGCGGGTTTCCCCGGTCTGCGTGTCCAGGACTTCGATGGTGCCCTGGTAGCTGCCGCCCATCACGTAACGCGGGTCTTCCGGATCGAAGGCGAGGAAAGCGCTTTCGCCGCCGGCGGAGGCCTGCCAGTTGTGCTCGTCGATGCCGGCGCCGTCGACGTTGCGGCTCTGGATCTTGACCGTGCTGTTGTCCTGCTGCCCGCCATACACGTTGTAGGGGAACAGGTTGTCGGTGTTGACCCGGTAGAACTGCCCGGTGGGCATCCGGTCCTGCGACGACCAGGTGGCGCCCTGGTTCACGGTGACGGCCGCGCCACCGTCGTTGGCGATGATCATGTTGCGGCTGTTGTCCGGGTTGATCCACAGGTCGTGGTAATCACCGTGCGTGCCCGACAGGTTGGTCCAGCTCTTGCCGCCATCGATGGACATCAGGCCGGGGGAATTGAGCACGTAGACTGTGTTCTCGTTTTGCGGGTCGGCAAACACCTCGATGTAGTACCAGGCGCGTTGCGTCAAGCGGTGGTCCTTGCTGACGCGCGTCCACTTCTCGCCCCCGTTGTCGGAGGCGAACAGGCCACCCAGCTCCTTCTGGGTGTCGCTTTCCACCAGGGCGTAGACCTTGTCCGGGTTGCTGCGGCTCACCGAGACGCCGATCTTGCCCAGTTCCTTGGGCAGTCCATCCTGGATCTGGTGCCAGGTTGCGCCGCTGTCGGTGGACTTGTACAGTCCGCTGCCCTTGCCGCCGCTGATCACCTGCCAGGGCAGGCGCCGGTGGTCCCACATGGCCGCATACAGGATGCGCGGGTTGGCCATGTCCATGCTGAGGTCGGCGACGCCGGTGTTCTCGTCCACGTACAAGATCTTTTTCCAGGTGGCGCCGCCGTCGGTGGACTTGTAGACGCCACGTTCCGTCGTCGCCCCATGCAACGCGCCCTGCGCGCCGACATAGACGATGTCGGGATTATTGGGATCGATGCGGACATCGGAAATGTGCCGGGTGAGTTCCAGCCCCATGTGTTTCCAGGTCTTGCCCGCGTCAGTGGACTTGTAGACACCATCCCCGTACGAGGTGCTCACGCCGCGCACCGCGTGCTCGCCCATGCCGACGTAGATGACGTTCGGGTCGCTCGCAGAAACAGCGACCGCGCCGACCGATCCGGTCTTGAAATAGCCGTCTGAGATGTTGCTCCAGTTCACGCCGGCATCGGTGGTCTTCCAGACGCCGCCGCCGGTGGTGCCCATGTAGTAGGTCAGCGGGTCGCCGATGACACCAGTTGCGGTGACCGACCTGCCGCCCCGGAACGGGCCGATGCTGCGCCACACGACCGGTTGGAAGTGGCTGTCCAGGCTGGTGACCTTGCTGGCCGCCGCGGCAGTAGCAGGTTTTTGTCCGGCCTGGGCGTACGCCACCAGGCCGATACTGAGGCCAAGGAAGAGGGCCAATGATGTTTTCATATCCGTCTCTTGTGGGGGTGGATGCCGCTGGGCGCACGTCATGCGACGCAACGCGCGCCCTCAAGCCCGGCGCCAGGGAAGCTGGGCAACTGGCGCCGGGTGATGCCGATCAGAACTTGACTGTGGCCCTGGCCCAGTAATAGCGGCCCAGCATGTCGTAGGTGTTGGTGTCGGTGTTGGTCGTGCTCAGCATGTTGTTCTGGTAGGTCAAGGGCGGGGCCTTGTCGGCCAGGTTGTCGACACCGACGTCGAAGCGGGTGTTGATTGCCGGCACGGCATAGCCGAGCTGGATCGAGTGGTAGAGCACCGATGCCATGGTGATATCCACGTTTGGCAGCTCGGCATCCGCGTTGCGCTCGGTGACGTGGTTGATGTAGCGCGTCTGGGTCTGGGCATTCCAGTTGCCGCGGGTCCAGTTCAGCGTCAGCGTGCCGCGCCAGCGGGCGATGTTGCCGAACTGCTGGCCATAGGTGCCCGCGTAATCGATCGACCGCGCCCCGGGCAAACCAGGGGTGGCGCTGTTCTTGTACGTGGAGGTGTAGCTGGTGTTGACGCCGACGCGGAAGTCGCCGGGATCGACGCTGCCGAGGTTGAAGTGCGGCACGTTGTAACGCAGGCTGTAGTCGATGCCACTGGTGCTGAGGTTGCCGAGGTTCACCGCGGGCGTGGCGATGTAGAAAATCTGCCCGGGTTGACGCGTGCTGGTGTCGTAGCGGTGGATGAACGGGCAGTATGGGCTGGAGTTGTTGTTCCAGCACGAATCCAGCACCGTGCTCGACTGGATCGTGGTCAGCGTGTTGAACAGGTAGATGTGCCAGAAGTCCAGCGTGGTGGAGAAGCCCGGCAGCCACTGCGGGTCGTAGACCAGACCAATGTCGATGGATTTGCCTTGCTCGGGCTTGAGGCTGGAACCGGCGGCAACCGCACCCGAGGTCCGCGTGGGCAACTGGAAGATGGCGTTGCCCGCCCAATTGACCGGCACGAACTGGCACGCCGCGCCGTGCGCCGCGAGCTCGGCCGCGGTGCGATGCGCGCAGGGGTCGTTCGCGCTCGGGCTGCTTGTCGCCAGGCCGTCGTAGAGCATGTGCAGGTTTGGCGCGCGAAACACTTCCGAGACCGTGCCGCGCACGAGCAGGTCCGCAATCGGCTTCCATTCGATCGCAACCTTGCGGTTTGTCGTGGTACCAGAGGTGCTGTAGTCGGAGGTGCGGATGCCGAGGTCGAGGTTGAGGGAGTGCACGAGCGGCTTGTCCGCGAGTAACGGAATCAGCGTCTCGGCGTAGATCTCCTTCACGTCCAGGCTGCCGCGCCCGGGCGATTGGCAACCGCCGACCGCGCAGGTGAGGGTCACCGGGTCAAGGATGGAACCCGCACTGACCGTGTAGTTCATCAGTTCCTTGCGATACAGGATGCCAGCGGACAACTGCATGGTGCCGGCGGGCAGGCTCCAGAGCTCGCCACTGGATTCGAATCGTGCTTCCTTGGTGGCCTGGGTCAAGACATAGCGGGGCGTCTTCTTCGTGCCGTCCAGCAGCTTGCTCACGGCCGGGTCGGCCTGGTTGAAGATGTTCGCGCCGTTGTTGACCGCGGCCTGGATCTCGCTGGCGACCAGGTTGCCCGGTTCGGTCATGGTGCGGTTCATGTGGCTGTAGTTGGCGGACGCGTCCCAGGTCCAGCTGCTCTCGCCGAAGGTGCCGCGCAGGCCGGTGTTGACCTGGCCGCTGTCCGTGACGAAGTTGTGTGTGCGCGGGCCGATACCGGTCAGACGGGTGCGGAACTGGTAGCCACTGTTCGGATCACCCGCAATCGGGTTGAGGCTGAAGGTGATCCCGAACGGGTTGATCGGGTTGCTGGCAAGAATGCTGAAGTTCTGGCTGGTGGTCAGCGGCACCGATGCGTCCTGGCCGGCTGATTGCGTATGGTTGTAGAACGCGTCGATGAATGCGCTGACGTTGTCGGTCAGGTTGTAGGTTCCCAGCACGAAGCCGTTCGTCCGCTGCTGCGCGGTCTGCAGGTATCCCTGTGGTTGGTAGTTGAAGTTGTCGACATTGCCGTTGTAGCAGCGGTAGTCGTCCAGGCTCTGGCCGTCGCCCTGGAAGCGCGTGACGTAGGTCGTGCCGCTCGAGTTGATCTTGCAACCGTAACGGCCGGCGACGGATGCGGGCAGCTGGACGCGGCCGTTCGGGATGCTGCTCGACCCCGACTGGACGACCTGTCCGCCAGACAGGTACAGCACGGTGTCGGTATAGGGCCGCCGGGAATTCATGGAGGGCAGGTACTTGTTGTAGTCGACGCCGCCGACGATGCTGTACTTGTCGCCGGACTTGCCCGCGGTGAGGTTGAGGCCGTAGCGCTGCGAGTCGCCGTGGCTTGAGATGCCGCTGTCGGCACTGGCCTGCACGCCGCTGAAATCGCGGCGCAGGATGAAGTTCACCACGCCGCCAATGGCATCCGAGCCGTACACGGTCGAGGCGCCCTCGGCCAGGACGTCGGTGCGCTCGATCATGTTCTGCGGAATCATGTTGAGGTCGGGGTTGGCCATGCGCTGTCCATTGACCAGGACCAGGGTGCGCTCCACGCCCAGGCCACGCAGCGAGACGCGCGAGGCGCCGTTGCCGGCCTCGTCGTTCGGGCCGGCGGCACCCCCACCATTGCTGTTGTTCTGCGGGTTGGTGGCCTTGCCGGAAATGTTGGGCAAGGCCTGCAGCACGTCGCCCAGGGTCGGCTTGCCGCTGGCGCTGATGGTCGAACGGTCCAGGGTCACTACCGGGCTCGCGGTTTCGATGTCGACACGGCGGATCAGCGAGCCGGTGACGACCACGCCCTGCAGGTTGCGGGCTTCCGACGGTGCGGCGGGCTGGCTGGACTGTGGTGCGTCCTGCGCAGCCACGTCCTCCGCTGCCATGGCGACGCCCATCATGCCCAGTGCGCCGGCCGACAACGCCAGACGCACCGCCAGGGAAAGACGTTTCATGTCGTGTTTCATGTGTTTGGCCCTATCTGAGGATGGCTTGGAAACGTGGGGTGGGTTTACACATCTAGGTCCTGCCGCGCGACAACCCCTCGCCTGGCATCTCCGCCGGTGTGGCGTGTCTTGCGGACAGTCGTTGTCGCCTGCGCCGAGCCCGCGTCACGGGCTCGACGATGACGGTGATGAGCGCTTTGCCTTACGGTTTTGCCGCTGGCGCATCCAGCTTGTCGAAGTTCAGGATCGCGTTGAACACCAGGGGATAGCTGCCGATCGTTTCCCCGCGCCAGAGCGGGTTGTTGGCAAACAGCAGCACATTGCCCTTGCCATAGCGGGCCTTGACCACAGCGGCACGTTCGGCCATTTCTCCGGCGCCCTCGATCAGCCCGGACAACAGCAGGCGCTTGGCCTCGGCGTAGCGCAGGATGACCTGCGGGCGCTGGTCGGCAGGAATCAGCCACAGGCTGTTGCGCTCCTGCTCCACGTTGAGCGGCAACGGCTGCCAGGGTTTGGCGTCCGGCAGCGCCGGCGGCGCGGCGAACGGCCGGCCTTCGGGGATATCGACATCATCCGGGCCGCCGCGGCCGGTGGGGCGCTTGTAGTCGGCGAGCGTCGGCAGGCCACGGTCGCCACCGGTCTGGTTGGACACCATGAAGGACTGCCCACGGAAGCTGAAGACGGCCAGGTCATCACTGGTGTAGCCGGCGGCAATGGGATTGCTGCGGTCCACGAACTTCGCCTGCAGCACGCTGCCGATGACCTTGAGCTTGCTGGTCGGGGTAACGAACACGCCGGGCGCCATGCCGGTCTCGATGGCGAACTTGGCGGTGTTTTCCGAGGTGATCAGCAGGCCGCCGTCCTGGACGAACTTCTTCAGGCTGGCGAGACCGGCGAGCCCGAGCCCCGGGCGGATGTCATCAGTGGAAGCGATGCGCCCCAGGTTCGGCGTCAATGTGGTCTTCTTCCACGGGATTGGACTGCCATACATTGGCAGGCCGTCGACGATCATCTGCGTGGTGACCTGCTGACGCGCGACGCCGCTGACCGGACCAAACAGGATCACGTCGTACTTGGCGCGCAGGTTGCCGATCTTCGCCACATCCTGGGTGCTGATGTAGTCGAAGGGGATCTTCATCTCGTCCAGCGCCATGCGCCACCAGCCCTCGGTCTGCGTGCCGAGCCAGGTGTGCATGAGCGCGATGCGCGGCAGTTTGGCGGCGGGCATGTCGATGCTCGCCAGGCCCGCGGGCACGGCGACCGGCCCTGCGACCGCAGTCATCGGCGCCTGCAGGATGGCCGGATCGGTGACGCGTGCCAGCTGCACATGGAACAGGTCGCCCATCGACCAGCCCGTATCGTCGAATGGTGTCTTCTGCGGGTCTTCGGGGGCCCAGTACTGGCGGTCGAGCAGAGTGTCGGCGATGCGCGAGTACGGCTGGTCCATGCGCACCACATAGCTGCCCGCCGGGAAGGTCTGCGTGGCCCCGGCAGCGGTCTGCGCACTGCCGCTGGAGGTCGCGACCTTGACCGTGACCGGCGCGGTGGTGCGCTGGATCTCGACATGCTGGCGCTGCATCACGCGCAACAGCTGGGCCTGCGCGCCCTTGCGCGGGTCCTGGGCGGAAAGCACATAGGCCGCCGGTCCGGCGTTCTGCGGCTTCTCGATGGAGCGCTTGGCCTTCAGGTAGAAGTTCTTCAGGAACAGCGGCGTGTTGTTGGAGAAATAGCTGAGCGTGGTCAGCAAACCGGTCTGCTCGTAGTTGTTGTTGTTGCGCTGCGACCACATCACCTCTGGCAGGGGCGGGTTGGAGCGGTACCAGGTGCGCGAGTACTGGTCGGGGTTGAGGATGCGCTTCACCGTGTCCGCGCCATCGTTGCCGAAGGTCTCGTACAGGCGGCTGATGCCGTTGTGGGTGGCGGCAATGAACATCATGTAGCCGGGGCTCCAGGTGTCGAACACGCCGTGTGCAAACGCGCCGGGCATGCCGAACTTGGTCAGCTCCTGCATGTTGCTCCAGCCAAGCTGGCGCCATTCGCCGGTCAGGATGGGATCGATCCAGGCGTTGTAGGGACCGGCACCGATCGTGTTGTCGTAGAGGAAGGGCACCGACTCGTGCAGGTCGTGCAGCACCTGGGCATGCCAGCCGATGAAGGTGTCGGCGACATAGCGGGTCAGGTTCAGCGACATGGCCATGGCGTCGCGGTTGTTGTCATGGGCGACGTAGTGTCCCCAGTACAACAACGGCGGATAGGTCTTGCCGGGGTTGGCCAGGTGCCAGTTGTAGACATCGACCTTGCGGTCGCGGCCGTCGACCTCGACCACCGGGGTGATCAGGGTGATGACGTTCTTGCGGATGTGCTGGATGTAGGGCGCGTCATCCACCGCCAGCCGGTAGGCGAGCTCCATCAGTGCCGTGGGCGCGCCGGTCTCCGGCGAATGCATGGTGCCGGTGATGTAGTACACAGGCTTGCTCTGCGCGATGAGCTGGTCGGCCGTGGCGTCGTTCATGCCGATGCTGCGCGGATCGGCGAGTTTCGCCAGGCGTTGCCCGTTGGCCTCCAGGTCGGCGAGCAAGGCCTCGTCGGCCACCGCCACGGCAATCGCCTCGCGGCCTTCCTCGCTCTTGCCGATGGTGAACACCCTCACCCGCGGGCTCGCGGCCGCGAGGGCGCGGAAATACTTGTAGACATCGGCCGAGTACGGCAGGTAGTCCGGTGCGCCTGCAATGTGGCCGAGGACTTTTTCCGGGGTCGGCACGGTCGCCGAGGCGGGAAGGTAGTTGGTCAGCGGCGAGTTGAATGCCGGGTCGGTGGTGAACTTCCCGATCTGCGCCGTGTACCCCTCATCGATCGCCTGTCCCGGCGCCCGCGCGTAGGCCGCCGCTCCGTCAGGTGCCACGGTTTCGATGGCGCCGGCCTGCGCGGCCAAGCCGCATGCAAACAAGAGTACCGCTACCTTTCGACTCGCTGGTCGCATGATCATCCCCACCATGTCAAATGAACGCCCCGATCGTTCCATTCGTTTGTACATGATGGGTCTGCATCATGAAAGGTGCGATGCAACACTTGTGTGTAGACATATCATGCAACTGGACGGGCCGTGGGTGTGGCAGTCTGGACGTCCGTTTCGACAAGGATGAGCTGTGGTTGCGCGCCGCCCCGTGTCGCGCCGGCCGGGCCTCCAATTCGCGTGTGGGAGCCACGTTTGCCTGCCTTCGCCGGTGTACCGACGCGGCCCAGCTCGCGGATGGCAGCGGCCGCGCAGCGCGAGGCGATGTCGGGGTGGCAGGTGCTTCCGAGGAGGGTGCTGCTGGTGCAAGCGCTGTGTCAGGCGCGGGTGTGGTGAATTGTCGCAGGGTGACCACTGGCCCTTGCCGGCAAATCGCGACAAGGCGAGGCCACGGTTTACTTCTCGATACGGTAATTAAAGCTGGCGCGGCTGAATTCCGTGGCTTGCTGCGCCTCGAAATTCCAGCGGTGGCTCAAGCGGTAGCGTAGAGAGATCACCTGGCCGGGCTCGAACAAGCCGACGCCGTAACTGAGGTACAGCCGCGGCGACAGGTATTTGCCGACGGTGAAGGCGGAGGTGCCGCCCAGCGCCTCGTTGCTGGATACCCCGATGTCGTCCACACCGATCTTGGAGCCCACGCTCTTGGCCAGCAGGTCGCCGGCAGCCGAGCCGAGCGCCTGCGCGGCAGCGCCGACCATGTTGCCTTCGCCTCCCTTCACCTGCGACAAGGGCTTGCCGGTGACGAGGTAGGACAGCGCATCGGATTGCTCCATCACCGGGTTGGAGAACACCGTGAGGATGGGTCGCTGCGCGGTGCCGGAGACCAGCAGGCCGACTTCCTGGCCCTCGTCGATGGTGGCGTTTGGATTGAGTTTGCGCACCGCGCGGATGTTGAGTCCAGGATTGTCGATTGGCGTGCTGGCAAACAGCAGTTGGCCGCGCTGGATGTGCAGGTTCTGGCCGTAGGCCCTGTAGGTCCCGTCCACAGCGATCTGGCCTTGGCCGGTGGTGTCGCGGCCGGGCCGCTCGTCAACTGTCAGCACGCCGCTGAGACGGCCGTCCAGGCCCATGCCGACCAGGTGCGTGCGGCGGCCCAGCTCGACCTTGACCTGGGCGCTGATCGGCAGGGCAGCGCCCGCCTGCTCCCGCTGCTTTTCGTCCACCACCACCACGTCGGGCGAGGGCCTCACGGAGCCGGCACCCGGCAGTTTCTCCAGGTCCACGTCGGCGCTGTCCAGCGCCACCGTGCCGCTGATGTTGATGCCCTTGGCGTCCTGGCGGATGACCAGGTCAGGCGAGACCACCACGTCCGCGGCGGGAATGTCGGCCGCGGTGAAGGCGCTGCCCTTGAGCGTGATCGCGGTCTGCCCGCTGGCGCCGAGTCCCGCACTGCCGGCGACCGTGAGCGTGCCCTTGCCCGACTGCACGCTGCCGTCGATCTGGAACTCGCGGGCGTCGCTGGTGGCGATGGCGAGCTGGCCCTGGGTCAGCTTGAGGCCCGCCGAGGGCACCTCGGCGGCGAAGCCATCGACCCTCGCTTGGCCGGTGATGGCCGGTTGGGCCAGGGTGCCTGCAAAGTGGAAGTTGCCGTCGAGATTGCCCTTCACGTTCGCCAACTCGGCGGTCAGCAACTCCAGCGGCGCCAGGCTGTCCAGGTGCAGCGCGAGCTGGCCGGCGAGAACGCGCTGGGCACCGCTCACACTGACCTGGCCGTCCAGACGGCCGCCATCGTCGAGGCTGGCGTGTGCGCTGAGCACTTGCCGCTGCGGCCCGAGTTCGGCGTTGACGGCAAGGTCGCGCCAACCAAGCAAGGGGCGGTCGGCGCGGTCGACATAGGTGACCGTGCCGCGGCTGGAGGTGATCGATGCCGTGCCGCTGAGCGTGCCCCCGGCGGTGCGCCGTATCTCGCCACTGCCTTCGAGGCTGCCGTCGGCGCGCATCGGCAGGTCAGCGTAGCCGCTGGCGTTGAGCAGCAGGGCCACGGGCATGGCTTGCATGCGGTAACTGGCGTCCAGATTGCCGGTCCGGTCCCGGGTCGCGGCGACGCACAGCAACGGTTCCCCCGCGCTCAGGCACAGCTCGGACAGTGAAAGCGCGCCGCGGTCGTAGGCCAGTTGCGCCGGCTGCTGCAGGCGCCAGCGCGGTAACCCTTGTGGTTCCAGCTCCAACGTGGACAAGGTGCCATGCCACGCCTGGCCCTTGAGGCTGCCTTCGAGGGCAAGATCCCCGGACAGCTGCGTGCCGCGCGCTTCAAGCCGCAGGTTGTGTCGCACCTCGGTGCCGTCGCCGTCGAGGCGGATGTGCTGGAACGCCAGCCCCGCGGTGTGGACGCCCGTGGCCGCCAGGTCGAGCTTGCCGGCGGGTTGGCTGATGTCCGGCACGTGCATGGCCAGTTGCAGGCTGTCGACCGTGTTGGCCTGGTAGGCCAGCGCCCGGCCGCGCAGTTCGCCGTCGACGCTGAGCTTCGGCGGCAGGCCGCGGATGTTGAAATGGCCGTCCAGATGCCCGCTGGCATCCGGCAGCCAGTCGCCGAGCGAGGCGATTGCCAGTTCGAGGTCGATGTCGTTGCGCTGGCCAGGTTTGGCAACGAGGCTCACCGTGCTGTCGCCAGAAGCGAGTTCAAGCCTGCCGTCGAGCACCTGGCTCGGCGCCAGGTGCAGCTTGCCGCTGCCACGCAGCGCGCGATTGCGCAGGCGCCCGTGGAGCTTGCGTATCTCCAGGCTGGCATCGGGCTGGCCCTGGGGCAGCGTGCCCTGGCTGGCGATATCGGCGTCGAGGGCACCGTTCCAGCCGGCAAACAACTGGCCAGGATCGAGGCCTTGCGCGGTGGCTTCGAGCTGCCAGCCCAGCACCGGCTGCAGGGTCAGCACGCCCTGCGCCTGCAGCCCGCCCCGCGGCTGCTGCAGCGCCAGCGTGTGCAGGGTGATGGCCTGCTGCGTGCCGTCCAGGTTCACCGTGAGCTTGGCTGGTTTTCCCGGTGGGCCAAGGTCGACGTCGCCCTCGGCGTGGAACTGTCCAACGCTGCCCTTGGCTTGCAGACTGCCCTGGCTGGCCAGCGCCTGGCCGACGAGCTCAGGCGGCAGCAGCAGATCCTTCCAGCGGATCGCCAGGTCGCCACTGACCGGCTTGGCATCGAGTTGCACCGTGCCGGTGGCTTGCACCTGGCCGCGGATCTGCGGCGAGCCGAGCGCCAATTCATCCAAGTGCAGCGTGCCAAAGCCGTCGCTGAGGCGCGCACGCAAGGGTTGCAGCAGCAACTGGTAGTCGTTGAGGTTGACCGTGCCACGCAAGGTGCCGCCGTGGCGGTCGCCACGGCCTTGCAGATTGGCGCCAAGCGCGGTCAGCGCGCTGTCGCCAAGCAGGGGCTTGGGGTCGAATTTCGGCGCCAGCAGCGTCGCCGTCCACGGATATGGCGCCTGCTGCGTGAGGTCCAGTTGCAGGGAGGCGACCATGGGCAGCTTCAACGCCAACGCGGCATGGCCTTGGCGCCCGTCGCTGCGGCCGGTGAGCTTGCCGGCGTAGTCGGTGCCCGCGAGCTTCCAGGCGAAGTCGATGCTGCCCGTGCCCTGCTTGTGCGTGCCAATCACCAAGCGGCCGTCGAGGTCGGCGTGGCCGTCTGGAGCGCGCAGGGCGAGCCGCCGCAGCGTGATACCGTCCGCGGTCCAGCTTCCCGCGAGCGCGAGGCTGTCGGAGATGAAAAGTGGCTTGCCGTTCCGGATGACTTCGACCCTGCCGACTTGCGCGTCGTCGAGCACCAGGTCCACCGGCGGGCTCAACGAAAAGCTGCTGCCGCCATTGTCCGGTGGCGCCTCGGTGGCAGCTGGCAAGGCCACGTGCACGTCATCCGCCCGCAGCGCGAGCACGTGCACGCGCCGCGCCAGCAGCGGCCAGAAACGCAGGTCCAGGTGCAGCTTGGCGACGCGCACGTCCAGGCCCTTGCCGTCGGCGTAGCGCACGCCGGCAAGGTCGAGCGGGCCGATCAGCCGCCCTTGCGCCTGCTGCACGCTGACCGCGCCGTCGGTCAGGCTGTTCACACGTGCCAGGGCGAAGCGCAGCCCGGCGCCGGTGCCCAGCAGCCACCACGCGCTGGCAGCCAGCACGACCAGCAGCGCCAGCACGACTCCGCCAAGCCAGCGCAACCAGCGGCGGCGGGGACGGGATGCCTGGGCGGCAGTGTGGTCGTTCGCGTCCATCGCTCAGAAATCCGGACCGATCACGATGTGCAGCTGCACGCCGTGCTCGTCCTTGTTGTGGATGGGCGTGCCCAGATCCACGCGGATCATGCCCACGGGCGACAGCCAACGCACGCCGAGGCCGGCACCGATCTTTGGCCTGTAGTCGGTGCCGTTGAAGGCATTGCCGGTGTCGACGAAGGCGGCCATGCCCCACTTGGGGGTGAAGTAATGCTCCACCTCGCTGCTGGCGACCAGCAGGTTGCGGCCACCGATGACGCGGTCGAACTTGTTGCGCGGTCCGATCGACTGGTACCCGTAGCCACGCACCGAGCGGTCGCCGCCGGCAAAGAAGCGCAGCTGCGGCGGCAGTGCGGAAAAATCATTGGTCCAGGTGGTGCCGACGCTGCCGCGCAGGATCAAGCGGTTGTTGCCGGCAAAGGCGCGTATCCATTTCACGTCGCCCAGCACTTGGCTGAAGCTGGCGTCCGACAGCAGGGTGCCGGCCGTGCTGCGTGCGGCAAGGGTCACCGACCAGCCCCGCCGCACGAAGGTGGGGTTATCGCCCTGTTTGCGCGACAGCGAGGCTTCGGCAAACACCTCGGTGCTGTTGCCGCGTTCGATGCCGAAGGTGTTGTCCGGTTCGCCGCCTTTCTTGCCCACGGTGAACGTGCCGGACAGCGCGTGCACACCCAGGGTGCGCGTCCAGCCGTGCCAAAGCCGGGTCTCGTTGCCCACCAGTTCCAGCGTGCGCGATTTCGAGGTGGCGGTATTGGCGTCGCGGAAATTCGCGCCAAAGTTGTAGCTGCGCTGGCTGTCGCCAGGCATCGGGATCGAGTACAGGCTCGAGAGCGTCTTCAGCTTCTGCGCCACGACCAGCTCGTTCTTCCACTTGTGCCCGCGCCGATTCACCCAGCGTCGCTCCATGCTTGCGCGCACGCCGAAGCCGGTGTCGGTGCCGATGAACGGTCCGCCGGTGTAGATCGTGCGCTTGGCCGGCGCGAGCTGGACGTCGACGTCGACCGTGCCGTCCTTGGCATGGTCCATGTCGGGCAGCACGTTGACCACGTCGAAATAATCCGCGCCGTTCAGCGCCTGCTGCAGTTGCAGCAACTGATCCTGGACGAAGTAATCGCCGGGCTTGAACGGCACGTAGCGGTCGAGGAAGCCGTCGTTGAACTGCGAGCCCTCGAAGTGCACCTGGCCGAAGCGGTAGCGCTGGCCCACCTTCCAGGCCAGGTGGATCGTCGCGCTGTGCGTCCCGCGCGTCACCTCCACCCGGTGCGTGGTCATCCGCGCGTCGAGGTAGCCGTAGGCCGTGAGCTGGGCGCCCAGGGCATCGCGGGCGTCGTCGTAGGTGCCATCGTTCAGCGGCTTGTCGCGCATCTGCTCGATGGTGCGGCGTGCACGCCGGATGGCCGGGATCTTTTCCGCATCGCCATCCAGGGTCACGTCCACCGACGTGACCACGACCGGCGCACCCGGCTGCACGTGCAGGGTGACCTTCCAGTCGTCGCCGCTCTGCTGCAGGTCGCCGGTCGTCTGCGCCTCGTAATAGCCATAGGGCCGCAAGGCGGCGCGAATCTCGTCCGGGGCGCGCTCGTAGAGGCGGCGCACCTGCGCCGCGCTCACCGTGCGCGTGCGGTAGGCCGAAAGGCTCAGGCCGTCGATGGCGGCGGCGCGCAGCGGATCGTCGATGCCGTCCACGACGAGCTGCACGCCGGCATGGGCCAGGCCCGCCAGCAGGAGCAGTGGCACCAGCAGCAGGCTCCGGCGGCGGTGGAGGCGGTGCATGCGCAGTTTATGGCCCCGGCAAGGCGTGTCGACAGAGACCCCACTTTAACGGCTCCCCCGTCAATGGCATATGACGGCCTCGCTCCATAGCGTCCCTCCTGTGGGAGCCCGCCTGCGGACAATGCCCTTGCTCTCCAGCTCGCGCCGGTCGCACGGCACTCCCGGCGAGGGGCAGGTGCCTGGAGCTCAGCCGGCCTTGTCGCCGGAGCGGTGGGCGATCCAGGCGACCGCCACGGCGGACAGGTAGGGCAGCGACTGCGCGGCGAGGATGAACATCCACAGCGTGCCCTCGATGAAGCGCGTGCCGTAGCTCGTAGCCATGCCGATGATGGCCAGGATCAAGGCCACGGCCATCAGCAGTTCCTCGCGCGCCGGGGCAAACGCTGCCAGGCTGGATTGGCCTAGCCGCCGGCTCTTGGCGGTGACCACGAAGGCGGTCTTCTTGCGCGTCAGCCCGTGCAGGATGCCGCGCGCGATCGCGTGCGACAGGCTCATGCTGGCGACCGAGGCCATCAGCGTGTCGCGCCAGCCGCATGGCACGCGCGCGCGATACAGCACGATGCCGAAGATCATCTTGGCGAAAAAGAAGCCAATCACCGGGATCAGGAACAACTGCATCGGCAGGCTGAAGAGTGCCGGGAACGCGATCATGCCCGCCGTCCAATACAGCGCCATCAGGGTGAAGACCAGCAGCAGCGCATCGGCAAACCAGCTGAACCAGCCGGTGAGGAAGTGGAAGCGCTGGCCGCTGGAGAGCGGTCCCTTCTGCGTCATCCAGTCCCAGCGGCCCTTCAGGATCTGCATGGCGCCGAAGGCCCAGCGGTAGCGCTGGCTCTTGTAGGCCTTGAAATCGGCCGGGGTGAGGCCCTTGCCCATCAGTTCGTCGACGTAGACGAGCTCGTAACCGGCGTGCATCAGACGCAGGCCAAGCTCGGCATCCTCGCAGATCGTCCACTCCGACCAGCCGCCGGTGCCTTCCAGCGCGCTGCGCCGGACCATGGTCATGGTGCCGTGCTGGATGATCGCATTGCGCTCGTTGCGATGGTGCATGCCAATGCGGAAGAAGCCGTCGTACTCCCACGCGGTCATGCGCCGGAACGGGTTGTGCGCAAACTCGCGGTGCGCCTGCGGGCATTGCACCACGGCAACCTTCGGGTCGTGGAAATACCCGGTGAGGCTGGCGAGCCAGTCCTTGCGCACCACGTAGTCGGCGTCGATCACCGCCACCACGTCGGCCGTGGGCTCGGTTTCCTTCAGGCCGAAGTTCAGGGCGCCGGCCTTGTAGCCAGGCCAGGGTTCCAGGTGGAAGAAGCGGAAGCGCTTGCCCAGCTTTTCGCAATGTGCCTGCACCGGCTGCCAGACGTTTGGATCCTTGGTGTTGTTGTCGATCACCAGCACTTCGTAGTTGGCGTAGTCCAGCGCGGCGAGCGAGTCGAGCGTGACCATGACCATTTCCGGCGGCTCGTTGTAGCAGGCCAGGTGGATCGAAACGAACGGTTGGTGCTCGGGTGGATCGGGCTTGAGCATGCCCGCGTTGCGTATCCAACGGCGCCGCCACAGCACCTCGGTGAATTCGAAGCCGTTGATCAGTAGGATGGCGATGATCGCGATGGTCGCCGGGAACAGCAGCGTGAGCATGGTCCAGTCGATCCAGCTCAGGTAGAACGCGAACGGCAGCGTGGCTGCCCACACGATCAGCGCGCACGCAAGCTGGACCAGGACGGCAAAGAACACCCGGCCCATCAGCTTGAAGCGCGCGAAGCGGCGCGCGAACAGGATCATCGGCAGCAGCGCCAGCAGGCTTGCCGCCAGCGCCTTCCATGGCCAGGCGGTGTCCTCGGTGACCGGGCCGGTGAACGGGAACTTCAGTTGCCGGTCGGCGTTGAACATGCCCCAATACGCGCCGGTGCGGCCCTCGCCCAGGTTCTCCTTCCACGGCTGGTCGAACGCTTCCATCACGTAGTAGTCGATGCCAATGCCCTTGGCGACGTTGAACCACTGGCGCAGGAAGATCGCCTCGTTGGATACCGACGGTGTGGCGAAGTGGAAGCGGTCGCCATTGGACGGCCAGCCGATCTCGCCGACCACGATCAGCTTGTGCGGGTACAGTTGCTGCAGGTGGCGATAACGGGCCAGCGCATCACTGATCGCGTCCTTGCGCGCAATGCCGTTCCAGTACGGGAACAGGTGCACGGTGATGAAGTCCACGTGCTCAACCAGCTCGGGATATTTCTCCCAGATGTGCCAAGGCTCGGCCGTGGACACCGGTTGGTGCAGGGCCGCGCGCACGCGGTCGAGGTAGGTCATGAGCTTCTGCGGGGTGATGTCCTCGCGCAGCAGCACTTCGTTGCCGACGATGGCGCGGTTGATCGTGCCTGGATAGCGGCGCGCCTGGGCGATCAGGGCCGCGATCTCCTGTTCGTTGTTGTCGAGCCGGCGGTCGATCCACGCCCCGGCCATCACCTTCAGCCCGTAGCGCTCGGCGAGCCGCGGCACCTGCGGGTTCTGCAGCATCGAGTAGGTGCGGATGCGCGTCGAGTAGCGGCTGACCAGGCGCAGGTCGGAGTCGATCTGCGCATCGCTGGGGAAATCGCCGGTGAGCGGGTTCTGGTAGCGCCGGAATGGCGAGAACGCAAAGCCGCTGATCGGGCCGTGCCAATCCGCCGGACCGTGCGGCAGATTGCTCCACCACCACAGGCCCATGTTGAGTGCGGCGATGAGCAGCGCCAGCACGAGCGCGCTGAACAGCGCGTAGCGGCTGGTAGGAGGGGTGGCGCTGGCGCTCAACGAGTTTCCCGGACAAAGCCTGCGCAACAGGCGGTACAGCCCCGCGAGCTTACCCAAAGCATGGTATCGGGCTCAATGAATTCCGCCAGCGGCGGTCAGCGCAAGGTCAGCGGAGGCGGCGTGCAGTTTTGGGAGTCCCTTGTGGACGCGCGATGCTTTCCTCGATGTGAAAGCCTCGCCCGCCAGCGCACGCACACTGTGGAGTTATGCCGGGGCGGACCGATCGGCGAAGGCCTGGTTAAGACGCTCCATCAGCACACCGTGGATGGCTCCGTTGGAGGCGCAGACGGTGCCGCCCTGCAGATCGAGCGCCGTGCCAGTCGCCGAGGTGACCATGCCGCCGGCCTCGCGTACCAGGATCACGCCTGGTGCCATGTCCCAGGACTTGAGCGCACGTTCCCAGTAGGCGTCCCAGCGGCCGGCGGCGACGTAGGCCATGTCCACCGAGCAGGCGCCGGTGCGGCGGATGCCGGCGGTACGCGGCGAGAGCAAGGCCATCTCGCGGGCAAACACCGGATGGTCGGGTTTGCCGGCAAACGGGATGCCGCATGCAACCAGGCTGTCCACCAGGCGATGGCGGCTGGAGACGTGGATGCGCTCGCCGTTGAGCCAGGCGCCGGCGCCTTGCTCGGCGACGTACATTTCGCCCAGGGCCGGCAACCAGCTGACGCCAGCCACCACCTCGCCCTCGCGCACCAGGGCCACGTTGACGCCCCATAGCGGCGTGCCAAACAGGAAGTTGGTGGTGCCATCCAGCGGGTCGACGACCCAGCTCTCGCCAGAATCGCGACCAATGGTCGTGCCGCCTTCCTCGCCGACGAAGCCGAACTTCGGATGCAGCTTGCCCAGCCTGTCGTGAATGCTGCGCTCGGCCTCCTCGTCGGCAATCGAAACCAGGTCCGCCGGCCCGGTCTTGGTGCGTATCTGCAGCTCTCCAAGCTGGCTGAAGCGCCGCATCAGGCCGGCGCCGGCAGCCTCGGCCGCGCCGATCATGGCCTGAAGTTCACTTGAGGCTTGAAGCATGGATCAGTCCCTCCGTCGCACGCGCCACAGACTCAGCGCCAGCAGCATGGAAACCACCGAGGCGCCGATCCAGAAGCTGATCGCCGGACCGAAGTTGTAGTGATGCACGCCATCGACGACGGTGGTGCCTTGCTGGAGCAGACGTCCGGAAACCTGCTCCTCGATGCCCGCGCCGATATAGCTGAAGATGCCGATCACGCCCATGGCTGCGCCGGCCACGCGCTTGGGCGCGATGTCCACGGCAAACAGGCCGCCCAGCGAGGTCACCAGTCCGGTCAGGCCCATGCCGTAGAGCAGCATGCTCACGATCAGCATCGGCAGGTTCGTCGGGCCGAAGAACAGCAGGCCCAGGCCGGTGAGCTCCAGCACTGCGAACATCAGGTTGACCGGCGGTCGACGTGCCTCGAACCACTCGTCGGAAATGAATCCGAACGCCACCGCCCCGACGATGCCCGCCAGCGTGCTGATCATCAACAAGGTGCCCGCCATCTCCAACGAATAGCCGCGTTCGGTCTGCAGGTAGAGGATGCCCCAGGAGTCGATTGCATAGCGGGCCACGTAGTTGGTGGCCGAGGCCAGGCACAGGATCCAGATCGACGGCAGCTTCAGGATCGACAGCTGTAGCGCCCACACGGACTTGATGTCCTGCCGCTTGGCCTCGCCGAAGCTGTCGTGCTTCCAGTCGTTGACGGCGGGTAGGCCCAGGGTTTGCGGGCGGTCCTGCAGCAACAGGTAGGCGCCGATCGCGGTGATCACACCGAGGACGCCCGGGGCCCAATAACCCGCACGCCAACCGAACGTCGCCACCACCGCGCCGATGCCGACGAAGGTCAGCCCTTCCCCGATCGAATGCGCCGTGCTCCAGATGCCGTAGGTGCGGCCGCGCTCGTGGTTGGAGTACCACGCGGTCATGGCCACCACGCCGCCCGGCGCGCCGAAACTCTGGAACCAGCCGTTCAAGCCCCACACGACCACGGCCAGCCACAGCGTGGTGATGAAACCCATGGCCAGGTTGCACAGGGCCGTGGTCAGGAAGGCCACGGCCAGGAAGCGCTTCATGTTGGCGTGGTCGGCCAGGAAGCCGTTGGTCAGTTTGCCGACCGCGTAGGTGAAGAACAGCGCCGAGCCGATCATGCCCAGTTCGCTCGGGGTGAAGATGCCGGCGTCGAGGAGGGGCTTCTTCACCACGCCGAGCGCCAGCCGGCAGGTATAGATCAGGCCATAGCCGAGCGTGATCGCCAGCATGACGCGCAGGCGGTGTTTGCGGTACAGGCGATCGATCGTGCCTTGGTCGGCAATTGTCGGCAGATCCGCACCGGTTGCGAAAAACCTCAGCCAGCTAGCGGTCATGTCGAATCCCCTCGATGGGCCGGGACCTGGTCGCCGGCAAATTGCAGTCGGCCCGCGTCATCTCGGCGCCGCCGGAACAGGCGCCTGGGTCACAGGGTCGGGATGACGAAACTCGACTCGGCCGCATCGTCGTCGTGCGGCCAGCGCTGGGTGACGATCTTGGTGCGGGTGAAGAAGCGCACGCTGTCCATGCCGTACTGGTTGAGGTCGGCGTAGCCCGAGCGCTTCCAGCCGCCGAAGCCGTGATAGGCGACCGGTACCGGGATCGGCACGTTGATGCCGACCATGCCCACCTCGACCCGGTCGGCGAACTCGCGCGCGGCATTGCCGTTGCGGGTGAAGATGCTGACGCCGTTGCCATACTGGTGTCGCGAGGGCAGGGCAAGCGCCTCTTCGAAACTGGATGCGCGCACCATCTGCAGCACCGGGCCGAAGATTTCCTCCTGGTAGGTCTGCATGCCGGCGGTCACATGGTCGAACAGCGTGGGCGCGAGGAAGAAGCCACCCTCGTGGCCCGGCAGCTTGAGCCCGCGGCCGTCAACCACCAGTTCCGCGCCCTCGTCCACGCCGAGCTGGATGTAGCCCTCGATGCGCGCCTTGTGCGCGGCTGTCACCAGCGGGCCGTAATGCGCCTGCGCATCACTGGATACGCCGACCTTCAGCGCCTTGATTGCCGGCAGCAGCTTTGCGCGCAGGGCGTCGGCGGTGGCCTCGCCCACCGGCACCACCACCGGCAGCGCCATGCAGCGCTCGCCGGCCGAGCCGTAGGCTGCGCCCATCAGGTCGGCGACCACCTGGTCGAGGTCGGCATCCGGCATGACGATGCCGTGGTTCTTGGCTCCGCCCATGCACTGCATGCGCTTGCCGTGTCGCGCGCCCTCGGCGTAGACCGCTTGCGCCACGTCCGAGGAGCCGACGAAGCTGACGGCCTTGATCTGGGGATGGGCCAGGATCGCGTCGACGACCTCCTTGTCGCCCTGTACCACGTTGAGGATGCCCGGCGGCAAACCCGCTTCGAGCATGAGCTCGGCCAGGCGCACCGGCACAGACGGGTCGCGGTCGGAGGGCTTGAGGATGAAGGCATTGCCGGTGGCGATGGCCGGCCCGAACATCCACATCGGGATCATTGCCGGGAAGTTGAACGGGGTGACGCCGGCCACCACGCCGAGCGGCTGGTGCGCGCTGTAGACGTCGATATGCGGACCCGCGCCCTGGGTGTATTCGCCTTTTTGCAGGTGCGGGATGCCGCAGGCGAACTCGATCACCTCCAGCCCGCGCTGCACGTCGCCGTGCGCATCGGAGATCACCTTGCCGTGCTCGCTGGCGAGCAGCTCCGCCAGTTCGTCCTTGTGCGCGTTGAGCAGGCGGACGAACTCAAACATGACGCGCGCGCGGCGCTGCGGATTGGTCGCGGCCCAGGCCGGTTGCGCGGCGGCGGCGTTCTGTACCGCGCGATCCAGCTCGGCGGCGTTGGCCAGCGACACCCGCGCCTGCACCGTGCCCTCGCTGGGGTTGAAGACATCGCCGTGGCGGCCGGAGGTGCCGGCCACGCTCTGGCCGCCGATGAAGTGTTCGATGTTGCGCATGGCTCACTCCTTGGATGAGGTACGTCGAGCGATCCAGTCGTGTGCCGGGTCGTTGCGGAAGATCCACTGGCGGTGCTGGCCCGCCATCACATTGAGGTAATACAGGTCGTAGCCGTGCGGCGTGCCGACTGGGTGGTAGCCGCGCGGCACCAGCACCACGTCGCCGTCCTCCACGCAGACGGTTTCGTCGAGCGCGCGGTCGTCGGTGTACACGCGCTGGAAAGCGAAACCCTGTGCCGGTTGCAGCCGGTGGTAATAGGTTTCCTCCAGCGCGGTTTCCGCTTCCGCGGCCGCGGTGTCGTGCTTGTGCGGCGGGTAGCTGGACCAGTGCCCGCCGGGCGTGATCACCTCGACCACCAGCAGGCTGTCGGCGGGTTCGGTCTGCGGCAGGATGTTGCGCACGTAGCGCGTGTTGGTGCCGGTGCCGCGCACCTCGCGGCTCATGGCCGATTCGTTGATCAGCCGGGGCTGGCCCTGGCCGGTGCCTGGCGCGCTGCATACGGCCAGTTCGACCGGGCCGCTGGCGACCACCTCGTAGCGGCCGCCGGCGGGCACGTAGACGGCGCCGGGGGCGCGGTCCTCGAAAGGGCTGCTGCGGCCGCCGACGTGGGTGTAGCGCTGGCCGTCGACCGTGACGTCGGCCATGCCGGCCACGACCACCAGGCAGGTCTCGCGTCCCGCCTCGCCGCCGGCATGGCGCTGGCCAGCGGCCAGTCTCACCACCTTGAAACCGACGTATTTCCAACCGGCGCTGGCTGGGGTCACCTCGAGCACGCTGCCGTCGGCGGTGGCGGGATGCTGGCGAACGCGCAGGGAGGTCATCAACGTAGTCCTGCTTCCGCCGCCAGGTCCTGCAGCGTGGTGAGGCCGAGCCTGGCATAGGTGCGGGGGTCGGCCAGGGCCGGATCCTGCTCGGCCTCGATCACGATCCAGCCCTGGTAATGCATCGCCGCCAGCGCCGCCATGATGGCCGCGTAGTCCAGGTCGCCATCTCCCGGCACGGTGAACATGCCGGCCAACACGCCGTCGAGGAAGCTGGATCCTGCATCGCGCACCGCGTCGAACACGGACCGGCGCACGTCCTTGCAGTGCACGTGGGCGATGCGCCCGGGATGCTCGCGGATGACCTGCACCGGATCGATGCCGCCCAGCGTCGCGTGCCCGGTGTCCAGGGTCAGCCCGACGGCGGGACCGGTGTAGGCGAGGAAGGCGCGCAGGTCCTCTGGTCGTTCGACCACGGTACCCAGGTGATGGTGGTAGGCAAAGCGGAGGCCCTGGTCCTGGATGTGGTCGGCCACTTCGGTCATGCGCCGGCCGAAGCGCGGCCACTCAGCCGCATCCAGGCGCGGCGTATCGCGCAGGCTGCGGTCGCGCCGGCCATGGATCGCATTGCTGGTCTCGGCAAAGACGAACACCGTGCTGCCCATGGCCTTGAGCAGGGCCAGGTGCGGCTGCAAGGCCGTGATCTCGTCCTGCGCCGAGCGCTCGAGCAGCGAGCCGCTGTACCAGCCGCCGATCAGGTCCAGCCGATAGCGCGCCAGCAGTGGTTTCAAGGTAGCCGCGTCACGCGGGAACTTGCCGCCGAGTTCCACCCCCTCGAAGCCGAGCTCCTGGATGTCGCCGAGGATGCTCTCCAGCGGCGTGTCGCCGCCGAGTTCGGGCATGTCGTCGTTGGCCCAGGCGATCGGGCTGACGCCGAAACGGATACTCATGACAAATCCTTCTTGTGCTGGACGCCTCGTTCGTAGCCGCGACGTGCGGCTTCGACCTCGGGGCGTGTGGAGACTTCCGGTACCGCCACGTTCCACCACCAGCCGCCGGCGTCGGTGGCCTTGCGCGGATCGGTGTCGACCACCACCACGTAGCTGCGCTCGGCCGCCCGTGCGCGGGCCAGCGCCGACACCAGTTCGCCCACCGTGGCGGCGTGTTCGGACAACGCGCCGAGGCTCGCGGCATGGGCGGCGAAATCGATCGTCGGAAGCACCTGGTGCGCGGCGTCGGCCAGCAGGTTGTTGAAGCCGGCGCCACCGGTGGCGTGCTGCAGCCGGTGGATGCACCCGAAGCCGCGGTTGTCCAGTACCACGACGACGAGCTTCAGGCCGAGCATCACCGACGTGGCGAGCTCCGAGTTGAGCATGAGGTAGCTGCCATCGCCGACCATGACCACGACCTCGCGTTCGGGCGCGGCCATCTTCACGCCGACGCCCCCGGCAATCTCGTAGCCCATGCACGAATAGCCGTATTCGACGTGGTAGCCACCGCTGCGCGCGGTGCGCCACAGCTTGTGCAATTCGCCCGGCAGGCCGCCGGCGGCACAGACCACCACGGCATCGTCGCCGACGCTGCGTTGCACGGCGCCGATCACCTGGGCGTCGCTGGGTAGAGCCTGGTCAGCGGACGCAGCCGTCGCGGCATCCACCGCCGCGTTCCATGCAGCCACTTCGTCACCGTGGATCGACGGCGCCCGCCAGCCTTCCAGCGCCGCTGCCAGCGCCTGCAGCACCGTGCGCGCATCGCCGACCACCGGCAAGGCATCGTGCTTGTACGCATCGAAGGGCTGCACGTTGATCTGCGCCCGTCGCGCGTCGGGGAACAGGCTGCGTGAGCCGGTGGTGAAATCCGCCAGTCGCGTGCCCACGCCGATCACGAGGTCGGCGCGCGCCGCCGCGGCATTGGCCGCGCTGGCGCCGGTGACCCCGATGGAACCCAGGGCGCAGGGATGGTTCCACGGCAGCGCGCCCTTGCCGGCCTGGGTTTCCGCTACGGCCAGGCCGGTGGCTTCCGCCAAGGTCGCCAGCGCCGCCTCGGCCTCGCTGTAGAGCACGCCGCCGCCGGCGACCAGCAGGGGGTGTCGTGCGGCCTTCAGCGCGGCGACCAGGGCGTCCAGCTCGCCTTGGTCGGCGCGTTGGCGGCGCTCACCCCACAGCCGCCGCGTAAAGAACGCTTCAGGGTAGTCATAAGCCTCGGCCTGCACGTCCTGGCAGAAGGCGAGGGTTGCCGGTCCACAGCACGCGGGATCGAGCAGCGTGGCCAGCGCCTTGGGCAGCGCATCCATGATCTGTTCTGGCCGGGTGATGCGGTCGAAGTACCGCGACACCGGGCGGAAGCAGTCGTTTACCGAGACCGTGCCGTCGGCAAAGTCCTCGATCTGCTGCAGGACCGGATCGGGGTGGCGGCTGGCGAACACGTCGCCGGGCAGGAACAGCACGGGCAGGCGGTCGGCATGGGCCAGGGCGGCCGCGGTGACCATGTTGGTCGCGCCGGGGCCGATCGACGAGGTGCAGACCATGGCGCGGCGGCGCCGCATCTGCTTGGCATAGGCGATGGCGGCATGGGCCATGCCTTGCTCGTTGTGCGCGCGCCAGGTTGGAAAATTCCCGCGTGCGGCGTACAGCGCCTCGCCCAGACCTGCCACGTTGCCGTGCCCGAAGATTGCCCAGGCGCCGGCGAAGTACGGCAACTCGCGGCCGGCGACGGTCACGTATTGTGCGGCCAGCCAGCGGATCGTGGCCTGGGCGGCGGTCAGTCGTACGCTGGCCATGTCACACCGCCTCGCGTCGGGCTGGCGGCGACGCCACGCGCGCCTTGCGCCAGGCCTCGACCAGCACGGCGAAGCGCGCGGACAGCTCGGCGATGGCCGCTTCGTCGTCGATGGCGCCGGCCAACCAGCGCGCGGCAGGCTCGGCGAAAATCGTGCGGCCCACCGCGAAGCCCTTGACGATGGGGCTGGCGGCAGCGGTGCGGAAGGATTCGACCAGCACCTCGCTGGGCGCCTGCAGGCCGAGCAGCAGTACGCCGCGGCACAGCGGATCGTTGGCGCGGATCGCACGCTCGATGTTGGCCCAGGTGGCGTCGTCGGCGGCGGGTTCGAGTTTCCACCAGTCCGGTTGCATGCCCCGATCATAGAGTTGCTGGATCGCGCGCGCCGCGGTCTGCGCATCGACCGTGCCGTGGCGCGAGGAGATCACCTCCACCAGCAGCTCGTGACGGGTCTTGCGGCAGGCGTCCTGCAACCGCAGCAATTGCCGCTCCTGTTGCGCGCACAACGCCAACGGATCGTCCGGGTGATAGAACACCAGGCACTTGACCACGTGGTTGTACGGCCAGGTGACGATTTCGGTGGCCACGTCGGCGGAGCTCTCGAACGCAAGCGGACGTGAGCCGGGCGACTCGATCGGGCGGCCGATCCAGTAGGGATGATCGGCCGCAGCCTCCAGGCCGCGCATGCCGTAGCGGCCGTCCAGCAGCACGCCGAAGCGGCCGTTGCCCTGGGCCAGCCGGTCCACGGCCTGCAGCGCCAACGCCTTGAATGCCGGGATGCGCGCCGGGTCGGCACCGGTCTGTCGGCACAAGTCCTCGAATTGGCTGCGATGGTCCATCGCCAGCACAGTGAGATCCTCGTCCAGTCGGGCGCGGGTGGCGGCCCAGTGCATGTGCTCAAGTTCCTTGTCGTCGCGTAGTCGGAACGGCCGCGGGCTCTCGTTCAGGAACAGCTGCAGCTCGTCCCAGGTCGGCATCGCCGGCGCGCAGCCGTGCCGCGAAACCACGATGGCGCCGCAGGCGTTGCCGTATTCGCAGCATCGCGGCAGCGGTTCGTCGCGCAGCCAGCCGCGCAGGAAGCCGGCCATGAACGCGTCGCCGGCGCCGAGCACGTTGAACACTTCGACCTTGAAGCCGCGCCCGACCACGCCCTGGTCCAGACTGTCCGGGATCGCCTCGGGGAAGGCCGCACAGCCCAGTGCGCCGCGCTTGCATACAAGCAACGCCGGCGTCTGCGCGCGGATCGCCCGCAGCGCCGCGACGGTGTCGGTGCTGCCGCCGAGGATGTGGATTTCCTCCTCGGTACCCACGATCAGGTCGCACAGCGGCAACACCTGCTGAAGGCGCGTGGTGACGTCCGGGTTGGCGACAAAGCGGTTCTCGCCCATGTCGCGTCCGGTCAGCCCCCACAGCACCGGGCGGTAGTCGATGTCGAACACCACCTTCGCGCCGACCGCGCGGGCCAGGCCGCAGGCATGCACCGAGGCGTCGAACACGTTCGGCTGCGACAGGTGCGTGCCGTTCACCAGCACGGCGCCGGACGATTGCACGAACGCCGCGTCAATGTCCGCCGTGGTCAGCGCCATGTCGGCGCAGTTCTCGCGATAGAAGATCAGCGGAAAGGTATCCGGATCGCTGATGCCGAGAAAGACCAGCGCGGTCAGCCGCGCGGGATCGGTGACGACGCCCCGTGTCGAGACGTCCTCGCGGAGCAACTGCTCGCGGATGAAGCGGCCGAAGTGGTCGGCACCGACGCGCGTGATCAGCCCGCTGCGCAAGCCGAGCCTGGCGGCACCGATGGCGGTGTTGGTCGGGCTGCCGCCGATGTACTTGGCGAATGACAGCATGTCCTCGAGGCGGCCGCCGGTCTGCTCGCCGTACAGGTCGACGCCGGAGCGGCCGATCGTTACCAGGTCAAACTGGCGCTCCGCCCCCTTCATGCCTGCATTCCCTCACCCCTGGCCCGGCGCCAATCGCACCACTTGATGTAATATATATTCCAAACGTATCAGAAACACAATGTACGTTTCATTTCTTCGACGGATGGCGAGTGCTGGCCTTGGCCGTGTCGCGCGGACGCTCGTTGCTGGCGAAGGCATAGGAGATCACCAGTGCCTGGGCCAGGCACATCGACGCCGACAGCGAGCGGAACTTGCGGATTTCGGCTTCGCGGACCTGCAGTACCAGGGTGGAGGACCTTGCCACCGGGCTCACCGGGCTGTCGCTGATCGACAAGACCTTGCAGCGCTGCGCGCTGGCCTGGTCGATCAGTTGCACCGTCTCCTCCGCGTAAGGTCGATAGCTCACCGCGATCAGTAGGTCGCGCCGGGTGATGGCATGGATCTGCTGGTGCAGCATGCCGCCGATGCCGTCGATGAACACGGTTTTCTTGTTCACCTGATGCAGCGAGTAGGCGAGATAGGCTGCCACCGGGAAAGAGCGGCGGAAGCCGGTCACGTAAACGGTCTCGGCGGCGGCAATGAGTTTGACCGCGGCTTCCAGGTCCTTGGCGCCGACCGCATCGTCGAGATTGTTCAGGGCCAGCACGTTGCCCTCGACGAATTCAGCCAGTACCTGGCTGGGCTTGCCCACGGACTTGCTGTTCACCGACTGGCTGAACTGGCGCACGCGTTCGCCGTAGCCAAGCGATGCGTTGCCGGAGAGCAGGCCGTCGCGAAACAGGCGCTGCATCTGCGAAGCGCCGTCGAAGCCAAAGGACTTGGCGAAGCGCACGATTGCCGAAGGCTGCACGCCGCAACGTTCGGCCAGCACGGCGAGGGTCTCCAGCGCCAGGGCATTGGGCTCGTCCAGCACGTAGCGGGCAATCTGCTTCAGGCGCTTGCTCAATGCGTCGTAGCGCTCGAGGATCGCCGCGCGCAGCTCTTCGGCGCTGGCGGGAGGAGTATCCAGTTCAACCATTCGGTTTGTCCTTGGGTATGGGGGCCGGTCGGCGCGGTGCGGACGGTGGCGATCGATAGGTGACGCCGTGGGCCGAAATTCTATTATACTTTGAGTCGGAAAATTGATTCCATTTTCGCCGCTGTCGCGGCACCAGGAGTCTACCCTTGGAAACCGTTGCCGTTGCCTTGATCGGGGCCGGGCGCATGGGCCACGTGCATGGGCCGAATGCCGCCCGCCATCCCCGTCTGCGCCTGAAGTACGTGGTGGACCCGAGTCCGGCGGCCGCCGTATTCGCCGCCGACCACGATGCCACGATCGCCACGTTGCAGCAGGTCCTCGCCGATCCGGCGATCCGCGGCGTGCTGGTGTGCAGTCCCACCGACCAGCACCTCGGCCACGCGCTGGCGGCGGTTGGGGCGGGCAAGGCCGTGTTCTGCGAGAAGCCGATCGACCTGGACTTGGCCAAGGTGCGCGCGTCACAGCCGCTCTTTGCTGGCGCGCGCTTCCTGCTCGGCTTCAACCGCCGCTATGACCCGCAATTCGTGCGCCTCAAGCAGCAACTGGATGCGGGCACGGTGGGTCGGCTGGAGTCGCTGCACCTCGTGAACCACGATCCGGCGGCGCCGCCGCCCGGTTTCATTCCCACCAGTGGCGGCCTGTTCAAGGACTTCACCATCCACGACCTGGACCTGGCGCGCTGGCTGCTGGGCGAGGAGCCGGTGGAGGTATACGCCGTTGCCAGCTGCCTGGTCGATCCGGAGATTGGCCGCCAAGGCGACGTCGATACTGCGCGCACCGTGCTCAAGACCGCCAGCGGGCGGTTGTGCGTGATCTCCAACACCCGTCGCAGCGGCTACGGCTACGACCAGCGCATCGAGGCGTTCGGCTCCAAGGGAATGATCTGCGCCGGCAACGTCGCCAACGACACCGTGCACGTGGTGACCGAGTCCGGGGATACCGGCGCGCCGATCCGGCCGGCATTTGCCGAGCGCTACCGCGATGCCTATCGCGCCGAGATCGAGCATTTCGCCGACGTGGTGTACGACCGCGCGGAACCGAAGACCGGCTATGCCGATGGGGTTGCCGCGTTGGCGCTGGCCGAGGCCTGCGCGTGGTCCGCGCAGCATGGCCAGGTATTCAGATTTTCGAGCGAGGCTCATCATGCATAAGGTCGTACTGGTTGGCGCCGGCCGCATTGGCCACATCCACGCCCGCAACGCGGTGTGGCAGCCGCGCCTGGAACTGGCCGGCGTGGTCGACGCGATCGAAGCCGCGGCACAGTCGCTCGCCGCCGAGGTGGGCAGCCGCGTGACCACCTTGGAGGCGACGCTGGCCGATCCCTCGATCCGCGGCGTGATCATCGCCAGCTCCACCAGCACGCACCTGGACTACTGCCTGCGTGCCGCCGCGGCCGGCAAGGTGATCTTTTGCGAGAAGCCGGTCGACCAGGACCTTGCGCGCGCCCGCGGTGCGCTCGCGACGCTCTCCGGCGCCAGGCTGCTGGTGGCGTTCAACCGTCGCTTCGACCCCAACTTCCAGGCCTTGAAAGCGCGGCTGGACAGCGGCGTGATCGGCGGCATCGAAAGCCTGCAGATCACCTCGAACGATCCGGCGCCGCCGCCGCCCGCCTATGTCGCCGTGTCCGGCGGATTGTTCAAGGACATGGCCATCCACGATTTCGACATGGCGCGCTGGCTGCTGGGCGAGGAGCCCGTCGAGGTCTACGCCACCGGCAGTTGCCTGGTCGACCCGGCCATCGGTGAGCTCGGCGACGTCGATACTGCGCGCACCATGCTGAAGACCACCGCCGGGCGCCTGTGCGTCATTTCCAACACGCGGCGCAGCGGTTATGGCTACGACCAGCGCATCGAGGCATTCGCCTCGGGTGGCATGGTGCGCGCCGACAACGTGCTGGAAAGCACGACCCAGGTCTGGAGCGAGGCGGGCATCGCCACCGATCCGCTGCAGAACTTCTTCCTGGACCGCTATGCCGCGGCCTATCGCCGCGAGATGGATCATTTTGCCGACATGCTCGACGGCGCACCGTCCGCGATCGGCTACGCCGATGGCGTGGCCGCGCTGGCCCTGGCCGAGGCGGCCACCGAGTCGGCACGGAGCGGCGCCCCGGTGCGGCTGTAGGCGGCCCAGCCGTCCAGCCATCCATCCTTGATCGATACTTTGTGGGGGGCTTGCGAGGGCCCCCACAAAGACGTGCAGTCCGGGCCGCGTCAGTTGCCCGCTGGCGTGCGCAGCGGCGGAACGAGTTTCGCCCTCACGATCTTCTCGAAGTCCGGAAGTGGGCAGAGTTCCGCACAACCGGGAATGTCGAGGTAGGTGTAGGAAGGCGGGTTCTGCGCATTGAGCGGTTGCAGGTCGCGGACCTGGTCCATCGTCTGCGAACGGTAGAAGGCATGCACGAACTGCTGGCCCGAGGTATCGGCCAGCACCTCGAAGCCGATCGCGCCGCCCGGTGGCGGATCATCGGCGGGGTAGCCCGGGACCTGCCAATGCACGCCCAGGAAGCCGCCGAGGTCGGCGATGTTGGTGTCGTGGCCTACCAGCGCCGTCAGCCTGGGGCCGCCTTCCACGGCCTTCAGCATGCGCGAGGCCAGGGGTGATGCCGCACGCTCGGCGACGTAGGGCACGCGTGCCTCGTATTTGTACTTGATGATGTGGAACTGCTCCAGGGTTCCGATCTGCTCGCGGGTCAGGCGTCCCCACGCCACGTCCGGCATCGGCATGCCCTGCAGGTATTCCAACAGGAAGGTCTGGCTGACGGTCGAGGCGTGACTGAACGCCGGGCCGACACTGGCCGGGCCGTCCTTTTCCTCCACCAGGTCGGGCGACAGCCGTGAGATGTCGCACGCCGCCTTGGGCTGGCAACCCAGGGCGTGGTTGAGCAGGGCGAACAGCTCCGCGTGGGATTGCAGTTCGGCAGCGAGTCCGCCGGGGGGCGCCATGGCCTGCTGGGCCTGCAGGGCCTGCTTGGGGTCGATCGGCATGGAGTGGGCGTCGAACGGGTGGAATTCCAAATCGTCGCCCTTCGACGCAGGGAAGCTCACGGTGATCTTGCAGTCTGGCGCGAAACCCTTGAGCCAGGCTTGTGCAGTTGCCCGGGTGCGCGGCGTGGCGCTGGCGGCGACGGTCAGCTCGCCAGCCGCGGGGCAGCCGGACGCGGGCAGCAACCCGCGTGCCGCCCAGTTGCCGCGGTCCCAGGTGCCGACCAGGCTTGCCGCGTCGGCACCATGCGGGGTCAGTTCGCCAAAGTCCACCGGCCACTTTGGCCAGGGCTTGTCGTTCGTGCCGGGCGGGGACACGTTGGCCTTGGTGGGCGAGCGAACGCCGTGGCGCATCAGCATGACCACGCGCTCGAGCTTGAGCCCGGCGGTGGAGGCCGGGGATGGCGCGGCAGCCGTGGCGGTTCCGGGTACGGCCGCCGCGGCCGTGGCCGACGGTGCCGGGCTTGCCGTAACCTGAGAGGGTTGCTGCGAGCACGCGGCCAGGCCTGCGAACAGCAGGGATCCGGCAATCGTCGCCGACAGCAAGCGTGGGCTCATCTGCATGGTCTTGCTCCTCATGGATTGGTGCATACCGGTGGCTGGTCGATGACCGGCTATGAACGGACGACTGTGCGGAACGACTTTATCAGCCGGTCAGCCGTCTCCCGGCCGGAGGGCTCCGCACGCCGGGTCCAGGAACGGGTGGTGCCGATTGCGCATGATCGTGCAGTCCGTCCGTGGACTGCCGGCGCCGTTGCCGTCAGAACTTCATCGACAGGTCGAGGAACACGCCGCGACCGGGCAAGCCAAAGTACATGTCGTCGCCGCTGACTTTCTGCGTGCCGGCGTACTCGGTGAGCTTGTGGACGTTGAACAAGTTGTTGATATCCACGCTGACCGTGTAGCCCTTGCCGGTGAAGCCGCCGTCCAGGCTGCGGTAGCCCACGGTGGCATCGACGGCGAGGAAGCCACCCAGTGGTGCACCGTTGGCAAACATGCTGTTGCCGTCGTCGTCGGTGGTGTTGTCCAGTCCGTATTTGCGGCCGGTGAACTTGCTCATGATGGAGCCATAGAAACCATGGTCGCGGCCGTAGATCACGCCGAGCGCGCCTGTGATCTTCGGTGTCTGCGCGATCTGTACATCCGAATTCTTGTACGTCGCCTTGTTGTAGCTGGCGTTGGCGTACAGGCTCACGGTGTCGGTGAGCGCCACGGTGGTCTCCAGCTCCAGGCCCTTGTAGATCGCTCCGGAGCCGTTGATGTAGGTGTTCTCGTTGCCGAGGTCGGTATGCACTTCGGTTTCCGCGAGCATGTTGGAGAAGTCGATGTAATAGACGGCGGCACCGAGGGTGAAGGCCGATGACGCATACGACGTGCCGATCTGGTAGTTGGTGGTGGTTTCCGGGCTCAGGTTCTTGGAGGATGCGACCTCGATGACGTCCACCGGTGGTGCCAGGAAGCCCTTGGCCGCCTGGATGTAGGCCGTCCAGTTGTCGGTGATCCACTCGTGCAGGGTCAGCGACGGCAGGGTGGCTGAATAAGTTGCCTCGGTGTACAGGGCGCTGCCATCTGCCTTGTTGATGGGCGCGTTCAGGTGGCGCGCCACCTGCGAATAACGCAGGCCCGGGCTCAACGTGAACTTGTCGTTGAGTACCCAATCGTATTGTGCGTACGGTTGCACCGTGTCGTCCGTGGTGCGGAAGTTGTACGAATACGGCGAGCCTTGCTTCGTGCCGGTGTTTTCGCCGGTGGTCAGGTCCTTGGCAAAAGCGTATTGATGGAAGATGTCGCGCTCGACCCAGAAACCGGCCTTGAGCGTGCCCGGACCAAGCTCGCGCTGCACGCGGAACACGTCGCCAAAGGCGTGATAGCCCGAGTCGGCCTGTTTGCCGCCGACATCCTCGGCGACCTTGCGGATCTTCTTGCCGTTGGCGTCGTAGAAGGTCACGCCGTTGTGGCTCGGATCGGTGTCGCTGGCGTCGGTGGCCTTGTTCGACCAGTGGTCGAAGCTGACGTAGTACACCTTGTTGTCGAGGTCCCACGCACCCACGCTGGTGCTGTAGCCGACATAGTTGAAGCTGGAATAGTAGGCCGCGTTGTTGTAGCCCTTGTAGTTCTGCGTGCGCGGATCGTTGCCGAGGCCGAAGCGCGGACCGAACTCGAGCACCTGGGCCTTGGTCTGGCCCTGCACCGTGTTCTGGTGCTGCTGGTTGTAGCTGACGACAAAGGTCAGCTTGCCGGTGGCGCCAATGTTGCTGATGGTTTTCAGGAACGCGTGCTCGCGCCGGTCATCCGTGCCCTTCAGGAAAGTCTCGCTCGATTGGCGTGACAGGTCGGCAAACGCGCTGGTGTTGGCGCCGAGCTTGCCGTCGCCGGCAACACCCACGGCGTGGTAATCCCAACTGCCGAGCGTCGCATACGGCGTGATGCCAGGCGTCGCATCCGGATCGCGCGAACGCAGCGCGATGGTGCCGCCAAACGTGGCGTTGCCGATGGTGTCGCCACCGCCCGGGCCGCGGTCGATCTGCGCCTGGCCGAGCACGTGGTTGCTGAAGTACGCCGAGGTGGTGTGGTGCAAGTCGGCGGCGTTGCCGAACGGAATGCCGTCGAACGTGATGTTGAACTGGCCGTCCTGGAACCCGCGGATGCTGATGCCTTCGTTCTTGCCCAGGCCCGGCCCCTCTGGCGAGGTGACGCTGACGCTGGGTGAATATTTGACGATGTCGTCGTAGCTGGAATCGATGCGCAGCGCGTCGCGGATGAAACGCGTGTCGATCACCGAGGACGGCTGGATCGCCTCCAGCGGCGGCGCGCTGGGCGCCAACTGGTTGACCGTGTTGCCGGTGACGAGGACGGCGTTGAGTTGCTTGACGCCCTTGGCTTTTTGCGTGGTGCTGTCCTGGGAGGACTGGGTGCCGCTGCTGGATTGTGCATCGGTGCTCGCAGGTGTTGGCGTGTCTCCAACTGCAGCCAATGCCAGGTCAGGTGCAACCAACAGGCAGCCACTCAGCAGCAGTGCCGTGTGCAACGCATTTCGACGAAAAGTGTGCATCGTTGATCTACTCCCCCAGGTCGTGCGCCACGGCTGACTACGCCCCAACGGCGAAGCGTCGGCCACCCAAGAATACGAACAAAGATTCCATATTGCAATCGATTTGGAACGTTTGGTGCAAACATGGATTTTGGCATGGCAGCGCGGTTTGCAGCGGCACTCGCTGCATTCCGCCTGTTGCTGTGCTGCAGCAATGGCGTGCAGCACTGCCGGATCCGATTGGATGAGCCATATCTCCGCAATGGGAATGGCGAGCTGGCATGAAGATTCCCGCATGGGCGGCGCAATGCCTCCCGCTCATGCCTTGCTCACGGAACTTGGCGCATCCTGCGAGGCGTGGATTGCTGCGGCCACGGGGAGGAAGTGTCGTGCCAAAGAGCTCATCATCAGCCCCGGTGGTGCGCCGGGTGCTTCCCGCCACGGCGCGTTGCCTTGGCGCGGCGCCGCCTGATTCAATGCTCGACGTGACCTTGGTCCTGCGCCGCCGGACCCCGCTGGTATGGCCGTTTTTGCTGCCGCCACGCACTTCGTTCGCCGCGCGCTATGGGGCCGATCCGGCCGATGTGGCGCGTTTGCGCGACTTGGGCTTGCGCTACGGCATGCAGGAGCGCGCCTGCGACGTAGCCTGTCGCAGCTTGCACTGGCGCGGCAAGGTCACGGCGCTGCAGCAGGCATTTGGCGTGCAGCTTGGTCGCTACCAGTTGACGCCGGGAGGTACACCGTTCATCGGCTGCATGACTGCGCCCACCTTGCCGGACCCGGCCTTGCTTGCGGTGCTGGGCCTTGACCAGCGGCCGGTGGCGCATCCTCATTTTCGCGTGGCACTGGCCTCGCCTACGGTGTCGTATACGCCGCTGCAGGTCGGCGCGCTCTACGCGTTCCCCGAAGGTGACGGCAGCGGCCAGGCCGTGGCGATCATCGAGCTCGGGGGTGGGTATCGCCAGGCCGACCTGGATGCCTATTTCAAGGGCCTGGGACTTCCCACGCCGGCGATCAGCGCCGTGGGCGTCAATGGCGGCAGCAACCAGCCAGGTTCGGATGCGGACGCCGAGGTGTTGCTGGACCTCGAGGTGGCCGGTGCACTGGCGCCCGCGGCCACGTTTGCCGCGTACTTTGCGCCCAATACCGACCAGGGCTTTTACAACGCGATCGCCCAGGCCGCGCACAACGCCTCGCCGCGCACCACGGTCATGTCGATCAGCTGGGGTGGCCCGGAGGACAGTTGGAGCGCGGACGCGCGCGCGGCGATGGAGTCCGCCCTGGAGGATGCCGCCGCGCTTGGCGTGACGGTGTGCGTGGCCAGTGGCGACAGCGGATCGGGCGATGGCGAAAGCGGCGGCGCCGCGCATGTGGATTACCCCGCCAGCAGCGTGTCCGTGCTTGCCTGTGGTGGCACCAAGCTGCTGTCCAGCGGCGGCAAGATCAGCAGCGAAGTGGTGTGGAATGAGACGGCCAGTGGCGAGGGGGCGGGCGGTGGCGGGGTCAGCGCAGCGTTCCCACGGCCAGCGTGGCAGGACGCTTCGGGCATACCCAATGCACCGGGCGGCTTTGTCGGGCGCGGGGTGCCGGATGTGGCCGGTAATGCCGACCCGCTGACCGGTTACCAGGTGCGGGTGGACGGCAAGGCCGAGGTGGTCGGCGGCACCAGCGCGGTGGCGCCCTTGTGGGCGGCGCTGGTGGCGCGCCTGAACCAGCAGCTTGCGACGCCGCTGGGTCTTGCCAATCCCGTCTTGTACGGCACGGGTGTCGCCGCGTGGCGCGACATCATCAAGGGCGACAATGGTGCCTACCGGGCCGGCCCCGGCTGGGATGCCTGCACCGGCCTGGGCAGCCCGGATGGACAGGCCTTGTTGACCGCGCTCCAGTCCGATCCCGGCAAACCGAAACCCAAGCCCAAACCCAAACCCAAACCCAAACCGTCGCGCACGGGTGGAGGACGGACATGAATGATGTCGACATCATCCAGGCGGCCTATGGTGACGTCCTGACCCGACTGTTCTCCGTCTACTTCGGTGCACTGGTGACGGCGGGGGGCGATCCTGAGATGCAGGCGAAGGCAGCGAGCGCGTTTCAATCCGGCCTGGTACTCGCGCGCAAGGCACGCGATGCCGCCGCTGCCGCGGTCACCCGTCCAGCCGCATCCGGCTGAGCCGGACGCCCATGGCGACCTCGCATGCGCAATCGTTGCCAGCGCGCTGTGGTCGGCGGGGTGGGGTCAGTGGAAATCCCGTGAGCGCGTATCCAGCGTGCCGAGCAGCGGGCTGAGGTCCTGCAGCCGGCGCGCAATCAGGTGGCTGACACCATCCACGCTTTCCCATTGCCCTTCCACCACAAGCAGGCGCGCCTGGAGCAAGGCGCGGCGCTGGGCCTGGGCTACGTGCCGCCAGACGATGACGTTGATCGGGCCATGCTCGTCTTCCAGGGTCACGAAGATGGTGCCGCTGGCCGTCTGCGGTTGCTGCCGCGAGGTCACCAGGCCGGCCGCCCGCACCCGGCTGTTGGGCGGCTGCCTGCGCAGCACCTGGCCATCGAGGCAATGCGCCGCGCGCAGGCGCGCACGCAGTTGCCGCAGCGGGTGCGGGCCGAGGCTCAGGCCAAGGTGCGCATAGTCGGCCCGGGTGTCTTCGGCCCGTGTGGGCAGCGGCAGGTTCACCGCTGCTTCGGTCGGGCTGGCCAGGCCGGCCAGCGGCAGTTGCACCTCGACGCCAGCCACCGCCCAGCGGGCGCGGTGGCGATGGCCACCCAGACCGCGCAGCGTCCCCGCGTCCGCCAGGATTTCCTGCTGCCGGCGATCAAGGCTGGCGCGTGCGCACAGGTCGGCCACGTCGCTGAAGGGGCGCTGCCTGCGTGCTGCGACCAGGTGCTGTGCCGCCGCCTGGGAACAGCCTGACACCATGCGCAGCCCCAGCCGGAGCGCGCGTGATCCGGCACCCCGCGGGCCGGGCTCCAGCGTGCAGTCCCAGTTGCTGTAACGCACATCCACCGGACGCACGGCGACGCGATGGCGCCGCACGTCCTGCACGATCTGGCTCGGCGCGTAGAAACCCATGGGCTGGGCATTGAGCAGGGCGCAGGCGAACGCGGCGGGATAGTGGCACTTCAGCCAGGACGAGGCATACACCAGGTTGGCAAAACTGGCCGCGTGTGACTCGGGGAAGCCGTAGGAGCCGAAACCCTTGATCTGCTCGAAGATGCGCGTGGCGAATTCCGTGGTGTAGCCGTTCTTCAGCATGCCTTGCACCAGCCGGTCGCGATGCACCTCCAGGCCGCCGTGGCGCTTCCACGCCGCCATCGAGCGGCGCAACTTGTCGGCCTCGGCCGCGGTGAAGCCGGCCGCATCCATGGCCAGCTGCATCACCTGTTCCTGGAACAGCGGCACGCCCAGCGTGCGACCCAGTACGGCCTCGAATGCCGGCGACGGATACTCGATCGCCTCCTCGCCGTTCCGTCGCCGCAGGTAGGGATGGACCATGTCGCCCTGGATCGGCCCGGGCCGCACGATCGCCACCTGGATCACCAGGTCGTAGAAATTCTCCGGCCGGTGCCGCGGCAGCATGGCCATCTGCGCGCGGCTCTCGATCTGGAACACGCCGACGGTGTCGGCGCGCTGGATCATGCGGTAGGTGTCATCGTCGTCCTTCTCAACCGTCGCGATGCCGGCGATCGTCTTGGCCACGCCGTATCCGCTTTCCAGCAAGCCGAAGCATTTGCGCAGGCAGGTCAGCATGCCCAGCGCCAGGCAGTCGACCTTGAGCATGCGCATGTAGTCGAGGTCGTCCTTGTCCCATTGGATGACGGTGCGCCCGGGCATCGCCGCGTTCTCCACCGGCACCATCACGCTCAACGGGGCGGCGGAGATCACGAAACCGCCGACATGCTGCGACAGGTGACGCGGCATGCCAAGCAGTTCGTAAGTGAGTGCCAGCACGCGGCGGATCACCGGGCTGTCCGGATCGAAGCCTTGTTCGCGCAGCCGCTCCGCGCAGCTGCTGTCGCCCCAGCCGCGGGCAAAGACGTCGCTGAGCTGGTCGACCTGGTCCAGCGGCAGGCCGAGCGCCTTGGCCACGTCGCGGACCGCGCTGCGGCCGCGGTAGCAGATCACCGTGGCGGCCAGCGCCGCGCGCTCGCGCCCGTATTTGCTGTAGATGTACTGGATGACTTCCTCGCGCCGCTCATGCTCGAAGTCCACGTCGATGTCGGGCGGCTCGTCGCGGTCCTCGCTGATGAAGCGCGCCACCAGCAGATGGTTGACCTCCGGATCCACCTCGGTCACGCCCAGCGCGAAGCACACGGCGGAGTTGGCGGCCGAGCCGCGGCCCTGGCAAAGAATGCCGTTGTCGCGCGCGTAGCGGACGATGTCATGCACGGTGAGGAAGAAAGGCTCGTATTTCTTCGATGCGATCAGCGCCAGCTCATCCTCGACCAGTTGGCGCACCTTGGCGCTGGCGCCTTGTGGCCAGCGCCAGCGGATGCCCTCTTCGGCCAGTTGGCGCAGCCAAGTGGTGGGCGTGTGGCCTGGCGGCACCAGTTCGGCCGGATAGTCGTATTGCAGTTCGCCCATGTTGAACGTGCAGCGTTCGGCGATGCGAACGCTTTCCTGCAGCAAGGCCGTGGGGTAGATCCCGGCCAGGACCTCGCGCCGGCGCAGGTGGCGCTCGCCGTTGCGGAAGAGCAGGGCGCCGGCCTCGGCAATCGGCAGGCGGTGGCGGATCGCCGTGAGCGTGTGCTGCAAGGCCAGCCGGCGACGCACGTGCATGTGCACGTCGCCGCTGGCCGCCAACGGCAGGTCCAGGGCATGGCCGAGTGCCTGCAGCTCGCGCAGGCGTCCGGCGTCGTCGGGTCCGCGATGCAGCTCCACCGCCAGCCAGGCGCGCTCGCCGAAGGTTGCCCGCAACCAGCGGCCGTGCGCGACATCCGCCTGCGCCGGCGGCAGCCACAAGGCCAGCGTGCCTGGCATCCCGTCCTGGAGATCCTCGCGGGTGAGTCGGTAGCTGCCTTTTTCCGAGGCCCGGCGCCCGCGCGTGATCAACCGGCAGAGTGCGGCGTAGCCCTGGCGGTCCTCGCACAGCAGCGCCAGCTTCGGCCCATCCTCGAGCTGGAACTCCGCACCGACGATCAGTTTCAAGCCGGTCTCGTTGGAGGCCTGCCAGGCGCGGACGATGCCGGCCAACGAGCATTCGTCGGTGATTGCCAGCGCGCGGTAGCCGCAGGCCTTGGCGCGCTCGAACAATTCCCTGGCGCTGGAGGCGCCGCGGCCAAAGGAAAAGTCGGACAGGCAATGCAGTTCGGCGTAATCGCCCATGACCAGCCGGCCCATGACCAGCCGGCTCATGCGAACCAGCCATGCAGCATCCAGCCGGCTTGTTCGCCGGGCTGGCAGTAGGCCCAGGCCCGCTGACCGAGCGAGGTCTCGACCACGTAGTAGTCGCGTCGCGCTTCGCCGCCATCCCACCAGCCGGTCTCCAGCCGCTCGGGACCGGCCAGGATGCGCGGCGGCGGCCCACGCAACGGCAGCGGGCGCTGCAGCAGCCAGGTTGGCCGCGGATGCGGCTCGGTGTGGACGCCGCTGTCTTCGGCAACCACCTGCGCGCGTTCAGGGCGTGGGTCGGTGGTGCTGGCCAGCCGGTACACCGCATGGTCGCCGAGCCGCGCGCGCAGGCGTTCACGCAGTTGCCCAAACGGCAGGGCCTGGGCCGGCCGCTCGTCGAACAGGTCGCGGCCGGCAGGCACGAAGGCCGGCAGGTCGCGGGCGAGCAGTCGCAGGGCAAGCACAGGTGCGGTCAACTGCAACTGCTCCAGTCGCCCGCGTGCTGCCTCAAACAACATGCCGGCATCGCGCTCGGGTGCCAGCAGGCCGACCGGCACTTCGGTCGGCTTGCTTTCGCGATGCTCCAGGCGCAGGACGAAGCGCTGCACGCCACCGTCCCGGGCGGCGAGGTAGGCGGCCAGGTCGCCACCCATGCGGCGCAGCGGGAACAGCAGCGCGGCGAGGTCCTCCACCTCATGGCTGAGTTCGATGCGCAGGTCGAACACATCCGGTGGACGGTAGGACTCGAGCCCGGCCGGGCTTTCGCCAAGCAGGCGTTCGATCGCCTGCAGCAAGGCATCGCCGAAACGCCGGCGCAGGCCGGCGCGGGGCAGCGCCAGCAATTGCCCCAGGGTGCGGATGCCCATGGCCGGCAAGGCCTCGCGCGCCGGCGCAGGCAATCGACTCCTGACGATCGGCACGTCGCGCAAGGCGTGCGGCAACTGCCCGGGTGAGTGCACCGCCAGGCCATCGCCGATGCCGGCAAGCACGTGGGCTGCATGCGGCGTAGGGGCAAGCGCGATGCGATGCTGGAACCCCAGCGCGGTGAAATCGGCCCGCAGCATGGCCTCGAAACGCGGCCAGGGACCAAACAGGCGCAGGCTCCGGCTTGCCTCCAGCACGATCGCGTGCGGCAGCAGGCTGACCTCGGAGCTGTAGCGATAGGCTACCGCCGCCAGGAAGCGCTCCCAGCGGGCGGTCGCGTCGGCGTCATGGGGCAAGGCCTCGAATTGCGCCAGCAGAGCATGGGCTGCCGACAGGCGCTGACCGACGCGCAAGCCAGCGGCGCGTGCCGCGGCGTTGACCGCCACGATGCTGCGCGCATTGACGGCACCATCCACCAGCACCAGGGGCCCAGCCTCGGTGCGGCGGCGAAGGATGCTGTCCAGCGCGACATGCGGCAGCAGGATGCAGGCCCACGACATCGTCGGCCGCCATCAATGCAGCGAATGCCACAGTGGAAGCGGCTGCTCCGGCACGGTGCCGCCACGGCACTTGCGCACCCACGCGCGCGCTTGCGGCAAGGCCTGCAGTTCCAGCCGCAAGGCGGCCGGCGAGGGATTGCCCAGGTGCCGCCGGTCGCGGAAGACAAAGGCCAGGGCCCGGCCACCATCCGCCGCGACCTGCAGCCGGCGCAATGCGCGGTCATCGGCCTGCCGCGGCCAGGCCAGGACCGCCGCGCAACTGCCGGAGCGCAGGCATTGCTCCGTGGCCCACAACACGTCGGCCTCGCCGGCGGCGACGATCTCGACCTGGCGCATGTCGACGCCGTGCTGTTGCCAGCCGGCCACGCAGGGCGCATAGGGAGGTGCCACCAGGACGATCGGCCGCGATCCGCGGCTCAGGCGAGCCAGGGTCGGCAACAGCAGGCGCAATTCGCCGACGCCGTCGGCCGGCAGCAGGATTTCCGACAAGGCGGCCTCCGGCCAGCCGCCGGCCGGCAGGGCGGCGTCGAGCTCGGCCCAGCCAGTCGGTTGTTCACCGGCTGGTGGCGGCGCCGCCCGGCCACGCCAGACCTGGCGCGTCTGCAACAGCGGCGACAAGGCGCCCACGGCAGCCATCACCCACCCCGCAGCAGGCCTGCAAACAGGCCTTCGATGGCGAAGTCTTCGGTCGGGTCCACGTCGATGGGCTTGAAGCCGGGGCTGTTCGGCAGCAGGCGGACCACCCCGCCTTTCCAGTACAGCCGCTTGATGGTGAAGCGGTCGCCCTCCACGCGCGCGGCCACCACCTGGCCGTGGCGGGCCACGGGCGTGGCGTGCACCGCCACCAGGTCGCCATCGAGGATGCCTTCCCCGCGCATCGAATCGCCGACCACCTTGACCAGGTAATCCGGGCGCAGCCGGAACAGCGCACGCGACACGCGCAGGCTGCGCTCGACCCGCGACTCCGAGTACAAGGGTTCGCCGGCGGCGATACGGCCGATCAGCGGCAGTTCCATCGTCTCCATGTCCGCGGGTTCGGACTCGCGCACCAGGCGGATGCTGCGGGCCTGGTTGGGAGCCATGCTCAGCCGGCCCTTTGCTTCCAGCGCGCGGACGTGCTTGAGCACCGCGCTGACGCTGTCGATCTGCAGTGCCTTGCCGATTTCCTCGAGCGTGGGCGCTTGCCCGTGGCGCTCGATGTGGCCGCGGATGCAGGCCAGGACGTCTGTCTGGCGCTGGGTGGGCTGGATGGTCATGCCTTCTATTTTCACCTGAAATGGTGAAAATGCAATGTGCGGCCCTGCGGTGTCCCGGGCGCACCCATGGATCGCCCGCGGAGCTTGGCGAAGGAGTGCGGGTCTGGAGCCGCAGTCCGCCAAAACTGTGCCGGTGACGCGCCTGGAAGGGCATGCTGCGCGCACGGCGGGCAAGGGCAGTGGGACTTCCGGCATATTGTCCGGCACGGCGACAGACAGCCATCATGCAGCAGGTGCGGGATGGCGCACTGGCCTACCTGCGGGCCGCGCACCTCGATCCGGGATGCGCTGCATTTGCCGGTTACACTCGCAGCGCTCGATGCGTGCGTGGCTATCGCCGGGGAGTTCCCACAGCGTGCAGCCAGACTGGATCGGAGCGATGCGAGGAGCATCGTCCGCCCACCGGTCCCCATACCTGGGCATTGCAGCACTTCCATCCATCTGGCAGGAGATCCCCGCCCCATGTTGATCCGAAAGTTTGCGCAGACCTGGTTGTTGACGTCGCTGGCGCTGGTAGCGCTGGCCTTGCCCATGGCGCCAGTACAGGCGCAGCAGGCTGATGCCTCGCTCTACAGCGGCGTGCAGTGGCGCATGATTGGCCCATTCCGCGGCGGCCGCACGGTCGGGATGTCCGGCGTGCCGGGCCAGCCCAACGTGTTCTACATGGGCGTGAACAACGGCGGCGTATGGAAGTCCGAGAACTTCGGGCGTACCTGGGAACCGCTGTTCAAGGGTGACGAAAGCAATTCCGTGGGCGACCTGGCCGTGGCCAAGTCCAACCCGAACGTCATTTACGTGGGCTCGGGCGAGGGCCTGATCCGGCCGGACCTGTCCACCGGTGATGGCATGTACAAGTCCACCGACGCCGGCAAGACCTGGCAGCACCTGGGCTTGCGCGACGGCCAGCAGATTGCCTCGATCGTGGTCGATCCGCAGGACGAGAACAAGTTGTTCGTGGCGGTGCTTGGCCATCCATACGGCCCGAATACAGAGCGTGGCGTGTATCGCTCGACCGACGGCGGCAAATCCTTCCAGCAGGTGCTGTACAAGAACCCGGACGTGGGCGCGGTGCAGGTGGCGCTCGACCCGGCCGACCCGCATACGGTGTATGCGGTGCTGTGGGCCACGCGGCATGCGCCGTGGACGGGCCAGAGTGCGCTCAATGGCGTGCCGGGCAGCGGCTTGTTCAAGTCCACCGATGACGGCGCGACCTGGAAGCAGGTTGGCCAGGGCCTGCCCACGGTGGCGCAGGGCCTGGGCCGCATCGGCATCGGCATCGCGCCCAGCGACGCCAAGCGCATTTATGCGCAGGTGGAGGCGCCGCCGGCCTTTGCTGGCACGTATCGTTCCGACGACGCGGGCCAGAGCTTCCAGCGCGTCAACGATGAGCCGCGCATCCACGGCCGTGGGCAGGATTTTGCCGAGGTCGCGGTGGCGCCGGACAATCCCGACGAGATCTACGTCGCCAACACGTCGTTCTATCGCTCGCTGGACGCCGGCAAGACCTTCGAGGCGATCAAGGGCGCGCCTGGCGGCGATGACTACCACCGCATCTGGATCAATCCGGAAAACCCGAAGATCATCGCGCTCGGCGTGGACCAGGGCGGCACCCTGAGCGTCGACGGCGGCAAGACCTGGAGCTCCTGGTACAACCAGCCGACCGCGGCGGCGTACCACATCATCACCGACAACGAATTCCCCTACAACGTCTACGCCTCGCAGCAGGAAAGCGGCTCGGTCGGCATCACCAGCCGCAGCAATGACGGGCAGATCACGTTGCGTGATTGGCACCCGGTGGGTGTGGAGGAGTACGGCTATGTCGCGCCCGATCCGCTCAACCCCAACATCATCTATGGCGGCAAGGTGACCCGGCACAACCGCATCACCGGGCAGACCCAGTTTGTCGGTCCGCAGATCGGGCGCGGTGGCGAGTACCGCACGAACCGCACGGCACCGCTGCTGTTCTCGCCGGCTGATCCGCACGTGCTGTTCTACGGTACCAACGTGCTGTTCAAGACCAGCAATGGCGGCGAAACCTGGGACAAGATCAGCCCGGACCTGTCGCGGCCGAATGCGGGCAAGCCGACGAGCCTGGCGCCGTTCAACGCCAAGGTGGACCCGCGTGACCACCGCGGCGTCATCTACAGCATCGGGCCGTCGTTCAAGAACGTGGACACGATCTGGGCCGGCACCGACGATGGCTACATCTGGCTCACCCGCGACGGTGGCAAGCATTGGGACAACGTCACGCCCAAGGGCATGACCGGCTGGAGCAAGGTCACGCAACTGGTGGCCTCGCACTACGACGACCAGACGGCTTACGCCTCGGTCAGCCGCTTCCGCCTGGACGACTTGAAGCCCTACATCTACCGCACCCACGACGGCGGCAAGACCTGGAAGCTGATCGTCAACGGCCTGCCGGACAACGCTTCGGTCAACGTGGTGCGCGAGGACCCGGTGCAAAAGGGATTGCTGGTTGCCGGCACCGAGCGCGCGGTGTGGTTCTCGGCCGACGATGGCGAACATTG
>DATNBK010000244.1:0-6571 GCA_035571995.1 Rhodanobacter sp.
CCGGACGCCGGTCGGCTGTAAAGCCGGCCCTGTCGCAGTATCATGGCGCATTCGTATCTTTCCATCCGCAACGAGGGATATTCACCCGATGTCGAACTACCTGTTCACCTCCGAGTCCGTGTCCGAAGGCCATCCAGACAAGGTCGCCGACCAGATCTCGGACGCGGTGCTGGACGCCGTCATCGCCAAGGATCCGGCCGCGCACGTGGCCTGCGAAACCATGGTCAAGACCGGGGTCGCGATCGTCGCCGGCGAAATCACCACGAACGCATGGATCGACCTCGAGGCGATCACGCGCAAGGTGATCCTGGACATCGGCTACAACTCCAGCGACGTCGGTTTCGACGGCGCCACCTGCGGCGTGCTCAACCTGATCGGCAAGCAGTCGCCCGACATCAACCAGGGCGTGGTGCGCAGCCGTCCGGAAGACCAGGGCGCCGGCGACCAGGGCCTGATGTTCGGCTACGCCACGAACGAGACCAAGACCTTCATGCCGGCGGCGATCCATTTCTCGCACCGCCTGGTCGAGCAGCAGGCAAAGGTCCGCAAGCAGAAGAACCCGCCACTGCCGTGGTTGCGTCCGGATGCGAAGAGCCAGGTCACCCTGCGCTATGAAAACGACGTGGCCGTGGCGATCGATGCGGTCGTGCTGTCGACCCAGCATGACCCGGGCGTCAAGCAGAAGGACCTGATCGAGGCCGTGCGCGAGTACATCCTCAAACCCGTGCTGCCAACCAAGTGGCTGCACAAGGGCACCAAATTCCATATCAATCCGACCGGCAAGTTCGAGATTGGCGGCCCGGTCGGCGATTGCGGACTGACCGGCCGCAAGATCATCGTCGACACCTATGGCGGCTGGGCCCGGCATGGCGGCGGCGCGTTCTCCGGCAAGGACCCATCCAAGGTGGACCGCTCGGCTTCGTATGCCGCGCGCTACGTGGCCAAGAACATCGTGGCTGCCGGCATCGCCGACCGCTGCGAGGTGCAGGTGAGCTATGCCATTGGCGTCGCCAAGCCCACCTCGGTCTCGGTCACCACCTTTGGCTCCGGCAAGATCAGCGACGAGAAGATTGCCGAGCTGATCCGTCGGCATTTCGACCTGCGTCCGTACGGCATCTTGCAGATGCTCGACCTGATCCATCCGATGTACCAGCCGACCGCCAGCTACGGCCATTTCGGCCGCACTCCCAAGCCAGGCACCACCTACGAATGGGAGGCCCTGGAAAACGGCAAGAAGGTGAAGAAGCGCACCGAGCCGTTCACCGCGTTTTCCTGGGAAAAGACCGACCGCGCCGAAGCGCTGCGCAAGGACGCCAAACTGAAATAAGCAGAAAAAGGGGACGGAGGAAGTTAAGTCAGCAGCCGGGTCCCTCGCATCGTCGACCAACCCGGCTGACTTAACTTCCTCCGTCCCCCTTTTGCCCCTTTTTGCCTTTTTGTTCCCCTTACAATGGGCGGATGTCCTTGGTCCAACTGCTCAACGTCGACTACAGCATCGGCGGCCCGCTCCTGCTCGATGACGTCAACCTCACCATCGAAGCCAACGAGCGGGTCTGCGTCGTCGGCCGCAACGGTGCCGGCAAATCCACCTTGTTGCAGTTGATCAGCGGCGAACTCCACGCCGACGACGGCGAGGTGCGGGTACAGGGCGGCGTCGTGGTTGCACGCATGGCGCAGGAAGTACCGCAGGATCTTGCCGGCAGCGTGTTCAGCGTGGTGGCCGAAGGCCTGGGCGACCTGGGCCGCTTGCTGGGCCGCTACCACCAGCTGCTCGCGGACGGCGACCTGGCCGCCTTGGGCGAGGTGCAGACGCGCATCGAGGCGCAGCACGGCTGGGATCTCGACCGCCGCGTGGACCAGGTGCTGACCCGGCTGGAATTGCCGGGCGAAGCCGACTTCGCCGACCTTTCCGGCGGCATGAAGCGCCGCGTGCTGCTGGCCCAGGCGCTGGTGCGCAATCCAGATGTCCTGCTGCTCGACGAGCCGACGAATCACCTGGACATTGGCGCCATCGAGTGGCTGGAAACCTTCCTCAAGCAGTTTCCCGGCAGCATCGTCTTCATCACCCACGACCGCAGCTTCCTGCGCGCGCTGGCCACGCGCATCGTCGAGATCGACCGCGGCGCGCTCACCGATTGGCCCGGCGACTACGACAATTACCTGCGCCGGCGCGAAGAGCGCCTGCACGCCGAGGCGCAGGCCAACGCGCTGTTCGACAAGAAGCTGGCACAGGAGGAGGTGTGGATCCGCCAGGGCATCAAGGCCCGGCGCACGCGCAACGAAGGTCGCGTACGCGCGCTCGAGGCACTGCGTCGGGAACGCGGCGAGCGCCGCAACCTGGGCGGCAACGTGCGCATGACCTTGGGCCACGCGCACGCCTCGGGCAGGAAGGTGATCGAGCTCGAGCACGTGACACATGGCTACGACGGCCGCACGCTGATCGACGACTTCAGCACAACGGTGATGCGTGGCGACCGCGTCGGCATCATCGGGCCCAACGGCGCGGGCAAGAGCACCCTGCTGCGCATCATGCTGGGGGAACTCGCGCCGCAGCAGGGCAACGTCAAGCTCGGTACCGGGCTCCAGGTCGCCTACTTCGACCAGCACCGCCTGCAATTGGACGATACGCTCAACGCGGTGGACAACGTTGCCGGCGGGTTGGAATACATCGAACTCAACGGCCAGCGCAAGCACATCATCGGCTATCTGCAGGACTTCCTGTTCTCGCCGGAGCGCGCGCGTGCGCCAATCACGCGCCTGTCGGGCGGTGAACGCAACCGCCTGCTGCTGGCCAAGCTGTTCTCGCAGCCGTCCAACCTGCTGGTGATGGACGAACCCACCAACGACCTCGACGTCGAGACCCTGGAGCTGCTGGAGGAACTGCTGGCCGATTACCGCGGCACCCTGTTGCTGGTGTCCCACGACCGCAGCTTCCTCGACAATGTGGTGACCAGCACCCTGGTGCTGGAAGGCGAGGGCCGGATCGGTGAATACGTCGGCTATGTAAAGGGGACGTGGCAAATCAAATCGGAAGGCGGGCCGGTGGCCCCAGCGACCGTTTCTGCCGATGCAGTCGGCCCCGCCCCCCCTGTCGGCAAACGCAAGCTCAGCTTCAAGGTGCAACACGAATTGGATCAATTGCCCGGCAAGATCGAGGCGCTGGAAGCCGAGTTGGCGACCCGCACGCAAGCCATGAACGCGCCTGGCTATTTCCAGCAGGATGGGCAGTCGCTCGCCAAGGCCAACCAGGATTTGGCCGCGGTCCAAGCCAAACTCGAGCACGCCTATACCCGCTGGGCCGAGCTTGAAAAATAAAGGGGTGTGGCAAATCAATGTTGCCACGTCCGCCTTATTTACTTTTCGTAGGCAACCAAGGACTCGCCATGTATACCCTGTACTTCAGCCCCGGCTCCGCCAATCTTGTCGTGCACCTCACCCTGCTTGAGCTGGGCGTTCCGTATACGCTGGAACGGGTCGACCTGGATGCCGGACAGCAGCGCAGCGCCGCCTACCTGGCACTGAATCCCAATGGCGTCGTGCCCACCTTGCTGGTCGACGGCAAGCCCCACGCCGAAGCGGCGGCGCTGACCATGCTGCTGCTCGAACGCCACGCCGATCGCGGCCTGGCGCCCGCCCCCGGGAGTGCGGCGCGCGCCGACTTCCTGCAGTGGATGTTTTATCTGGCCAACACGCTGCAGCCGCTGTTCCGCCAGTGGTTCTACCCGGGCGACTACTTGCCGGCCGCCGCCGACAGCATCAAGGAGGCCGCCCGCATCGGCATCGAAAAGGCGTGGACGCACATCGATGCCCACCTCGCAGCCCAGGGTCCGTACCTGCTTGGCGCCGACTTCAGCGCGGTCGACCTGTATGCACTCATGTTGATGCGCTGGTCGCGCAACATGCCACGCCCCGCAACGACGTGGCCACACGTCAGCGCGCTGACCGCCATGCTGAAGGCACGCCCGTCCTGGAAGCAGGCATGCGGGGCCGAGGGCCTGGTCGAGTGGGCCTGATTGAGTGCGCTTGAGCCAGGCATGATGGAAGCGCCATGCGCCCCTGGGCCACGCATGATGCAGGCGCCGAACGACGAGGCCTGGGCCGTCTATCTGCTCGAATGCGCGGATGGCCGCGTGTACACCGGGGTCGCCCGCGACCCCGAACGTCGCTACGCCCAGCACCTTGCCGGCAAGGGCGCACGCTTCACCCGTTCCAATCCACCGCGCCAACTGCTGGGCTGGGTCTGGGTTGCCGACCACGGCACGGCGTTGCGCCTGGAGCTGGCCTGGAAGCACCTGCCGCGCGCCGAGCGCATCGCCGCCTTGCGCACCTGCGCCTCAACCCACACCTAGCTCCTGCTGAAGGGGCCAGCCCGGTGATCAGCTGCCCATGTAGGGGTAGCGGTAATCGGTGGGCGGCACGAAGGTTTCCTTGATGGCGCGCGGGCTGATCCAGCGCACCAGGTTCAGCATGGAACCGGCCTTGTCGTTGGTGCCCGACGCCCGGGCGCCGCCAAACGGCTGCTGGCCGACAACGGCACCGGTCGGCTTGTCGTTGATGTAGAAGTTGCCGGCAGCGTTGCGCAGGTGCTCCATGGCTTGCTGGATCGCGCCGCGGTCGCGTGCAAACACCGCCCCAGTCAACGCGTATGGGCTGGTCTGGTCCACCACATCCAACGTCTCCAGCCACTTCGACTCGTCGTAGACGTGCACGGTCACCACCGGGCCGAAGAGTTCGTCGCACATGGTGCGGTAGGTCGGGTTGCTGGTGACGATGACCGTCGGGCGCACGAACCAGCCCTCGCGGTCGTCGCACTCGCCACCAACCAGGATCTCCGCCTCGCTGGAGGCGCGCGCTTCCTCGATCGCCTTGCGCTGGGTCTGGAAGCTCGCGCGGTCGATCACCGCGCCCATGAAATTGCCGAAGTCAGCGATGTCGCCCATCGGGATGCCGGGCACTTGGTCGAGCAAGGCCTGCTTCACTTGTGGCCACAGGTTGCCGGGCACGTAGACGCGGCTCGGCGCAGAACACTTCTGGCCCTGGTATTCGAACGCACCACGCAGGATGGCCGTGGCCAGCGCGGCGGGGTCGGCACTGGCATGCGCGACGATGAAATCCTTGCCGCCGGTTTCCCCGACCAGGCGCGGATAACTCACGTACTGGTCGATATTGTTGCCGACCGTGCGCCACATCTGGTGGAAGACCTTGGTCGAGCCGGTGAAATGGATGCCGGCCAGGTGCTTGTCCGCCAGCACCGGGTCGCCAATCTGCGCGCCGCTGCCGTTCACCATGTTGATCACCCCATCCGGCAGCCCGGCCGCGCGGAACACCTGCATCAGGACGTGGGCGCTGTAGATGGCCGTGCTTGCCGGCTTCCATACCACCGCGTTGCCACACAGCGCCGGCGCGGTCGGCAGGTTGCCAGCAATCGAGGTGAAATTGAACGGCGTCACCGCGAACACGAAGCCTTCCAGCGGGCGATGCTCCAGGCGATTCCACATGCCCGGCGCGCTCTGCGGCTGCTCGCGCAGGATCTGCTCGTAAAACGCCACGTTGAAGCGCAGGAAGTCGATCAGCTCGCAGGCGCTGTCGATTTCCGCCTGGTGGCAGGTCTTGCTCTGGCCAAGCATGGTGGCGGCATTGACGACGTCGCGGTACGGTCCCTGCAGCAGGTCCGCGGCCTTGAGGAACACCGACGCGCGTGCTTCCCAGGGCAGCGCCGCCCATTCCCGCTGCGCGCGCAGCGCAGCCTCGATCGCCTGCTGCACTTCCGCCGCTCCACCCTGGTGCACGTCGGCGAGTACATGCGCATGGCGATGCGGCATCACCGCCTGCGCCAGCTTGCCCGTGCGCAACTCGCGGCCGCCGATGACCAGCGGGATCTCGATCTTCTCCGCTGCCATGCTCGCCAGCTTCGCCTGCAGGCTGGCACGCTCTGGCGTGCCCGGTGCATAGCTGCGGACTGGTTCGTTGGACGGGACGGGGGCTTTGGAGATGGCGAGGGACATGACGACTCCTGGTTTGGACGTCCCATTGTAGGCCGCGCCTGCAGGCCGGACATAATCCCAGCCCTGACCCGTGGCCGGCGTGGTTTTGGTTCGCCACGCCCCCTGCCTGCACCGGACTGGCCGCGGACAACAAAAAGGCCCCGCATCGCTGCGAAGCCTGGATAGGGATGGCGCCCGAAGTTGGACTCGAACCAACGACCCCCTGATTAACAGTCAAGTGCTCTAACCAGCTGAGCTATTCGGGCGTGAGCCGCGTAGTCTGCGCAGCGCGCCGCGGCCTGTCAAGGTTCGCGGCACGTGGCGGCGCAATTTCAGCCGGACTGCACGCGGTAACAGGGCGTGTAGGCGCCGCCGCCGGGGAGTTTCATGCGCTGGTCGGCGATGAACGCCTGCAACAGCACGTCCAGCGCGTGCATGATGTCGGCATCGCCATTGATCACGAACGGGCCGCGCTCCTCGATGGCGCGGATGCCATCCTCCTTGACGTTGCCGGCCACGATGCCGGAGAAGGCGCGGCGCAAGTCGGCGGCCAGTTCATGCGGCGGGCGGCCACGGTGGATCTGCAA
>DATNBK010000245.1:0-13744 GCA_035571995.1 Rhodanobacter sp.
GCGGTGAAGCTGGGCGGCGGCAGCGTGTACGACGAGCGCAGCGGCGCCTTGCGTGCCGATCCGCGGGCCAGTTGGGACAGTGATTACGTTGGCGGCAAGGCGGCCGACAGCCTGCCGGTCATCAACGTCTCATGGAACGACGCCATGGCGTACGTGAAATGGCTCAGTGAACGCACCGGCAAGCCCTATCGCCTGCCCAGCGAGGCCGAGTTCGAGTACGCGCTGCGGGCGGGCACCACGACCCGTTACTGGTGGGGCGACGACGCGCCCAAGAGCAAGGTCGAGAACCTCACCGGCTCAGAAGACAAGTCGCCCCAGGGACGGCGCTGGAGCCATGCGTTCAAGGGCTATGGCGACGGCTACTGGGGGCCGGCGCCCGTCATGAGCTTTGCCGCCAACCCGTTTGGCCTGTACGACATGGACGGCAACGTGTCCAAGTGGGTGGCCGACTGCTGGCACGACAACTACGTGCATGCACCGGTCGACGGCAGCGCCTGGCTCAATCCCGGCTGCGCGGCGCATGTGGTGCGTGGCGGCTCTTGGGGCAGCTCGCCCGAACAGGTCAACTCCGCTTACCGGCAGGGCGTGAGCACCGATGTGCGCAGCGCGCGCGTTGGCTTCCGCGTCGCCCGCGACCTGCGCCCCGGCGATTGACCGAACGGCCGTTCGGCTGCGTCACATGCCGTCGGTCCCGCGGCCTTCGCGGGAATGATGAAGAGGGGGCCGCGGAATAGCGAAGAAGGGGGAGTGGCGGCGGGGCACTTGGCGGGAACGGCGGAAGGGAAGCCGGAATCCAGACCCGCGGGAGTTGAGCGCGGGGGCGGTCCGTAGAAGGTTCAGGCGTGGGTTTGCTGGTCGAGCCAGCGCTCGGCGTCCAGCGCCGCCATGCAGCCGAAGCCGGCGGAGGTGATCGCCTGGCGGTAGACATGGTCGGCCACGTCGCCGGCGGCAAACACGCCGGGCACCGAGGTCATCGTGGCCATGCCTTCCTGGCCGCCGTGGGCCTTCAGGTAGCCGTCGTGCATTTCCAGTTGGCCCTTGAAGATGCCGGTGTTCGGAGTGTGGCCAATGGCCACGAAGAAGCCGGTGACGTCGAGGTCGCGGGTGGTGCCGGAGCCGACCTCCTTCACGCGCACGCCGGTGACGCCACTGTCGTCGCCCAGCACCTCGTCCACGGTGTGGTTCCACACCAGCTCGATCTTGCCGGCGGCGGCCTTCTCGAACAGCTTGTCCTGCATGATCTTCTCGGCGCGCAACTGGTCGCGGCGGTGCACCAGGTACACCTTGCGCGCGATGTTGGCCAGGTACAGCGCTTCCTCGACCGCGGTGTTGCCGCCGCCGATCACCGCCACGTCCTGCTCGCGGAAGAAGAAACCGTCGCAGGTGGCGCAGGCGGACACGCCCTTGCCCTTGAATTTTTCCTCGCTGGCGATGCCGAGGTATTTCGCCGTGGCGCCCGTGGCGATGACCAGCGCATCGGCGGTGTATTCGCCAGAATCGCCTGTCAGGAGAAACGGGCGCTGCGACAGGTCGGCCGTATGGATGTGGTCGAAGATCATCCTGGTGTGGAAGCGCTCGGCGTGTTCGGCCATGCGCTGCATCAAGGCCGGGCCCTGCAGGCCCTCGACGTCGCCCGGCCAGTTGTCCACGTCGGTGGTGGTCATGAGCTGTCCGCCCTGGGCCAGGCCAGTGATCAGGGTCGGCTTCAGGTTGGCACGCGCGGCGTACACCGCTGCGGTGTAGCCGGCCGGGCCGGAGCCAAGGATCAGCAGGCGGCTATGCGTGGGCGTGGACATGGTTAATATACCTTGCGTTGGACGGCGTGCTGCCTGGTTGGCCATTGGATGCGTGCAGACACCGCGGCGATCGATGACCTCCCGCGACGGCGCGTATCCTCGGCTGGCAGCCCATCAAGAATGGGGAATTGCCGGGGATGATTCAAGCCCGGCAGGCAGTTTTCGACGTACCCGTGCCGCGTGGCGTGCCGGGGTTTCTGGGCCACACAGGATTTTCGGCCATGCGCATCGGTATCCCGTCCGAAACCAAATCCGCCGAGGGGCGTGTCGCCCTGGTGCCCGCCGCGGCCGCCGACCTGGTGCGCCAGGGACACGAGGTCCTGATCCAGGCCGGCGCCGGCCGAGAGAGCGGTTTTGCCGATCAGGCCTACTTGCAGGTGGGTGTCCACATCGTGCCCGATGCCGCCGCGCTCTATGCGGCAGGCGAGCTGATCGTCAAGGTCAAGGAACCGATTGCCGGCGATCTGGCCCTGCTGCGGCCGCAACACGTGTTGTTCTGCTACCTGCACCTGGCGGCGGAGCCCGCCTTGACCAGGCGGCTGCTGGACATTGGCCTGACCGCGGTGGCCTTCGAATCGGTGGAATACCACGGCGGCTTGCCGCTGCTGCAGCCGATGTCGGTGATTGCCGGGCGCATGGCGACCCAGATTGGCGCCACGTTGCTGCATCGCCCGCAGGGTGGCAAGGGCAAATTGCTGGGTGGCGTGGCCGCCACGCCGCGGGGCAAGGTCGTGGTGCTCGGCGGCGGCACGGCCGGTGGCCACGCCGCACGCTCGGCCGCGGCCCTCGGCGCACGCGTGGTGGTGTTCGACAAGCGCGAGGACCGGCTGGGCGAGATGATGGCCGTCGGTCCCAACGTCACGTCCCTGTACGCATTCGAGACTTCGGTGGCCGAGGAGTTGCGCGACGCCGACATCGTGATTGGCGCGGTGCTGATCCCCAGCGCCAAGGCTCCGCGCGTGGTCAGCCGGGCCATGCTGGCGGACATGCAGCCTGGCGGCGTGTTGCTGGACATCGCCATCGACCAGGGCGGCTGCTTCGAGACCTCGCGGCCCTGCACCTGGGACGAGCCGACCTATGTCACCGACGGCCAGACCCACTTCTGCGTGACCAACATGCCTGGCGCCGTGCCGCAGACCTCCTCGCTGGCCATTTCCGCCGCGATCCTGCCCTATGTGCAGCGGCTCGCGGGCGATCGGGCCTGGCGTGATTTCGCGCCGCTGCACACCGGCATCAACGTCGATGCCGGCAAGCTGGTGCATCCGGCATTGCAAGGTATCCTCTGAGCTTGGACCGCAGTCGAAGGAAACCCTCCAAGGTGGCGCGCAGCGTAAACGCAAGGCAACAGCCCCAGGAACGCCTGAGCGAGGAGACCCGGCGTCGCCTGCGCGAAGCCGGAGCGCTGCTGCTCATCCCGCTGGCGGCCTACCTGCTGCTGTGCCTCTTCAGCTACAACGACCAGGATCCAAGCTGGGGTCACGCCGGCAGCGTGGAGCAGGTGAGCAATTTCGGCGGCCTGGTCGGGGCCAACATCGCCAACCTCCTGCGCTACGTGTTCGGCCTGGCGGCGTATTGCTTCCCCCTGCTGCTGCTCCTGCTCGGCTTGCAGGTGCTGGGCCAGCGTGGCGAGCGCACGACGCGGCCCTGGGAACCGTCGCTGCGTCTGATCGGCTGGGTGTTCTTCTTCATCACCACGCCGGCACTGCTGTATCTCAACTTCGACAGCCCGGTTTTGCCGCAGGGCGTGGGCGGCATCGTCGGCATGTGGGTGGGCCATGGCCTGCTCGACACCTTCGGCATCAAGGGCGCGCCGGTGCTGCTGCTGGCGGTGTTCCTGGTGGCGGTGACGTTTGCCACCGGCCTGTCCTGGTTCAAGGTGATGGACTGGACCGGGCAGGCGGTGTTGCGCCTGGTGGCCTGGGTACGCGGCCGGCTGCGCGAGTTGCCGCAGGAGCTGGCGGCGCGCAAGGAGCGTGCCCGCCGCGACGTGGTGAAGAAGACCGAGGCGGTGCGCCAGGCCGGGCGCGAGCCGGTGCGCATCGAGGCGCCGCCCGCGCCGGTGAAGAAGAGCGAGCGGGCGCGGCTGGAGACCCAGATACCCTTGTTCGTCGGCCCGGCCGCGCCGGGCGAACTTCCGCCGCTGTCGCTGCTCGACGAGGCGCCGGCGCAGGAAGCCGGCTATTCGGACGAGACGCTCGAAGTGCTCTCGCGCCAGGTCGAGTTGAAGCTGCGCGATTTCCGCATCGAGGCCAAGGTGGTCGGCGTGTATCCAGGGCCGGTGATCACGCGCTTCGAGCTGGAGCCGGCGGCCGGCATCCGCGGCTCGCAAGTGTCCAGCCTGGACAAGGACATTGCCCGCGGCCTGTCCGTCGTCAGCGTGCGCGTGGTTGACGTGATCCCCGGCAAGAGCGTCATCGGCCTGGAGATTCCAAACACGCGCAAGCAGATCGTGTACCTCTCGGAGATCCTGCGCTCGGACAAGTACGACCAGCAGCGCTCGCCGCTGGCCCTGGCCTTGGGCAAGGACATCGGTGGTCGGCCGGTCGTCGTGGACCTGGCGAAGATGCCGCACCTGCTGGTGGCCGGCACCACCGGTTCGGGCAAGTCGGTGGCGGTCAACGCCATGGTGCTGTCGCTGCTGTACAAGTCCAGCGCCAGCGAAGTGCGCATGCTGATGATCGACCCGAAGATGCTCGAGCTCTCGATGTACGAGGGCATCCCGCACCTGCTGGCGCCGGTGGTCACCGACATGAAGGAGGCGGCCAACGCCCTGCGCTGGTGCGTGGCCGAGATGGAGCGGCGCTACAAGCTCATGTCCGCGGTCGGCGTGCGCAACCTGTCCGGTTTCAACAAGAAGGTGCGCGAGGCGCAGAACGCGGGCCAGCCGCTGCTCGACCCGCTGTTCCAGCCCAACCCGGAAATGCCCAACCTCGGTGCCGAGCCGCTGGAGCCGCTCTACAACATCGTCATCATCATCGACGAATTCGCCGACATGATGATGATCGTTGGCAAGAAGGTCGAGGAGCTGATTGCGCGCCTGGCGCAAAAGGCGCGTGCCGCCGGCGTGCACCTGATCCTGGCCACCCAGCGCCCGTCGGTGGACGTGATCACCGGCCTGATCAAGGCCAACATCCCCACGCGCATCGCGTTCCAGGTATCGAGCAAGATCGACTCGCGCACGATCCTGGACCAGTCGGGGGCGGAGACCCTGCTGGGCAACGGCGACATGCTCTACCTGCCGCCCGGCACCGCGACCCCGGAGCGGGTGCACGGTGCGTTCGTCGACGACCACGAGGTGCACGACGTGGTCGCCTGGCTCAAGGCGCAGGGCAGGCCGCGCTACATCGAGGGCGTACTGGAGGAGGTGCAACCCACCGGCGACGGCAAGTTCATCAGCGACGCCGGCCTGCCCATGGAAGGCGAGGAGGGCGGCGATGCGGAGACCGTGCTGTACGACAAGGCGGTCGCGATCGTCACCCAGACCCGGCGCGCATCGGTCTCCGGCGTGCAGCGCCACCTGCGCATCGGCTACAACCGCGCTGCGCGCCTGGTCGAGCAGATGGAGCGCGATGGCGTGGTAAGCGCCCCGCAGCACAACGGCAACCGCGAAGTGCTCGCCCCGCCGCCGCCGAAAGACTGAGCCAGCTTCGCGGCGGTTCTGCGACAATCGCGCCTTTGCGGATATGGCCTGGTGGCGTATGTCAGAGCGTGCTCCCATCTGGCACCTGTATGTGCCGAAGCTGGTGACGGTCCTGCGCTCCGGCTACGGCCTTGCGGACCTGCGCCGGGACCTGGTGGCCGGGCTGACGGTCTCGATCGTCGCGCTGCCGCTGTCGATGGCCCTCGCCATCGCCTCCGGCGCGTCGCCCGCCGTTGGCTTGCACACGGCCATCGTCGCCGGCTTCCTGATCTCGATGCTGGGCGGATCGCGCGTGCAGGTTGGCGGGCCGACCGCGGCGTTCATCCCGGTGGTGTTCGGGGTCATCGCCAAATACGGCTACGACGGGCTGATCGTGGCCACGCTGATGGCCGCAGTCATGCTGATCCTGGCCGGCCTGCTGCGCATGGGCACGCTGGTCAGGTACATGCCGCAACCGGTCATCACCGGCTTCACTGCCGGCATTGCCGTGAGCATCTTCAGCAGCCAGATCAAGGATCTGTTCGGGCTGGACATTGCCACCTTGCCGGCCGAGTTCTTCGCCCGCTGGCAGAGTTACCTGGAGCACGCCGGCAGTGTCAATCCGGCGGCGGCCGGGCTGGCGCTGGCGACACTGGCGTTGTTGATCGCGCTGCGCCGCTACCGGCCCAACTGGCCAGGATTCCTGATCGCGGTGGTGCTGGCGACGTTGGCGACAATGCTGCTCAAGCTGCCGGTGGAGACCATCGTCTCGCACTTCGGCCCGATTCCGCGCGAATTGCCGCTGCCGCACCTGCCATCGTTCGATCTCGCGCGCCTGCACGAGCTGCTGCCAAGCGCATTCACGATCGCGTTCCTGGGCGCGGTGGAGTCGCTGCTCTCAGCCGTGGTCTCCGACGGCATGATCGACGGGCGCCACCGATCCAATTGCGAACTGGTGGCACAGGGCGTGGCCAACGGTGCCTCGGCGCTGATCGGCGGCCTGCCGGCCACCGGTGCGATCGTACGTACCGCCACCAATGTGCGCGCCGGCGCCCGCTCGCCGGTGGCGGGCATGGCGCACGCCGTGTTCATCCTGATCTTCATGGTGGCGGCCGCGCCGCTGGCCAACCAGGTGCCGTTGCCGGTGATGGCGGCGCTGCTGATGATCGTGGCCTGGAACATGAGCGAGATCGAACGCATCCGCCAGTTGCTGCGCTCGCCGCTCGGCGACCGTCTGGTGCTGCTGGTGACCTTCGTGCTGACGGTCACGATCGACCTCACCGTGGCCGTCCAGGTCGGCGTCGTGCTGGCGGCGTTCCTGTTCATGTACCGGATGAGCGAGATCGTGGCGCTGGAATCCAATGTCAGTCTGGTCGAATACGACCAGGACGATTTTGGCCGCACGCACGCCATGGACCAGCGTGCGGTCCTGCCGAAAGACGTCAAGGCTTATCGCGTTTCCGGCCCGCTGTTCTTTGCCGTCGCCAATCGCATCGAAGACGTGCTGCGGGCGCTCGGCCGTCCGCCGCGCGTGTTCATCCTGCGCCTGCGCCAGGTGCCGATGATCGATGCCTCCGGTGCCACGGCCATCGGCAACCTGGTGGCGCGCTGCCGCCGCCAGGGCATTGCCCTGATTTTCACTGGCCTGCAGCCGCAGCCGGCCAGCATCCTCAAGGACATGCACATCGTCCCCGACGGCACCACGCTGCGCTATGCCGATGATTTTGCGCAGGCGGTCGCCATGCTTGCGGAGCAGGACCCGATGGCCGCGCCGACACCAAAGCGTCCATGAAGTCGATTTAAGAAATGCGTTCTGTATGGTGTTTCGGGGTGCATGTTCCTCCAGCTTGGTTAAGCCGGCAGTGCCCATAATTCACCGCTGTCACTACCCGCAGGGAATTCGATGAAGTCTTTTGCGTTCGTGCTGTCCCTTGTTGCGTTGATGCTCACCTCGAACGTGGCTGCCCAGACCACCGCGGGCCAGGCGCGCGCGCGGCTGGATGCGTTTGCCACCGGGCTGCATTCGTTGACCGGGCACTTCCAGCAGACCGTCACCGACCTCAACGGCCGCGACCAGAAAACCAGCAGCGGCACCCTGGCGCTGCAGGCGCCGCGGCAGTTCCGCTGGGAGACACTGAAGCCGTATCAACAGACCATCGTTGCCGACGGCAGCCGGGTGTGGATGTATGACCCCGAGCTTGAGCAGGTCACGGTGCGCATCCAAAGCACCGAGGAAGCGCACAGCCCGCTCACCGTGCTGACCAACGTCGCGCAGCTGGACCAGGACTTCAAGGTGACCGATCAGGGCGCCCGGGATGGCCTGGTATGGTTGCGCCTGGTGTCGCGCGCGGCCGATCCGCAGTTCGACCACGCCGATCTCGGTTTCAACGCCGACGGCTTGGCGCGCATGACGTTTCGCGACCAGCTCGGTGCCACCACCGACATCCGCTTCTCGGACTGGAAGCGCAACGTCGCGATCCCGCCATCGACGTTCAATTTCGTGCCGCCGAAGGGCGTGGACGTCATCGGCGACGCGCCGGTGATCTCGGTGCAGCCGATCAAGGGCTGATTCCGCGCCCATGCCGCGCGCCGCCGCGGTGGGCCTGACGGGGGTGACGGCCATGCCCACCTGGACAGCGTGGAGCTGTGTCGCCGCCTGAGCGCCGCATCTGACCGACGGTTCGCGGGCCGCTCGCGGCGCGCGGGTTATCATGCCGCGCATGTCCCGCGCCACCACTCCCGATCTGTTCGCTGACGCCGGTTCCGACGCGCTCAAGCCGCTGGCCGAACGCATGCGTCCGCGCAGCCTCGGCGAAATCGTCGGCCAGCAACGGCTGGTCGGCGAGGACCAGGCGCTGCGCCGTGCGCTGGAAGCGGGCAAGGTGCATTCCATGATCCTGTGGGGGCCGCCGGGCTGCGGCAAGACCACGCTGGCGCTGCTGGTGGCGCGTTACGCGGACGCGGATTTCCGCGCGATCTCGGCGGTGCTGTCCGGCCTGCCGGACGTGCGCAAGGCGCTGGCCGAGGCGGAGGTGAGCTTTGCCCAGGGACGCCGCACCGTGTTGTTCGTCGACGAGGTGCATCGCTTCAACAAGACCCAGCAGGATGCGTTCCTGCCGCATATCGAGCGCGGCATCATCATCTTCATCGGCGCCACCACCGAGAATCCCTCGTTCGAGTTGAATTCCGCGCTGCTCTCGCGCTGCCGCGTGCACGTGCTGGAGCCCTTGTCGACGGATGATATCGTGGCCGCGCTCAGGCGCGCCCTGGCCGATGGCGAACGCGGCCTCGGCACGCGGCAACTGCAGGTGGCCGACGGCAGCCTGGAGTCGATCGCGCAGGCCGCCGACGGCGACGTGCGGCGAGCCCTGACGCTGCTGGAAATCGCCGCCGAGCTGGCGCTGGACGGGCACATCGACGAGACCACGCTGAGCCAGGTGCTGGCCGACCGCACGCGCCGCTTCGACAAGCAGGGCGAACAGTTCTACGACCAGATCTCGGCCCTGCACAAATCGGTGCGCTCGTCCGACCCGGATGCCGCGCTGTACTGGTTGTGCCGCATGCTTGATGGTGGTGTCGACGCGCGCTACCTCGCCCGGCGCATGACCCGCATGGCGGTGGAGGACGTGGGCCTGGCCGATCCGCGCGCCTGGCGCATGGCGCTGGACGCCTGGGATACCTATGAGCGCCTGGGCAGTCCGGAAGGCGACCTGGCGCTGGCGCAGCTCGTGGTCTGGCTGGCGGTCGTGCCCAAGAGCAATGCCGTCTACGCGGCGTTCAACAAGGCGCGGGCGACGATCCACGCCGGCGGCACGCTGGACGTCCCGATGCACCTGCGCAATGCCCCGACGAAGTTGATGAAAGGCCTCGGTTACGGCAAGGGTTACCAATACGACCACGACGTGGCAGGCGGTGTCGCGCTGGATCAGCAATGCCTGCCCGACGCACTGGTCGGCACGGTGTTCTACGAACCCACCACGCGCGGACTGGAAGGCCAGCTGCGCGAAAAACTGCTGGCCTTGCGCGCCGCCCGCGCGAAGGTACGTGATGCCGAATAAGCGCTTGTCGCCGGGCGCGGCGACTGCCTGAAATGCCTGGGCGTGGCCGGCGTTGCGTTGCAGCAAGCCCCGCGGAACGCGGATAATCAGGCATTCACGCCTGTCCCGGATGCTGATCATGCTCGACCCCGCACTGCTGCGCTCGCACCTGGCTGAAACCGCCACGCGTCTGCAGGAATCCCGCAGCTACCGACTCGATGTGGCCGCGGTCGAGGCGCTGGAAACCGAACGCAAGCGGCTCGCGACGCAGACCCAGGACCTGCAGAACCAGCGCAACGTCCGCTCGAAGGCGATCGGGCAGGCCAAGGCCAAGGGCGGGGACGTGGCCGCGCTGCTGGCCGAGGTGTCCGGCCTGGGCGATCAGCTCAAGGCCAACGAGCAGGCCCTGGCCGACGTGCAGACGAAGCTGGCGGACATTGCCCTCGGCATCCCCAACTTGCCGCACACCTCCGTGCCGCTGGGCAAGGACGAGCACGACAACGTCGAGGTCGGCCGCTGGGGCACGCCACGCAGCTTCGATTTCGCGGTGAAGGACCACGTCGAGCTGGGCGAGCGGCATGGCTGGCTCGATGGCGACGCCGGGGCAAAGCTGTCCGGCGCGCGCTTCACCGTGCTGCGTGGCCAGCTGGCGCGGCTGCACCGCGCCCTCGGCCAGTTCATGCTCGACCTGCACACCGGCACGCACGGCTACCTGGAATGCAACGTGCCAGTCATCGTCAATGCCGAGAGCATGCAGGGCACCGGGCAGCTGCCGAAGTTCGAGGAGGACCTGTTCTCCACCCACGTCAACGACGTCAAGCGCTACCTGATCCCCACCGCCGAGGTCGCGCTGACCAACCTGGTGCGCGACACCATTCTTGAAGCCGATGCGCTGCCGCTGCGCCTGACCGCGCACACCTTGTGCTTCCGCGCCGAGGCCGGCAGCTACGGCCGCGACACGCGCGGCATGATCCGCCAGCACCAGTTCGAGAAGGTCGAGATGGTGCAGGTGGCGCGGGCCGACCAGTCCTATGCGCAGCTGGAGGAAATGGTCGGCCATGCCGAGGCCGTGCTGCGCCAGCTCGACCTGCCGTACCGCAAGGTGCTGCTCTGCAGTGGCGACATGGGCTTTGGCGCCGCCAAGACCTATGACCTCGAGGTGTGGCTGCCGAGCCAGCAGACCTACCGCGAGATTTCCAGCTGCTCCAACTGCGAGGATTTCCAGGCCCGCCGCCTGCAGGCGCGCGTGCGCAACGCCGGGTCCGGCAAGCCCGAGCTGGTGCACACCTTGAACGGCTCCGGCCTGGCGGTCGGGCGCACCCTGATCGCGGTGATGGAGAACTACCAGGACGCCGACGGCGCCATCAACATCCCCACTGTGCTGCGACCGTATATGGCGGGGCTGGAGCGAATCGCGTGAACGCGATGCGCCGCGAACGGCGCCCCGCGCAACGCGCCCGCCGCATGGCGGCACGGGGGCGCGCTGCGTGAACGCCCCGACCCTGCAGCCGGCACCCGCAACGGCCCGTTCATGGAACCAGGTGGAGAAGGGTGCCAGCCTGTTCCTCCTGGCCGTGCTCTTGTGCGTGCTCGGCATGCGCCTCGGATTTTCCGGGGTCTGGCCCATGCCCAGGCTTGATTTCGACCTGAGTGCCGTGGCCCTCGCCGTGGTGCTGGCGACTTTCTGGTTGGCCCGTACCCACCGCGGCCTGCGTCTGCTCGTCATCGCGTTTGCCGGCGCCACCCAGCTTGTGCCCATGGTCGTGCGCGAGCCCGTCCTGCTGTTCCCACTGCTGGGCGGCCTGATCCCGGTCGCCATCCTCATCGGCTGCCTCGTCGCCCTCTCGCACAAGGACCGCCCCGACCAGCCCCCGCCGCGTTCCTGATAGCATGCCCGCCGCGGCTGCCTGGAACAAAACTGGCGGCGGGGCGAAAATTTACGGAGAGGTGGCCGAGTGGTTTAAGGCAGCAGTCTTGAAAACTGCCGTAGGTGTAAGCCTACCGTGGGTTCGAATCCCACCCTCTCCGCCAGAAACGCAAAACGCCCCCTCGCGGGGCGTTTTGCGTTTCTGATGGTGAGGACTGGGTGAGGACCCACCCGGGTTCGACGAATTTGTCCGGAACGAATTCGGACGACCGAAGGTCGGCCCCGAGCGCAGCGAGGGGTGAGGCCCAGGATGGGCCGAGCAATCCCACCCTCTCCGCCAGAAACGCAGAACGCCCCCTCGCGGGGCGTTTGTGTTGGAGAGGGGGGCGAAACCCGCAGCTACGGCAGGAGTTTAGAGGAGTGCATTTGCGCTACGGGCGCTCGATGACGCGGAGTTTGCCGCTGGGGCCGCCGCCGCAGAAGAAGTGGTCGGGGCCGGCGGCTTCGAGTCCCGAGACGCCGGTTCCGGCCGGCATGTCCAGGCGTTCCAGCACGGCTCCTGTCTCGGGATCGATGCGCCGGATATCGCTGGCCTCGTTTTCCCAGGTGCCGTGCCAGAGTTCGCCATCCACCCAGGTGACGCCAGTCACGAAGCGGTCGGAGGCAATGGTGCGCAACACGGCGCCGGTTTCCGGATCGATTTGATGGATCTCGCGGCTGCGGTGCTGGCCGACCCAGAGCGTGCCTTCGGCCCAGGTGAGGCCGGAATCCGCGCCATGTCCCGGCGCGGGAATACTGCCGAGCACCTCGCCAGTTTCACGGTCGATCTTCTGGATCATGGCCTCGGCGATCTGGTACAGGTGTTTGCCGTCGAAGGCGGTTCCCGCATGCGCGGCGACGTCGATCCTGCGCGCGATCTTTCCGCTCTCCGGGTCGAGGGCATTGAGCCGGTCGCCACTCGCGAACCAGACCTGCCGCCCATCGAAGCTGACGCCGTGCACCTTGTCGGCGCCGGGGAAGGGACCGTATTCGCGGCTGATCCTGGCTGGCGAGCGTTTCATGGCCACGATCCTAGCCGACCGGCAGCGGAGCGGGGAGCAACAAGCTTGTCGGGAATCCCGGCACGCCCGGCGCGATCCAGCGGCAGGCCCGCCCACGGCCAAACGTCTCGACCTTGCCGGCCGCGGCGAGCGCCTCCAGCGCGCGCTGGACGGTGCGCGGACTGCTACCGAGCGCCAGCGCCAGTGCCGAACTCGACCACGCCTCGCCGTCGGCAAGCAATGCCAGCACCCCGACATGGGCACCCTCGAGCGGCGGCGCCAACACGACGACCGCAGCCGACCGGCCCGGCGCCAGCAGGAAGCCGCGCTTCGTCGCGTGCAGTTCCGCCAACGGCGCGAGGGCCTTGCGCAGCCGCCCGATCTCCACGCGCAGGCGGGCGCGGTGCGAGTCGTCAGCATGCCGCGCTCGGAAAGCATGCACGAACAAGGCCTCGCGCGACACGTCCCCGGGCCACGCTTCCGCGAGCGCGCGTGCCAGCGTGGACAGCACCGGCCGACTGCCGAGCGGGACCACCGTCGCGCCGGCACGCACGACGCTGCGGCAGGCATCGACCACCAGCGTGTCCGAGGCAAACAACGCTTCCACCTCGTCGAGCCGGAGCAGCCGCTGACCGTCGCGCGCCATCGAGCGTGCGACGGGAGCTTCGAGCACGCGGGACGCCCGTTCGACTTCCGCGGCAAGCGCGGGAATGCCTGTCGCCGCCGCGGCTCGTGCGGCGCGGTCGAGTGCAGCGCGCGCCGGCCGCGTGCGGATGCGCCGCATGGCGATGCCCGCGGCGACCAGCCAGTATCCCGGCTGCGAGGTGGGCGGCAACGTCGCGATGTCGATGCCGGCCAGCGCCTGTCCGGCCTCATCCAGGCGCCCGAGCAGGAGCAACAACCTGGCTTCGAGATAGCCGGCATGGGCGGCGTTCGCGTGGTCGCCATGTGTTGCCAGCGTCGTCCGCGCCACATCGAGCATATCGACGGAGCGCCCGAGGTCGCGGCAGACGAGGGCGATCTCCGCCTCGGCGACGGCGCAGCGTGCGCGGGCGACGGCTTCGTGCGGACCGAACGCACGGGCCGCGGTGCGCAACAATTCCTTGGCGCGCACGAACTCGCCGAGCTGGGCCATCGCGGTGCCGCGCAAGGCCAGTGCCGGCGCATCGTCGCGCAGCGCGACCCGCTGCAGCGCGCCCAGCGGATCGCCCATGGCAAGCGCTCGCGCCGCGGCGGTGATCAATGAGTCCATCGGAATCCCGTCACACTTGTCACTCCCGGTCCCGGTTCCGCCAGGTCTATATATCCCATGCGGATTTGGAAAGGCGTCGTGCCATCAGGATCGACCGGGACCTTCGGGATGACAACCACCACGGCAGGAAAAC
>DATNBK010000246.1:0-10520 GCA_035571995.1 Rhodanobacter sp.
CGGTTACGCGCGCGACATGCGCGTGCTCGGGCTCGACCGCGTGCAATGAACCCGGCATAATTCGCACCTCAATGCCGGTGTGGCGGAATGGTAGACGCGGCGGACTCAAAATCCGCTTGTGGTGACACAGTGGAGGTTCGAGTCCTCTCACCGGTACCAACCTAGATCCCAGGCGATATCGCCGGGACCCAAGCAATAGACGAAGCCCGCATCACAGCGGGCTTTTTCGTGCCGGGACGGTTCCAGCCCATCCCACGCCTGGCGATTCGTTCCCGACCGATCTACTTCCTGAACCAGATCGCCAGCAGGAACGCGAAGACCGCCGCGAGGATTTTGCAGGTCATCGACACCGCCGCGAGCACGGAGAGCATCGCCGTACTGCAATGGATCAGGATCGTCCCGGACTTGCCGATCGCCAGCGACCCATCGATTCCGGCACCGACGAGCGCTGTCACGAGCGTGGCCAGCACGAGGTATCCAGTGGGCGTCCGCAGTTGCGACCGGCGATAGGCCCACAAGGACGCGCGCGAGGCGCGGGCCGGAACGCATTGGTCGTATTTCAGGTCGAGCTGGCCGGGTTGGAGATACACCCGGTTGCCGCTGGCGCCTTCCCGCGGAACCCGGGCGACCTGGAATACATCCGTGAGCCCTGGGACATCGTCCCGACGCAGGCGAAGATACCTGGCGCCAGCCAGATCCTGCAGGCCATTCCCAGGCAAGGACGCCGATGGCTCGGTGCCCAGCGCGTGCAGAAATACCCCGATCTCAGACATGGTCTTGCAGCACCGACGCGGTCAGCAACTGGAGTGTTGGTATCAACTCGTCGGCGTGCAACTGCAACCGCACCGCGATGGCGATGGCGGCAGCCAGCAGTTGTTGTTCGCGCGAATCCATGGCGCCCACCAGCGACTGCAAAGCCTTCGGTGCTGAACGGCCCAATTGGCTGGACAGGAACTCGACGTCACTGCGTACAGCCGACCAGTCGTCGCCATCGAAATCCGGCAGCACATCCTTGACCGTCTCGACATCACGGGCCCACGGATCCATGTCCGGCGGCGCATGATCAGGATCAACCCGACGTGTTGCCGCAGCTGCGAGCAGGTTGGGAACGCAGCATCCGCAGATATACGCAGGTCGATTGGGGTCCCGTCTCCCATGTGCAAGACAGGCGAGAACGCCACAAAGCTTGCAGGAGCCGACTGCATCGCCAGCAGCTTGCCCAGGAATTTCAGAGTACCGCTTCTGACAGAGATAGCAGTCTGCAGCCATCGCGTACTCCTGTCGGATCGGCACGGGAGGCCATGCCGCTTGACACCCAACCTGGCTGGCACTTTACCACCCGCAGTGGCGCGCCCGTATGCCAGAAACCAGCAGGCGGCCTGACCAAGACTGATAGCATTCGCCTTGGAGTCGTAAATGTCATCCGGATGTCCATGAGCTTCCGATTGCTCGCCTTGGCTTTGCTTCTGTCGGCATCCATATCGTTCCCAACGAGCGCCCAGGTGGCCGAGGTTCCAGGCTTCCGTCTGCAACACGTCTTGACGGTGCTCGCGGAAAGCGCAAAACCCGGCGTGTTGGGAATCACGGCGGTGGACCTGCGTACAGGAACCCGGGTCCGGGTCAATGCAGGCCGCGCATTTCCCATGATGAGCGTCATCAAGGCGCCTGTTGCTGCGGCGGTGCTGGCCCGGGTCGATGCCGGTCTAATTGGTCTGGACCAGATGGTCACCATTGACCGAAAAGACCTCGTACCGGGGGCGGCAGTGCCATCCATCGGCGCCTTGTTCGAGGGCGGGCGCATGCGCTTCACAGTCCGGCGTCTGCTGTCCGCCACGGTCAGCGAGAGTGACAATACGGCTGTCGACGCCCTGATCAAGCTGGTCGGTGGCCCGCGAGTGGTCACCCAGTTCCTGCAGGACCACGGGATCGACAGCATGCGCGTGGATCTTTCCGAAGGCGACGTTGACCGCATATTCCGGGATACGACCGGCGGACGCACGATCCCGGATGGTGAGTCTGACCTTGCTGCGCTGTCACGCCAGCGGCGCGGCTACCGGGCTTTTATGCAAGATCCAAGCAACCGCACGACGCCCGACGCAGCGGCCGATTTCCTTGAAAAGCTCTGGGCCGGGAAACTGCTCTCCCGCGAGTCGACAAAGCGGCTGATCGAACTCATGGAAGCTCAAACCCTACCCCTTCGCTTGCGGGCCAGGCTGCCAAAGGGTGCCCGCCTCGCTGACAAGTGCGGGACTTCGTACACACTGGAAGGCCAAACGGCGGCCTTCAACGATATAGGCGTGATAACGACGCCCGACGGCCGGGCCATTGTCGTGGCGGCATTTCTCACCGGCTCGCGCGCCGACAAAGAGGCACGCGACAAGCTTTTCGCCCAGATCGGAACGTACCTGACAGACCCATCCCTGCTGCCGTAGCGGCAGCAGGACTTCAGCGCCTCGGCAGGTTGTGAAATTCTGGGCGCGGGTGGGATTGCGGTGCTTCTTCCACGCCGCCATTCCGCAGCAGCACAAATCAGCACCGCTCTAATGACGGTGCTAAGCATGAAGACGACTGACCTGCTGCGCTCACCAGCGCATCGGCGAGGAGGGACTGGGTGGCGCGGGCTTGTTGCAGTCGCTCGCGCAGCTTGGCGCAGAGACGGAGCAGCCAGGCTTTCGAAGCCAGCCGCATAGCCTGCCAGTTCAGGCCACGGGGGCCGCTGGGCTGAGCAAGGCGCCATGATGGAACCCCAGTCGTTGGTCGCCGGACGTGACCCAAGGCAGGAACTCCTTCAAGGCAGGCATGGGAACCCGCAGCCGGAGCTGGTTTGACGGGTAGTCATAGAGCGTTATGTGATTCAGCCCGCGGTTTGCCGTGAAGAGCAGGCTCTGATCGTTGGACAGTTGGCAGGCGTAAACCGAGTCCAGCATGGCGTAGCGGGAAATTCGCAGCGCGGCCAGGAAGTGGCGGCTCTCGGGCACGACGTTGCCACGGGTCAGTGCATCAACTACCTGTACGCCAAGCGCGCCACGGTGTTCGGCGAGGGTGGCGATATCGGGGCGCTCGTCAATGAAGCGCCAGCGCGCCAGGCTCTCCCGCTCGATCATCATGATGGTCTGGCTGGCACCGGTGCAGAAGATCAATTCGCCGTCCGAGAGCACTACGTCGGAATTGATATGCGCCGGAACGTCACGTCCGGCGACCCAATGACGGATCACCTGCCCGCTCTCGACGTCGATCTCGAAGGCGTATTCCTTCAGGTAGGCCATGGCCCATTCATGCCAGTCGGAGCCACCTTGTGGCTTTACCCGGAAGCTGAGGGCGTAAACCAGGTCGCGGTGCGCGTCGACCGCCACGTGCCAGCAGGTTGCAGGCAGCTCGACGCGACGCGCGATACCAGTGTGCAGGTCGAACAGACCGATCTCCCGCGCTTCGCCGCGGATAGGATGGTCCATCGAACCGTAAGCGAGGTAGCGGCCGGATGCCGTGCGCTTGATCGCGTGCGGCAGTTTTACGCCGTGGGCACCGATCTTCTTCCCGGCGGCCAGGTGCCGTACGTCGAAGCGGTACAAGAAGTCGCCGACGGCGGCGATGAACTCTTGATCCGACAGCCAGACGGCATGTGTGCTGCCACGCAATGACGTGTCGTTGACCTCGAAACCCAGGGTGCTCTGGCGCGCGACCTCATGCGAGTCGGAGCCATCGTAAATCAGGAGATGCTGGCCCGTGTTGCCGAGGAAGCCGAGCGTACCGCCAGGATTGAGGCTCGCCGAGTGGCCACCGGCAATACCGTCGAAATATTTGACCTTCCATGCATAACTGTTGTCAGTGGGGTCGAACAGGAATTGGCAAATCCCCGCCAGCCCCTCGAGGCCGTTGAGGCCATTGCCATCGAGCGCAACGTGGAAGCGGTACGGATAGCTCTTCATGAAGAGTTGCACCCCAGCGCCGTTTTTGCGGGACACGCCCTGAAATGAGGATATCGCTGTTTTGGCGGCAAGCGCGTATCAGGCGTGGCGTGGCAGACACGGCACCTGACTATGGCGGGAAACACAGCTTCCTCGGCTTGCAAAATCCCCGACGGTCCCTTGATCGGCACGCCAAGGCCGCGCATGATCCAAACCGTACCCAGCATGGATGGCCACCTGCTTTCGGGTCATCCAGGGTGACAAAAGCGCTGTCGCAGACCTTACCTGGCGGTCATAGCTGCTATGCCTCGACGCCCTGCCAACGCAGTCTCCGTGGTATGGGTGTGGGAGCGCGCCGGGACGGCTGGGGCCACGCTGCTCGAAGAGGTGCTGGCCGCGAGTGGGTTCTGGGCAGACGTGGCGGTTCGACGCGGGCCGGTGGTCATCAAGCCCGACCTTGACTGTTATGAAGCCGCAGCCCACGCAGGCACCGATCCCGCACTCGTCGAACACCTGATCGACTTGCTGCACGACCACGGGTTTGACGACGTGGCGGTGGCCGACGCACGCACCGATGACGATACGTGGCTGTACAACCGGGAACCGATGGCGGTGCCGGAACTCGTCGGCTATCGCTTCGAGACGCCTCGCGGTCGTCGCTACGAGGTCCTGGACGCGCGCGGCGGCGCGGCATGGAAAGACGCCGCGCTGCGCATCAGCTTTGCGAAAAACCGCACCCACGAGTGTTTCCATTACGCATTGAGCGTGCATAACCTGGCTGCCCTGGCGCCCGTGCGCCGGGGTGTTGCCGAGGACGCGCTCGCGGTACTGCGCGATGCGCCACCGCACTGGTGCCTGATCGATGCCGTCGTGAGCGCGCATGGCGGCGTTGGCCAGCGGGCGCCACGGCCGCTGGACACGCACACGCTGATCGCCAGCCAGAACGCGCTGCTGGCAGATTGGGCCGCTGCCGCGCGCATGGGGCTGGACCCGTATGTGTCGCCCGTGAACGCGCTCGCATTGCATGAGCTCGGCTTGCCGCCACACAGCATCGAGGGTGACTTGTCGCCCTGGCCGATGTGGCACAACGTGCACCCGGTGATGGCGCGCGCCGCACGCCAGCGCAACGCAAGTGACGGGCTGGGCGCAATGTCCGCGGCGTGGTTCCAGAAGGTCGACCGCGAACGTTTCGCGCTGCGCGACTTCTACAGCGACCGCCTCAACGCCATGGTGACGCCGCTGCTGGCGCGAGTCGACGAGAACCCGCGCGCCTTCTGGATGCTGGTTGCGCTGAACCTGTTGCTGGCGCGTATTGACGGCTTCGTGCGTGCGCAGCAGACACTGTTTGCGAAGGAACGGCTGCGCCGTCGCGACTCGCCACTGCGCACGGATCCACACGCCTTGGGTACGGCGACCTACGATGCCATCGAGGCCGGGTTTGCGCCGTACGAAGCGCTCCTCCAGCGCCTCCCCGCGGGTCGCAATGGACTGCGTTGGCGCCATGTGGACGGCGCCATTTTATTTGGCAATGAACACGTATTCCCGCTGCCATACGACACCTTTGTGAGCCGTGTCGATATCGCGAAGGCGATCCGGTACATGAACGACTACATCGGCGGCGACACCGTCGCAGTCCGCTGCGACCGTCGCGGCAGGGTGACGCACCAGGCGGAACGCAACGTCTACCTGCAGCAGCCGAACTGGATGGTGTTGTTTGGTGGCGAAGTGATCGACGTGGAGAAGATCGAATGCATCCGCCGCCGCGCCAATCAGCAGACAATCCATTGGCGCACCGTGGCGAGCCCGAATGGCAGCGCCAGCGTCGACGATGGTGGCGTGACGTTCACGCGCACGACCGAAGGACTGACCCACGTGCGTGTGTTCGGCCGCCAGCAGTTCACGGTGCCGCCTCTGTTCCGATTCTTCGACATGGACCTTGCGCCGGGTTTGCGCGATCCCATCATAGAAAGTGCGTACGCAACCTATTTCGAAGGCATGCTGGGGAACTTGCAGAAGGCCTACGACGGACAGGAATTCCGCATCGGGCGTGACCCATTGGTCGAGAACCCGCAGGGCGCGTTGCCCCGCTTTCTTGCCACGGCTGCCGCTGCGCTGGCGGAGTTCCTGCGCGACCGGCGCGGCATCGGCGACATGGGGCACGTGGCCGCCTGGCTCATGGGGACGGGTGCATCACAGACAGCGATGGGCGGCGGCCCGGAACCGCTGGCCATCGACAGCTCCGGCTTCCGCCACTTTGCGCCGCCGGCACCCGCCCCCGTGACCAGGGACCGCGAAGACCAGTGGGTCGCCGGCGTCGCGGCACTGGCGCGGGACGCGCCCGACTTTTTCCAGGGCCTGGCCGACGCCGTGTACCACGACCTGGACGCGCTGGCCGATCCCGGCGAGGGGGGATAGCCATGCGCGCCCTGGTGACCGGCGCGACCGGGATAGTTGGCGCGCACATCGTACGTGCACTGCTCGACGGCCGCCATGAGGTCTGCGTACTGGTGCGCCCCGGCAGCGACCGGAGGGCGCTCGCGGGGCTGGACGTGGCAATCCACGAAGGCGACGTGCTTGATATGGCAAGCGTCGAGCGCGCAGCGCGGCGATGCCAGTGGGTGTTCCACGCCGCCGCGGTGTTTGCCTACGCCGGCATTTCGGCCGAGGCGCAGAATGATCTCGCCGTTCGCGGCACCCGCAAGGTGCTGCAGGCCGCGTATTCAGCCGGTGCGTCCCGCGCGATCGTCACCTCTTCGGCGGTCACGCTGGGCTCCACCGCGAAACCGCAGGTGCTGGACGAAGACGCAGTGTTCGCCGAGCCCCACCCATCCAATTACACGCTGGCCAAGGTGCAGCAGGAGATCGCGGCATTCGATGTCGGGCGGCACCTCGGTTTGGACGTCGTTTCCGTGTGCCCGACGCTGGTGATCGGCGCCCACGATTACCGGCTCGGGCCTAGCAATGGAAACCTGGCGAATTACCTGAATGACCCGCTGCGTTGCACCTTTCCCGGCGGCTGCAACGTGGTCGCGGCGCAGGACGTCGGTTTGGCGCACATGGTCGCGGCCTTGCGCGGCGTGCCCGGGCAGCGCTACGTGGCGGGTGGCGAGAACCTGCGTTGGGAGGCGCTGCACGGCATGGTGTCCGAACTGGCCGGAACTTTTGGCCCTTCGCTCAGGTTGAACCACACGGCAGCTTACCTGGCCGCGGCATCCATGGAGGCGGCGGCACGGGTTGCCGGTCGACGGCCTGCCGTTACACGTGACGAAGCACGCATGGCCTGCCGTTTCTATTGGTACGACCACGCACGGCTCTCGGCACTGGGCTGGGAGCCGCGTCCTGCGCGCAAGGCGTTGACTACGGCGCTTGCCTGGTTGCTGGACCAGGGCCACATCGCCGAAAACGTTGCCGCGCGGTTGCGGCCATTGTCTGAGGTACAGGCGGCACGGGCATGAAGTCCATTCTCTTGCTCCAGGGTTCGCCGACCTCGCTGATGGACGCGCTGGTGGAACAGACTTGCGAGCTGGCAGCGGCGCTGCCGCACATGGAAAGCGCTCGGGTGCTGGAGCGCCGGGTCAGCCCCCAAGGCCACGTCTTGATCCGTCAGCAGTGGCGTCTACGCGTCAGCGTACCGGCCTTGCTGCGACCCCATTTGGAGGACGGCCTTCAGGACTGTGTATTGACATTTGAATACCGGACGGGCGAATCACTCCTGCAATGGCGAGCCGAATCAGCCGCGCTGCACGCGCCTGGCGACGTGGGAGGTTCGCTGGTGTTCGCGACCGCCCTTGGTGGCCGCGGTTCCCGTGTCGAGTGGAATTGTGAGGTGCCAATCGCCAATGAAGCTCTTCGCACGATCATTGGTGCTCTATTGGAACGCCAATGGCGTGCTTTGCTTGAGGCGGCGGCGGCGAGAGTTGCTGCTGCCCGCCCCGCTGCGCCAACAGGCTGACGACGGACCAGGCCAACGCCGTAAGCGCGACGGCTTCGGAGCGCGCTTCATGCGTCATGTGCAGCATGAGCGACAGCAGGTTGCCATGCGGATCGAAAGCATCGTGGTGCAGCCGGCAGCGTCCTGGTTCGACCACCAGATGCAGGCAGGAGCCGTCGGTCAGGGCACGTCGCCAGTGCGAGGCGCTGGTCGGCGAGCCGGTACTCGAGTGGTACAGGCCTGTTTTCACCAGCGCTTCGACCTCACGGCGGGTAACGGGGCGCTCACCGTTGGACGCACGCTCGTGCTCGAGCACGCGACGCTCACAAGTCCGAAAACTCATCGGCGCCCGCGCGCGGCGCGTTTCTTCGGTGCGGTGCGCTTCGTGGGTGAGGCAGCCTTCGTCGGTGCAGCACGCTTCGTGGGTGCGGACCCGCGTGCGGTCGTCGTGGCGACGTCGCGCTTCGGGTTGCCGTCCGCGATGCGGTCGAGCTCGTCGTAATAGCGTGTGCTCAGGCGCTGTGCCAAGTCTGCATAGGTCCGCAGACTTTGTTGACCAAACGACTTCACCTTGCGCGCAGTGTCCGCAAGTGACGCCTTGTCATCTTGCGCCGCCTTGAGCACTTCGGACGCCAGCTCCGTGAAGCGCAAAGCTTCGTTGATGTACACCTGCATGGTTTCTATGCCGGCGCTCAACAAGCTGATTTCCAGCTTTCCAGCACCAACCAGCAACTTTTGGACGTCCAGCGGTTCCGAACTGGTTGCCATGATGCTTCCCCTCTGCAGTGGGAAACCGACGTCCCGCATGCTAGCACCCTGCCTGGATGGTGCAAGTACGCGCCGAAGCCACTCCCTGCCCGGTCGCCGAAGCTGGTCCTGCGGGCTGCGTGACGCGCTGCCTCGACCTGGCGCCGCATGCCGGAAACTCGATGCCGCTCGCCTGCCCTAAGGGGGCGAACCGACGGTTCCGCCGGCGTGCTGGCTCGTCGCCTGGACGCTCAAATGTGTTGCCGGGGCCAGTTCGGTGGTCGAAGGCGCGGCCCCCGTTGGGGTGCCCACGCTGTCCGCGAGTCCCTGTGACAGCGCTGCCTCTTCGGCTTGCTTGGTCATCACCAGGATGCTGATGCGGCGGTTGATCGGGTTGCCCGGATGGGTCTTGTCCAGCGGCACCGCGGCCGCCAGGCCAACCACCTCGGTGATCTTGTCGCTGTCCAGGCCACCTTGCAGCAGCGCGCGCCGCGCGGCGTTGGCGCGGTCGGCGGACAACTCCCAGTTGCTGTAGTGGTGATCGGTGGTGTACGGCGCGTCGTCGGTGTGCCCGGAAAGCGTGATGCGGTTCGGCACGCGGTTGATGAACTTGGCCAGCTCGACCAGGATCTGGATGGTGTAGTTCTTGAGTGTGGCGCTGCCGGTGTCGAACATCGGCCGGTTGAGCTTGTCCACGATCTGGATGCGCAAGCCGTTTGGCGTGATGTCGATCAACAGCTGGTCCTTGAACGGCGCCAGGGCCTGGCTTTTCTGGATCGCGGCCTGCAACTCCTTCTTCAGCTCCTCCAGCCGCGCCCGCTCCTGCTCGCGGGCCTGGGTTTCGGCATCCGCGGCGCTGGCGCGTCCGTTCTGGTTCTGGTCGGGGCTGTGCGGGCGGTTCATGCCGCCGCCCATGTCGATGACAGCGTCGCTCGCCCCGCCCGGCCCGACCTTGCCGGGCGGCGCCATGGTGGCGGTACCCGGGGTCGCGCTGGGATTCTGGAAATACGCCGAAATCGCGGCGCGCTGCTCGCTGGTGCTTACGCCAAGGATCCACATCACGAGGAAGAACGCCATCATCGCGGTGACGAAATCCGCATAGGCGACCTTCCATGACCCGCCGTGGTGCCCACCATGGGCACGCTTTACCTTGCGAACGATGATGATGGGCTGGGAGGACTCGTCACTCATGCACGTGTCCTGGCGTGCGTGTTCTGCAGGTGTGTTTCCAGGTCGGCAAAGGTTGGCCGCACCTGCACCGAGAGTGTCTTGCGGGCGAATTCCACCGCCACCTTCGGGTTGTAGCCACGCAGGTTGGCGAGCAGCCCCACCTTGACACACTCGAACGCCAGCCCGTCTTCCATGGCGCGGTTCTCCATGGCCTGCCCCAGCGGGCCGACGAAGCCGTAGCACAGCAGGATGCCGAGGAAGGTTCCCACCAGGGCGCCGGCAATATGCTCGCCGATCTTCGAGGTGTCACCTCCGAGCTGGGACATGGTGGTGACGATGCCGAGCACCGCGGCGACGATGCCGAAACCGGGCAGCGCGTCCGCCACCTTGGTCACCGCCGACGATGGCGCGGCGGCCTCCTGGTGGTGGGTGTCGAGTTCGACTTCCAGCAACTGCTCAAGCTCGTGGGCGTTCATGCTGCCGGTGACGATGAGGCGCAGGCAGTCGGTGATGAACTCGACCATATGGTGGTCGGCCAGCAGCCGCGGGTAGGCCGTGAACACCGCGCTAGCCTTGGGGTCATCGATGTGCGGTTCCAGCCCGAGTACGCCCTCCTTGCGCATGATGCCGAAGATGTCGTACAGCAACGACAACAAATCCATGTAGTCCTGTCGCCGATACGCCGGCCCCTTGACCAGGCCCATCGCCTCCGAGATCGCCTGCTTGACCACCTTGCCCGAATTGGCGATGAAGAACGCGCCCAGCGC
>DATNBK010000247.1:0-5104 GCA_035571995.1 Rhodanobacter sp.
GGTCGGCTGGGTGGCGTTGGGCCTGCTGGCCGTCCTGGCGCTGTGGCTGCTGCTGCGCTGAATGGGACAGAGACGCAGCATGAAATTTGTCCATGGCCTGGGTATGCTGTTCGTCATGCCCCGGTATGTTCCACATGCGGTGGCGCTGTGCGCCGCGCTCCTGCTTGCCGCCTGCGGCACCATGCGCAGTTCGGTGTTGATCGAACCGGCGGCAGGCTTGGACCAGCCTGTGACCGCGGCACACGCGCAGGTTCCCGGTGGGATCTATACCGTGCGCACCGGCGACACGCTGTATTCCATCGCCTTCCGCAACTCGGTGGATTTCCGCAACCTCGCGCAGTGGAACCAGATTGCCGCGCCTTACACCATCTGGCCCGGCCAACGCCTGCGCCTGTCGCCGCCGGCTCCGTCGGCAACGCCTTCGGTGGCCGCGGCGGTTCCGGCGCCGGTGGGCGGAGCCCGTCCCGCGCCCGCGGCGGGCGCCGCCTCGCGTCCTGCGACGCCGGCAGCAGCCACCGGCTTGTTCGAGACCGTGCCAACGCCGTCAGCGCCGACTTCCACCGCGGTGACAACGATCGGTTCGGGCGTGGAGCACCCAGCGCCACCACGGCATCCGGCCCTGGCTCCAGCCGCCAACCCGGCGGGTGCCACCAGCAGCGTGCCGGTAGCCGGCGTCGCGCCGGTGTCGCCATCGTTGGCCGACGTCAAGGCGGCTGCCGCCCCGGTGCCCAAGGCCAGCGTGCGCACGGCGGGTGGATTGACGTGGCGCTGGCCTGTCGATGGCAACGTGGTGAAGCGCTTCCAGAGAGACGCGGCCATACCGGGCATCGAAATTGCCGGCAACGCAGGGACGCCGGTACGCGCAGCGGCTGACGGCGTTGTGGTGTACAGCGGCAGTGGCCTGGTCGGCTACGGCGAGCTGGTGATCATCAAGCACAGCGACAGCCTGCTCTCGGCCTACGCGCACAATGCCAAGCGCCTCGTCAAGGAAGGACAGCGCGTCAGTGCCGGGCAACAGATCGCCACCATGGGCTCGAGTGGGGCCGCAAATACCGGGCTCGGCTTCCAGATCCGCAAGGATGGCAACCCCGTCGATCCCCTGGATTACCTGCCAGCCCGGTAATGGGCGTTACGTGGCCGACGCAGACTGACTGGGCAGGATGAACGCGGCCAGCACCTTGCGCCCTTCGCCTGCGATCAGGTTGTAGGTGCGCGCTGCCGCCGAGTTGTCCATCACTTCGATGCCGACGCCCTTGCGCAGGAAGCCAGCCAGGAACTCCGCGGGCGGGAAGACCTGCCTGGTGCCAGTGCCGAGCAAGACCACTTCGGGCTGCAGGTCCAGCAAGGGCGCAACCTGGTCCGCATCGAGCTGGTCAGCCACGTCCACCGGCCAGTCTTCGATGGCGCGTTCCGGCACGAGCAGGAAGCTCCGCGCCAGTTCGCGGTCGTCGAGCACGATGTGGTCCGCTGCCACGTGACGGACCAGCACGATGCCTTCGGGACGTTCGCGCGAGAGTTCCATCAGCGGGGCAGGGCGATCTTCGGGGCGTCGGGGTTGCGCCGGAACAGCAGCACCGTGTGCCCGAGCTGGTGCACCGCCTCGGCGCCGGTGCCGCCGGTCAAGGCAGTCACCTGGGTGAGGCGCTCGGCCTTGTCGCCGCCGGAAAGTTTCACCTTCACCAGTTCGTGATGTTCGAGTGCCAGGTCCAGTTCCTTGACCACGGCGGGGGTGGCGCCCTTCGCGCCGAGCAGGACGACGGCCTTGGCTTGTTGCGCGAGGCCGCGCAGGTAGCGGTTTTGTGAGGAAGTCAGAGTCATGCGATCATGTTGTGCCGGCGGCTGCCGGATATACGCGCATCATGCACCAGCGCAGCGCAAGATGACACCCGGCGGCGCCATGCAGGCAGCGTGTTCCTGGCCGGTGACGCGCCGCCACCACTCCTTGTCCGCCCATCGCACGACTGATCATCATGAGCCGCAGCAAGAGCAGTGCAGGGTGGCTGCGCGAACACTTCAACGACGAATATGTGAAGAAGGCGCAAGCCGAGGGCCTGCGTTCGCGTGCCGCGTACAAGTTGGAAGAGGTGTTGGCGCGGGATCGCGTACTGCGGCCTGGCGCCGTCGTCGTCGACCTGGGGGCGGCGCCCGGGGGTTGGTCGCAACTGGTGCGGCGCGAGCTTGGCACCACGGGCAGCGTGTTTGCGCTGGACATCCTGCCGATGGAGGAAATTGCCGGGGTGGAGTTCCTGCAGGGCGATTTTCGTGAACAGGCAGTATTGCAGGCACTGGAACAGCGGCTTGACGGCCGGCAGGTTGATCTTGTTCTGTCCGATATGGCCCCCAACATGAGTGGTATGGCGCTCCCAGATCAGATTCGTGCCATGGCATTGGCCGAGCTGGCCCTGGATTTCAGTCGACAATGGCTTCGGCCTGGCGGTTCGTTCCTGGTCAAACTCTTCCAGGGAATTGGTTTTGACGAGTATCTGCGAGGGTTGCGCACTGGGTTCAGTAGCGTAACCATGCGTAAACCCAAGGCCTCGCGCGCGCGTTCGCGGGAGGTATACGCATTGGCGACGGGTCGCAGGCCCGCTCCGATGTCATCCGGCGAGAACCGTGCATGAACGAGACTGCGAAAAATGTGTTGCTCTGGGTCATCATTGCGGTGGTGCTGTTCACCGTGTTCCAGAGCTTCAACCCCCATGGCGCGGCATCGACCGACCTGCCTTACAGCTCGTTCGTGCAGAACGTCGACAACGGCAGCGTGGCCACGGCGACGATCAGCGCCGACCAGCCGGCGACGATCACCGGCAAGCTGAAGGACGGCAGTCCGTTCCGCACCGTGGCGCCGATGCTTGGCTTCTCGACCAATGCCGTCGTCAAGCAGATGCAGGACAAGGACGTCGAGGTACGCCAGACCCCGTCCGAGGGCTTCTCGCTCATGGGCCTGCTGATCAGTTGGCTGCCCGTGCTGTTGATTGTTGGTGTGTTCATCTGGTTCATGCGCCAGATGCAATCCGGCGGGGGCGGGCGCGGAGCCATGAGCTTTGGCCGCTCACGCGCCAAGCTGCAGGGTGAAGACCAGATCAAGGTGAATTTTGGCGACGTGGCTGGTTGTGAGGAGGCCAAGGAAGAAGTGGGGGAGTTGGTCGAATTCCTGCGTGACCCGGGTCGGTTCCAGAAGCTCGGCGGCAAGATTCCGCACGGCGTGCTGATGGTGGGCCCGCCGGGTACCGGCAAGACCTTGCTGGCCAAGGCCATTGCAGGCGAGGCCAAGGTGCCGTTCTTCTCCATTTCCGGCTCCGATTTCGTCGAGATGTTCGTCGGCGTCGGCGCCAGCCGCGTACGCGACATGTTCGAGCAGGCCAAGAAGCACGCGCCTTGCATCATCTTCATCGATGAAATTGATGCGGTGGGTCGCCATCGTGGCGCCGGCCTGGGCGGCGGGCACGACGAACGCGAGCAGACCTTGAACGCGCTGCTGGTGGAAATGGACGGCTTCGAAGGCAGCGAAGGCGTCATCGTGATTGCCGCCACCAACCGCCCCGACGTGCTCGACCCGGCGCTCTTGCGCCCCGGGCGCTTCGACCGCCAGGTGGTGGTCGGCCTGCCCGACGTGCGCGGTCGCGAACAGATCCTCAAGGTCCACATGCGCAAGGTGCCGATTGCCAGCGACGTCGACGCGATGGTCATTGCCCGCGGCACGCCCGGCTTCTCCGGCGCCGACCTGGCCAACCTGGTGACCGAGGCGGCCCTGTTTGCCGCGCGCGACAACGCGCGCGAGGTGCGCATGATCCACATGGACAAGGCCCGGGACAAGATCCTGATGGGCGCCGAGCGCCGCTCGATGGCGATGAGCGAGGACGAGAAGAAGCTCACCGCCTATCACGAATCTGGGCATGCCATCGTCGGTCGCCTCGTGCCGGAACATGATCCGGTCTACAAGGTCACGATCATTCCGCGCGGTCGTGCGCTCGGGGTGACGATGTATCTGCCCGAGGGCGACAAGTACAGCATCAACCGCGTGGCGATTGAATCCCAGCTGTGTTCGCTGTATGGCGGGCGCGTGGCCGAGGAGCTGATCTTTGGAGCCGACCGGGTCACAACCGGCGCATCCAACGACATCGAACGGGCGACCAAGATGGCGCGCAACATGGCCACGAAGTGGGGGTTGTCCGACGAACTTGGCCCGATCACCTACGGCGAGGACGAGGATGAAGTCTTCCTAGGCCGCTCGGTGACCCAGCACAAGAGCATCTCAAACGAGACCGCGAGCAAGATCGACGAGGTGGTGCGCGGTATCCTGGACAACGCCTATGCCCGGGCCCGCGAGCTGCTCACGGCCAACCTCGACAAGCTGCACGTCATGGCGGGAGCGCTCTTGCAGTACGAGACCATCGATGCGCACCAGATCGACGACATCATGGCCGGGCGCGAGCCCGGTCCACCGGCAGACTGGACCCGCGAGCAGGCCGGGCGCAGCGTACCGCCGCCGCCTCCACCGCGCGGAGACTCCGGATCGCCGGTAGGCAAGGTGGGTGATCCGGCCACCCAGACCCGTGGCCAGCTGGATGGCTGATCGACCAGCGGACGGAATTTTGTACGCCCTGCGGATCGTGGCGCAGGGCGGCTTGGCCAGGGTCTGGGGACGTACGAAAGCGCGGTTTATGCGTATCAGGTGTTGACGTCGCGGCGCGGAGTCTGAATAATTCCGCTTCTTGCCCGGCAGCTGGTTGACCCAACGGCCACCCGTCCGGCAGAAGATTTCACCAGTGCGCCCGTAGCTCAGTTGGATAGAGTACCTGGCTACGAACTAGGTGGTCGGGAGTTCGAATCTCTCCGGGCGCACCATTTTTCATCGATGACGCAAGGCGGCCGGTGGCGCCACGTTGTAACATGGGCGTCGACGGCAACGCGGGCATCGCGGCAGTGGAGGCGTCCAACGCAGTGGTATCGGAACCGAAGCAAAGCGGGGTATAGCTCAGTCTGGTAGAGCGTTGCGTTTGGGACGCAAAAGTCGGGGGTTCGAATCCCTCTGCCCCGACCAGCAACATGTTCTACTGGTAATGACTGCGCTCGTAGCTCAACCGGATAGAGCATCGGCCTT
>DATNBK010000248.1:0-32693 GCA_035571995.1 Rhodanobacter sp.
TTCTACACCACCGGCAAATATCGCGAGAAGGGCCATCAGCCGTTCGACATGGAAAAGGCGATCGACGAGCACCCGACCTACGTGCTGTTCAACGGCAAGGAAGGCGCACTCACCGGCGACAACGCCCTGACCGCCAAGACCAACGAGACGGTGCGCCTGTTCATCGGCAACGGCGGTCCCAACCTGATCTCCAGCTTCCACGTGATTGGCGAGATCTTCGACAAGGTCCAGCCCGAAGGCGGCACCGTGGCCCAGCACAACGTGCAGACCACGCTGATCCCTGCGGGTGGCGCGGCCACGGTCGAGTTCCACACCGACGTGCCGGGCAGCTACGTGCTGGTCGACCACTCCATCTTCCGCGCCTTCAACAAGGGTGCCTTGGGCATCCTCAAGGTGGATGGCGAGGAGAACAAGCTGGTGTATTCGGGCAAGGAGGTCGACTCGGTCTACCTGGGCGACCGCTCGGGGCCGAACCTCAAGGCCGTGACCGCGGCGGCGCAGGCGCACGCGGCAGGCACGCAAACCAAGGAAGAACAGGTCGCGGCCGGCAGGCAGTTGTTTACCGGCACCTGCTCGGTGTGCCACCAAGCCAATGGCGAGGGCCTGGCGAATGTGTTCCCGCCGCTCGCGAAGTCCGACTACCTCGCAGCCGATCCACAGCGCGCCATCAGCGTGGTGACGCATGGCCTGGCCGGCAAGGTCACCGTCAATGGCCACGAGTACGACTCCGTCATGCCGCCCATGGCCCAGCTCACGGATGACGAGGTGGCGAACATCCTCACCTTCGTGCTGAACAGTTGGGGCAACCCGGGCGGGCGGATCACCAAGGAAGACGTGGCCAAGGAACGCGCGAAGCCGGCGCCGGCACACGCACCGCGCGAGGAGCACTGATGACGCACCGGTTGCCACGCCGGATGCGGCTGCTGGGCTGGCTGGGCCTGCCGCTGCTGGCACTGGCGGCCACGCCGGCAGCAGCTGCCGGGCAGTACCTGGTCTTGCCGGGCGGCAGCTTCGCCAGCGTGCTGCCGGCCGACGGCAAGGCGATGCAGCCGCAGATCGCGCCATTCCGCCTGCGCAGCGAACCGGTGACCAATGCGGAGTTCCTGGCCTTCGCCAAAGCCCATCCCGGGTGGCAGCGGGGCCGGGTGGCGACCGTGCTGGCGGACGCGGGGTACCTGTCGCACTGGGCTGGGCCCACCGTGCTCGGCGCCGCGGCCTTGCCGCAGCAGCCGGTGACCCGCGTCAGCTGGTTTGCCGCGCAGGCGTTCTGCGAGAGCGAGGATGCGCGCCTGCCCACCTGGTACGAGTGGGAGTACGCGGCGGCCGCCGACGCCACGCGCAGCGATGCGCGTGCCGACCCGGCCTGGCGCGAGCGCGTGTTGAACTGGTATGGACGTCCATCCAACACGCCGCTGCCTGCGGTGGGTGGCGACGCGAACGTGTTTGGCGTGCGCGACCTGAATGGCCTGGTGTGGGAATGGGTGGACGACTTCAACGCCTTGCTGGTCGGCGTCGACAGCCGCGACCAGGACGGTGCCGACAAGCTCAAGTTCTGCGGCGCCGGGGCGATCAGCATGCAGGAAAAAGAGAACTACGCGACCTTGATGCGGGTGGCGATGCTCTCCGCACTGAAAGCCGCCAACACCACCAACAACCTGGGCTTTCGCTGCGCGAAGCCCGCTGGGGAAGCGCGATGAAGCGAGTGCTGCAAACCTTGTGTGCCGGCTTGCTGCTGGTTTGCACCGCGGGCATTGCCGGCGCCCCGTTGCCGATGGATTCGATGTACCAGCTGCCGGTGCAACTCACGAACCAGGAGGGGCAGACCCAGCCGATGGCTGCGCGGCGCGGCCGTCCCCAGCTGGTGACCATGTTCTACACCTCGTGCACCATGGTCTGCCCAATGATCATCGAGACGGTGGAGAAGACCCGCAAGACGCTCGATGCGCCGGCCCAGCAACGCTTCGACATCCTTGCCGTGAGCTTCGATCCGCAGCGTGACGACACGGCGGCGCTGCGCAAGTACGCCGCCACGCGCAAGCTCGACCTGCAACACTGGACCCTGGCCCACACCACGGCGTCGACCACGCGCCAACTCGCCGCGTTGCTCGGCATCCAGTACCGGCAATTGCCGGACGGCGAGTTCAACCACAGCAGCGAGCTGATCCTGCTGGATCCCGATGGCCGCGTCGTGGCCCGCACCGACGTCATCGGCCGCCTCGATCCGTCGTTCGTCTCCGCGCTGCGCGGCCTGGTGGCCGCGGAGCCGCCGGCCCCGGGCAAACACTGATGCCCGCTCGACAAGGGAGTGAAGACATGCCCCGCACGGTTTGCGGCTTGCTGGCAGGATTGCTCGTGGCCGGCCTGGGCTGGCCTGGCCTGGCCCTTGCCTTCGACGGGCCTACGGCGCCGGTCCCGGCCCAGCCCGTGGCCCCGTCCCAGCCATCGGCTTTGGCACCTGCGCCGTGGTTACTGGAATGGGATGCCCGCTGGCGCGACGAGCAGGTGGACGATGCGGCTTTCGCGAAGGATGCGCATGCCGATACCTTGCGGCTGCGCATGGGCCTGCGGGCAAACCTCGCTGGTGGCTGGAGTGGCTTGCTGGAGGCGGCGGGAACCGCCAGCACGGTCGACCGCTACAACAGCGGCGCGAACGGCCACACCGCCTATCCGGCAGTGACGGACCCGACCGGCACCGAACTCAACCAGGTGTGGCTGGCGTGGCATGGCGCGACGTTTGGCGCGACCCTGGGCCGGCAGAACCTGAAACTGGACAACCAACGCTGGGTGGGTGACAGCGCCTGGCGCCAGTACCAGCAGACTTTCGATGCGCTCGCCGCAACCTGGCAGCCGAGCGCCAACCTCAACGTGCAATACGACTGGCTGGATCGCGTGCATCGCGTGGCCGGTCCCGATGCGCTCAACCGGCTGGCGCGCGAGCGCCGGCTGGACACGCACTTGCTCAACGTGGCCTGGACCGCCGGGGCGCAGCGTTGGGTCGGCTACGCCTACCTGCATGACGACAAGGATGTGGCCACCGCCTCGACCGAGACCTATGGCCTGCGCTGGACGGGTGCCGCGCTGCGCGCCGGCGACGGCCTGGGTTGGACCGCGGAGGCGGCCCGCCAGCGCGACTACGCGGACAACCCGCAACACTTCACGCATGCCTACTGGTTGCTGGAACCAACCTGGACCCGGGCCGGCGTCACCGCGCGGGTGGGCTGGGAGCACCTGGGCGGCAACGGACGTCATTCGCTGCAGACGCCGCTGGCCACCTTGCACGCATTCAACGGCTGGGACGACCAGTTCAACGTGACGCCGCCGGGGGGCCTCGAGGATCGCTACGTCGGCATCAATGGCGCATTTGCCCGCGCCCGCCTTGCCGGCAAGCCGCTGTGGGCGCTGACCTGGCACGACTACCGGGCTGACCACGGCGGCCGCTACGGCACGGAGTGGAATGCCGCGCTGACCGTGCCGCTGTTGCCAGGGCTCGCCGGGATGATCAAGTACGCCGACTACCAGGCGCGTGGTTTTGGCCACGACAGCCGCAAGCTCTGGCTGCAGCTCGAGTGGCATGGCCAGCAGCCCCTTGCCGGCGTGCGCTGATCCCGCCGTCGTCCATTCCCCACGGATCCATTCCTCTCGTCATTCCAACGGATCAACCTCCCGGCGTCATTCCCGCGAAAGCGGGAATCCAGGCTCTTGGCCGTTGCGGAGGAGCCCCGAAAAGCACTGGATTCCCGCTTTCGCGGGAATGACGAGTGGGAGGCGCGGAATGGCGGAAGTGGGGACGGGGATTGGCGAGAAGCGGAGCGCGGGAATGAGCATGGGCATGGTGCCGGACCGGCTCCCGGCCACCACGGCTTGCCACGGACGACCGTGCTGCCGCGGACGTCCGTATTGCCGGCTTCCTAACGGCTGCTGCCCGCTTGCGCGCGATGGCGCGGCACGTCCACGTCATTCGGCGTGCACAGGCTGGCGAGCAGGTCGGGGCGCAGGATGCGCACCTGTTTGCGGTTCACCGCCAGCACGCCCATCGCTTCCATGCGGGTGAAGCCGCGGCTGACCGTTTCCACCACCAGGCCCAGGTAATTGGCGATATCCGCGCGCGACATGGGCAGGGTCAGCAACGCGCCGTTCCGGCTCAGGCGGGCATAGCGGTCAGCCATGCTGTGCAGGAAGCCGGCCAGTCGCTCCTGCGCCTGCTGCTTGCCCATGGTTGCCAGATGCTCGTGCTCGCTGACCACCTCGCGGCTGATCACGCGCAAAAGCTGGCGTTGCAGCGCCGGCACGTCGCGGGTCACCTGTTGCAGCTTGGCGAACGGCAGCTCGCAGATGCTGCTGCGTTCCAGGGCTTCGGCGTGGCTGACGTGGAAGTCGGTGGCCAGCGCGTCGAAGCCGACGATCTCCCCGGGCAGGTGGAAGCCCAGGACCTGCACGTCACCGGCGCTGTTCTGCACGTAGGTTTTCAGCGCCCCGGCGCGTACCACGTACAGCGCCGTGAATGGCTGGCCGTCGCGATACAGCGTGTCGCCGCGATTCAAGCTGTGGCGGTCGCGCACCACGGCGTCGAGCTGGTCCAGGCCGGCGCCGTCAATTCCGGCCGGCAAGCATAGCTCGTACAGCGCGCAGGTCTTGCACGTGCGGCGCAGCTGATTGAGATCGAGCACGGCGGCACTGGCTTGCGTCGACATGTGGGAGCGGATCCCGGCAATGAGGCGGCCGCTGGATGGCGGCCGGCTTGCACGATTCGAGTATACGGGTGCGCATGCCGCACGCCGCGGAATAGGCTGCCGCAGCCGCGCCGCTCCGCCGCGGTATATCGTCGCAACCCCGCGCGTCGTGCGTGCTTCTGGACGAGGTCGGACTTGTGGATGCGCGCAACCAAGAGCGCGCGAAAGGGGGCCAAGGCCGCCGATGTCGAGATTCAGGGCAGCGTCAAGGCCGCCCCGACGTTGTGTGCCTCGTCGTCGCCTTCGCCCTCGTGGTAGTGCCACAGGTCGTGGGCGTCGATGCGCACCATGGCCAAGGCTTCCGTCGCGTCGATCGCGGCGCCGCGTTCGGCCAGTGCGGCCTCCAGGGCACTGCGCCGCGCCATCAGCAGCTCGGCCAGGCCACTCTCGCCCAGCGCATAGGCGCGTTCGGTCTTGCCGGCGCTGTCGACGGCGGCGCGCAAGGCCTGGCTGCGCTGTATCCAGATCGCATGTGTCGCGCGCATCTGCGCCACGCGATCGACCGCGTCGTGTTCGATGTCGCGACGAACGACGGCCAATTCGGCTTCCGCCTGCAGCGCATCGGCGCCGGCCGCCGCCGCGGTGGCGCTGCGTTGGCGCACGCCGATTGGAATGCTGACGACGAGGCCGACCGCACGCTCGCGGCCGCCCAGGTCGTCGAGTACGCGCACGCCTACCGTCGGGTCAGGCAGGCGGTCGGCGCGTGCGCGCCGCGCTTCGGCTTCGCGTTGCCGGGCCAGGGCTGCGGCGATACCGATATCGTGGCTGCGCGCGACGATCAACCCGCTCCAGTGCGCGTCGCTGCCCTCCAACTGTGCGGGCTCGCCGGCGACGGCATCGTGCTCGGGCAAGGGCAGGCTGGGGAAGGTGCTGTGCAAGGCGAGCTTGGCAACCTGCAGGTCGGCTTCGGCGCGCAAGGCGGCGGCGCGGGCCTGTGCCAGGGCCGCCTCGGCGGCGACCTGGTCACGGCGCGCCGCATCGCCAAGTGCGAGTCGGCGTCCGATTGCCTGGTAGTCGCGTTCCCAGATGGCGACCTGGGCGTGCTGCTCCGCCACCGCGGCGCGCGCACGCTGCCAGCCCGTCCACAGTGCCAAGAGGCGACGGGCGCCGGCATGGTAAGTGTCGGCCAGCGCCAGTTGCGCGGCCTCCGCGCCGGCGGCACCGATCTCGCGGTCCAGGCGCGCCTTGTGCGGCCAGCGCACGCCGCGAGTGAGGTCGGCTTCCCATTCGTTGAACGTGGGGCCGCCCTGGATAGTCCGGCGTTGCGGGATCATGAGCAGGGTCGTCTCGTGGCTGCCGATGTTGCGCAGCCGCGCGTCGGCTTCGGCACGCGACAGTTGCGCCCTCGCCGACTGGATCTCGGGCATGCGGGCAATCGCGGGCAATGCCACCTCTTCGGCCGGGAGTTCCAGGGCCGGAGTCGTCGCAGTCGTCGTCTGGGCCGCCAGTGCCGCGGGCAGCATGGCCAGGGCCACAAACATGCCAAGCCAGGGCTTCATGCGATCCTCCCCATGTCCTCGACCGGCTCGACCCACCAGACGATGTCGGGATGCGGCATGCGTTCGCGCAGTTGCTGCAATACACGCGTGACGTCTTCGGCAGGCAGGACCAGCCAGGCCATGCGCCGTTCGATGCGGCCGCGCACGTGCTCGCGCACGCTGGCGCCGTCGAAGCGCTCGCCGTGCCCGGAGACAGCCAGGGTAGTGAAGCCGGGCAGCCCCGGACGCAGTTCCAGCAGCGTTTCCAGCAGGGCCTCGCCGAGGTCGTCCGGGACGAGCAGGGTCAGCCGCTTCAAGGTCTGGTCCATCATCCACTCCTGCCGTGGTCGGGGGCGCCGAAACGGCGGAACAAGGTCGGCAGCAGCAGCAAGGTGAGCGCCGTGCACGTCACCAGGCCGCTGATCACCACGATTGCCAGTGGCCGTTGCACTTCCGAGCCAGGGCCGGAGGCGAACAGCAGTGGCACCAGCGCCAGGGCGGCGATGGAGGCGGTCATGAGCACCGGCCGCAGGCGGCGCATCGCGCCTTCGCGCACGACCTGGTCGAGCGGCATGCCGGTGGCGGCAAGCTGGTTGAAGTAGGCCACCAGCACCAGGCCGTTGAGCACGGCGATGCCGAGCAGGGCGATGAAGCCGACCGAAGCCGGCACCGACAGGTATTGGCCGGACAACCACAGGGCGACGATGCCACCGACCAGGGCGAACGGGATGTTGAACAGGATCAGCAGTGCCTGGCGCACGGACCCGAAGGTCGAGAACAGCACCAGGAAGATCAGCGCCAAGGCCAGGGGCACGACCAGCGCCAGGCGCGCCGCGGCACGCTGCTGGTTCTCGAACTGGCCACCCCAGGTGATGCTGTAGCCGGCTGGCAGGTGGATGTCGCGCGCGACCGCGGCACGAACCTCCTCGACGAAGCCCACCAGGTCACGACCGGCCACGTTCGACTGCACCAGCACGAAGCGGGAGCCGTCTTCGCGGTGGATCAGCATCGGCCCGGTCGTGGCCTGCAGGCTGGCGACGCGGTCCAATGGCACCTGGTTGCCGTCGGGCGTGGCGAGGTTGACGCGCTCGAACATCGCCGGCGTGGCTGTCAGGCGGCCCTCGCCGCGCACGATGACTGGCACGCGGCGCTGCTGCTCGAGCACGGTGCCGGCCGGCAGGCCTTCGAGCTGGCCGCGCAGTTCATCCTGCACCGCCGCCACGTCCAGGCCGTAGCGGCCGACGGCTTGGCGGTCGATGCGCACGCCCAGGTAGCGCACGCCCTCCTGGGTTTGCGCAATCACGTCCTGGCTGCCGCGGGTCTGCTCCATCGTGGCGGCAATGCGGTTGGCGATCTGGTTCAGCGTGCCGAGGTCGGGGCCGAACACCTTGACCGCGATGTCGCCACGGCTGCCGGTGAGCATCTCCGACACACGCATCTGGATCGGTTGGGTGAAACCGTAGTCCACGCCGGGGAAGTCCAGCGTCACCTGGCGCAGTTGCTCTTCCAGCCAGGCCTTGTCTTGCACGCGCCAGGTCTTCTTGGGCTTGAGCTGCAGGAACATGTCGGACTCGTTGAGGCCCATGGGATCGAGCCCGAGCTCGTCCGAGCCGACGCGCGAGATCACGTGTTCGACCTCGGGCACGCGCGAAAGGATCGCGCGCTCGAGCGCCAGGTCCTGCTCCAGTGATGCATCCAGTCCGATCGAGGGCTGCTTGACCAGCTGGATCAGCAGGTCGCCCTCGTTCATGACCGGCATGAAGGTCTTGCCGATCGCCAGGTAGGCGACCGCGCCAATCGCGAGCAGTCCGGCTGCGATCACGCCGACCCAGCGCGCATGCACCAGCGACCAGTCGAGCAGCGGCCGGTAGCCGCGCGTGATCCAGCGCATCAGCCAGGGCTCCTGGTGCGGGCGCTCGGGCAACAGGTACGAGCACAAGACCGGCACCAAGGTCATCGACAGCGCGAGCGAGGCGGCCAGGGCGAAGATGATGGTCAGCGCCACCGGGCCAAAGAGCTTGCCTTCCAGCCCCTGCAGCGAGAGCAGCGGCATGAACACCAGGCAGATGATGATGATGCCCGACACCACCGGTTGCGCCACTTCGCCGACGGCGCGGTAGACGCGATGCAGTTTTGGTGGCGCTTCGCCGTCGTGCCCGGGCACGAGGTGGTTGACGGTGTTTTCAACCACCACCACCGCGGCGTCGACCAGCAGGCCAATCGCAATCGCAAGGCCCCCGAGGCTCATCAGGTTCGCGCTCAGCCCGAACCAGTGCATCAACAGGAACGCGATCAACACCGCCAAAGGCAAGGTCAGCGACACCACCACGGCGGCGCGCACGTCGCCCAGGAACAACAGCAGCAGGATCACCACCAGCACCGTGGCTTCGATCAGGGCGCTGCGCACCGTGCCGACCGCGCGCTCGATCAGGGCGCCGCGGTCGTAGAACACCTCGATGCGCGCGCCCTTCGGCAATGCCGATTCCAGCTCGGCGAGGCGTGCGCGCACGGCATCGACCACCTTCGAGGCATCGGCCCCGCGCAGGCCCACCACCAGTCCTTCGACGGCTTCGCCGACGCCATCGCGGGTCACCGCGCCGTAGCGGGTCAGGCTGCCGTAGCTGACTTCGGCCAGGTCGCCCACGCGCAGGGGCATGCCGTCGCGCGTGGCCACGACCACGTGACGCAGGTCGTCCAGCGTGCTGACCGCGCCCTCGGCGCGCACGATCAGCGCATCGTCGCCTTCGCGCAGGCGGCCCGAGCCGTCGTTGCGGTTGTTGCGCAGCACGGCGTCCGACACGTCGCGGAAGTGCAGTCCGGCCGCCGACAGGCGCGCGCGGTCGGGCGTGACCAGGAAGCTGCGGACTTCGCCGCCCAGCGCATTGAGGTCGGCGACGCCGGGAATGGTCCGCAGTGCCGGGCGGATGGTCCAATCCAGCAAGGTGCGTCGTTCGGCCAGACTCAGCCCACCGCCTTCGATGGTGAACATGAACATGTCCGACAGCGGCGTGGCGATGGGCGCCAGGCCACCGCTGACGTCACCGGGCAATGCGTCCGCAGCCGAGGCGTAGCGCTCGGACACCTGCTGGCGCGCCCAGTAGATATCCGTGCCCTCGTCGAAATCGAGCGTGATGTCGGCCATCGCGTACTTGGAGACCGAGCGCAGCAGGCGCGCATGCTCGATGCCCAGCAGCTCCATCTCCACCGGCACCACCACCCGGGTTTCCACTTCCTCGGGAGTCATGCCGGGCGCCTTCAGGATCAGCTTGACCTGGGTCGGCGCGATGTTCGGATAGGCATCGATGGGCAAGTTGACGTAGGCCCAGACGCCGGCGCCCACAATCGCCAGGGCGCCCAGCAGCACGAGCAGGCGCTGCGCCAGCGAGAACGCGATGAGGCGTTGCAGCATGTCAGCCTCCGGCCGCCAGCATGGCCTTGAGTGCGCCGGCACCGGCGAGCGCGACGCGGCTGGTGGCGGTCAGCGGCGCGACCACCACGCTGTGGCCGTCGCTGGTCTGGGCCAGCAGGGTCACGGTCACCGGGGCGAAGCCTTCGCCCTGCGCGACGAACAGCACACGCGCACCCGCGTGCTCGGTCAAGGCGCCGGCAGGCAGCAGCCAGGCCTGCTTGGGCGCGGGCAGCAGCAGCGTGGCGTTGGTTTGCTGGCCCGGCAACAGGTGTTCGCCGCGCAGGCTGGCGCGCACCAGCACGGTCTGGCTGGCCGTATGGACGGCTGCACCCACTTCATCCACGGTGCCGGTCGCGCCGTCGTCGGTGCGCACCTGCAGCCCCGTGCGCAACTGCGCCGCGTAGCGGGCGGGTATCTGCATTTCCAGGGTGGCCACGCCTGGCTTGGCGACGATGAAGGCCTTGCTCAGTGCCGCCACCGGTTCGCCCAGGCGCAGGTCGCGCTCGATCACCACCCCGTCCAGCGGTGCGCGCAACTCATACGTGCCGGGCGCGGCCCCAGCCGCCTGCGGTGCCATGGCGGTTGCCGCCTCGAGCTCGCGCAGGTGGGCGGCCGCGCTGTCGCGTTGGGCCAAGGCGGTTTGCACGCGGGCGGCTGGGATGATGCCTTCTTCCAGCAGTTGCCGGTCGCGCGCGGCCTGTGCCTCGGCGACGCGGAAGTCCCCGCGCGCGGCAGCCAGTTCGGCACCGAGGGTCATGGCCTCGCGGCTCTGGATGCGCGCCAGGGGCTGGCCGCGGCGCACGGCCTCGCCTTCGCGCGCCAGGATGGCCATGGTCAGGCCCCCGAAGGGAGCGCTCACCACCGTGCTGTCCTGCAGTGGGGCGAGAACGGTTGCAGGCAAGCCTTCGAGCGGCACCTGCGTGGCGGCCGGCACCGTGCCCACCTTGATGCCCAGGGCCTGGGTTTGCGCCGAGCTCACTTTGAGCACGGACTGCGCCGCGACCGGAGCCACGAGCAGGGCCAGCAGTACGCCGACCAGCAACCAACGATGCATGCCATCACCTCACGGCTGGATTTCCGGCCGCAAGCATGCGCGAACCTGCTTTGAACAAGCTTAAAGCCCAACCCCGTGGCGTTTCGCGCGGGACGCTTGCCAGGGGCGGGCGGCGCCAAGGGTGGTCAGGCGGGCAGGTTCAGCAGGTGCAGGTCGGCGAGCGTCACGGTCAGCGTGCCGGCATCCAGACTGAATTCAAGGCGTAGCCCGAGCAGCCTCGCCAGCCCGTGTGCGAGGGCCAGGCCCAGGCCGCCATGGTCGCCCGAAGTGCGGTCCGGCGATTTGCGCCAGAAGCGCTCGCCGAGGCGAGTCAGGTCTTCCGGCGCGAGATCAGGAGCCGGATTGCCGACAACGATGCGCGCACGCGACTCGTCCTGGGCGAGCTGGACGGAAACCATGCAGCCTGCGGGAGCATAAGTAGCGGCGTTCAGCAGGACATTGTCGACAATGCGCTCGAGCAGTGCCGGATCGCTCTGGACCCAGCATTCGGCCGGCGCGCCCAGCGTGAAGGAGACGCCCCGTTGCGTACCCACGCGTTCGGCGGGCCCGAGCATGTGGCGCAGCAAGTCGGCCAGGTCGAGCGGCTCGGTCTGCACCTCCTGCAGGCCCGACTCGTAGCGCGACAGCGACAGCAGCCCGTCGATGGAGCGGGCCATGCGCTCGGCCGAGGCCAGTGCGCCATCCAGCGCCGGCGACGCCGGAGCGTCACGGCGCGCCAGTTCCACCGCCGTGCGGATCTCGGCCAAGGGCGTGCGCAGTTCGTGTGCGACGTCGTGGGCAAAATGGCGTTCGCGCTGCAGCGCCTGGCTCAGGCGCGCAAACGCCGCGTTCAAGGTGTCGGCCAACGGGCGCAATTCGCGGGCCAGTTGCCGGCTCGGCAGGATCAGGGTTTCGGACGTGCGCTGTACCGTGTCGCCAAATGCCAGCAGCGGCCGCAGGCCGGCGCGGACGCTGAGCACGGCAAGCAGCACCGCAACCAGCGCGGTCGTCACCGCGGCGGTGGTCAGGGCCACGTGCAGGCCGTGCTCGAGTGCGTCGATTTGTTCGCGCTCCTCGGCCACCGCGAGGATCGCGTCCCCGGCACGGCCCTGCAAGGTCACGCGCAGCGCGACCGCCCGTCCGCTGTGCAGGTCGGGAAGCTTGAGGTCATAGAAGTACGGCTCGTTGGCCGGGACGCCGGTGGGCTGGGCCAGGTTGGCGGCGTCGTTGCTGTCCGATGCCAGCAGCGTGCGCCCCTGCGCATCCCACAGTTGCAGGAAATCGGTATGTCCGCCTCCGGCGTATTCGGGGCTCATGGCCTGCAACTGGACGAGGGCCTCGTTGGCCGGGCGCGACTCCAGCAGCACGGCGATCGCATGCGCCCTGGCGCGCAAGGCGTTGTCGAGGTAGCCATGGGTGCTGCGGTCGATGCTCCGGTCGAGCATGACGAACAGCACCATCATCAGCGCCGCCAGTCCGACGCCGAGGAACAGCAGCAGGCGCATGTGGATCGAGAGCGGCGGGGACTTACGCGACCACATAACCGTAGCCCCGGCGGGTTTCCACCAGGTCGGTGATACCGGCCCTGGCCAGTTTCGAGCGCAGCGTGCTGATCAGCACCTCGATCACCTTGTCCGAAGCGTCGCTGCGCGCATCGTACAGATGCTCGAACAAGGTCGTGCGCGCAAACACGCGGCCGCGCTCCGTGCACAGCGTTTCGAGCAGCGCGTATTCCTTCGGGGTGAGTACCAGCGGCTTGCCGTCGACCCGCGCCTGGCGCGCCCGCGGATCGATTTCCAGCGCGCCCACACGCAGGCTTGGCCCGGCCGATGCCCCGCCGCGCCGTGAGAGCGCCAGCAGGCGCGCAATCAGCTCGTCGTAGGCAAAGGGCTTGACCAGGTAGTCGTCGGCGCCCAGGTGCAGCGCCTCGACGCGGTCGCTCACCTGGTCGCGCGCGGAGAGCACCAGCACGCGCGGTCGCGGCTCACGGCCGTGCAGCCAGCGCAGCACGCTCCAGCCGTCCACGCGCGGCAACATCAGGTCCAGAACCACGGCGTCATAGGCATAGCTGGCCAGGAATTCCTGTGCCTGCGCACCGTCAACTGCCAGGTCCACGGCGTGGCCGTCGCGGGTGAGGGCTTCGCGCAGGTCACGCCCGAGGTTTGCCGAGTCTTCGACTACGAGCAGCCGCACGGCGGGACTCCGTTTTATCGACGAATGATGCAACTTAGCATCCCGCAAGCCGTGCAGGACTGCGGCGTGACGGCGCAGGTGCCCGCCTGCCCGCTCTTCCGCCCCCTGCCCTCGAGGCGTTGCTCTCGGGCGCTGTTCCTGTGTATTCGCCATCGACAGTTCAAACTGCGAAGGACATGCGCGCGCGATCTTCACCGGGGGCGGACGGTGGTCGAGGGTGGACTTGGACCACAATGGGGGACCTCCTGCGCGACCGGGTCCATGCCATGAGCACGTACAACCTCGACGCCTTCGTGAAGCCCGCCTCGGTGGCCCTGGTCGGCGCCAGCCGGCGCCAGGGCTCGGTGGGTGCGGTATCGGCGCGCAACCTGCGCTCGTTCCCCGGCCCCACCTTCCTGGTCAACCCCCACTTGCAGGCCGATGTGGCGGCTGGCGTGTATTCCCGGGTGAGCGACCTGCCGGTGGCACCGGACCTGGCCATCATCGCCATCCCGGCAGCGGCGGTGCCCGGGGTGGTCGCCGACCTGGGGAGGCTCGGCACGCGGGCGGCCGTGGTGCTGTCCGCCGGATTTGCCGAGGACTCGGCGGGCGCTGCCGGACGCAGCTTGCGCGACGAGCTGCTGGCCGCCGCGCATGCCACCGGCATGCGTCTGCTGGGGCCCAATTGCATTGGCATGCTGGCGCCGCACGCAGGGCTCAATGCCGGTTTTGCCCAGGCCTTGCCGCCGCGCGGGCAGCTTGCCCTGCTGTCGCAGTCGGGTGCGGTGCTGACCACGATGATCGACTGGGCCTGCTCGCGCGACGTGGGATTTTCCGCCCTGGTCTCCCTGGGCGAGATGGCCGAGGTGGACGTGGCCGACTGGCTCGATTACCTGGCGACCGAGCCCGGCACGCGGGCCATCCTGCTGTACCTGGAAAGCGTCAACGACGCGCGCAAGTTCATGTCCGCCGCGCGCCACGCCGCGCGGCTCAAGCCGGTGATTCTCCTGAAATCGGGGCGCAGCCCGGCCGCGGCCAAGGCGGCGGCCTCGCACAGCGGCGCGCTGGCAGGCGGCGACGCGGTGTTCGACGCCGCCTGCCGGCGTGCCGGCATCCAGCGCGTGGCTACCCTGCTGCACATGCTGGACGCGGCCGAGATCCTGGCCCGCCCGCGGCACCTGGGCGGCGACCGCCTGGCCTTGCTCACCAATGGTGGCGGCATGGGCGTGCTCGCGGCGGACCAGTTGCTCGAATCGGGCGGCCGGCTGGCGGCGCTGGAGGAGGCGACGCGCGCGGCGCTTGACGCCGTACTGCCGGCGGCGTGGTCGCACGGCAATCCGGTCGACATCGTGGGCGATGCGGGTCCGGAGCGCTATCGCGCCGCGCTTGGCGTGCTGCTCGCGGCGCCCGAGGTCGATGCAGTGGCGACCATGTATTGCCCCACCGGCCTGGGTGATGCCGCCGCTGCAGCCGGTGGCGTGGTGTCGGCGCTTGGCGGTGACGCACCGCGCAAGCCCTTGCTTGCCGCCTGGCTCGGACCAGTGGCCGAGGCGGCGGCGCGGGCGCCGTTTGCCGCCGCCGGCATCCCCGGCTTCGGCACGCCCGAGGCACTTGTGCGAGGGTTCATGCAATTGGTGGACCGGCAGCGCCAGCAAACCCAACTCAGCGAAACCGTGCCGGCGTTTCCCTTGCGCGGCACGGCCAACCGCGGGGAAGTGCGACAGCTCATCGACGGCTGGTTGCGCGACGGCGTCGAGTGGCTGGACGAAGCCGACGCCAAGCTGCTGCTTGCTACCGCCGGCTTCGAGGTCAACGCGACCCGGCGTGCCGTGACGGCGGACGAGGCCCGGCTGGCGGCCCAGGCCATCCCCGGGCCGTACGCGGTCAAGATCCTGTCCCCGGACCTGCTGCACAAGAGCGACGTCGGCGGCGTCGCGCTCAACGTGGAGAGTGCGGACGAAGTGGCGCGGGTGGCGGCCGGCATGATCGATCGCCTGCACGCCGCCTACCCGCAGGCGCGCCTGGCCGGCGTCTCGGTGCAGACCATGGTCATCCGCAGCGACGCGCACGAGTTGATTGCCGGCCTGACCCTGGACCCGATCTTCGGCCCGGTGATCGTGTTTGGTGCCGGCGGCGTCGCCGTCGAGGCCATGGACGACACCGCGCTGGCGTTGCCGCCGTTGAACGTGAACCTGGCGCGCGACCTGGTGGCGCAGACGCGCATTTACCGCGTGCTGGCCGGCGCCAAGGGTCGCCTGCCGCCCGCCAACCTGCCGCAGTTGTACGAGCTCTTGATCCGCCTGAGCGAACTGGTCTGCGAGTTTCCCGAAATCGTGGACCTCGACCTCAACCCTATCCTGCTCAATCCGGAGGGCTGCATCGCCATCGACGCCCGGGTCCGACTCCGGGCCGTGCCTCCCGGCACGCCCAGCCGGTTGGCCATCGTGCCTTATCCGCGAGAGCTGGAGCAGCCGTTCGTGCTGCCCGACGGCACCCGATGCCTGCTGCGCCCGATCCGCGCCGAGGACGAGCTGCCCATGCGCGAGGCCTTTCGTCAGCTCTCGCCGGAGCGCCGCTACATGCGCATGTTCGCCGCCCTCGACGAGCTGCCGCATGAGCTGGCGGCCCGGGCCACGCAAATCGACTATGACCGCGAGATGGCCTTCGTCATCGCGCAGGACAAGCCTGCCGGCGAGGCGGCCCTGTATGGCGGCGTGCGCCTGCTCAGCGACGCCAACCGCGAGCGCGGCGAATTCGCCATCACGCTCATTGACCCGCTGGTTGGCCACGGCGTCGGGTACCGCCTGATGCAGATACTGATCGACTACGCAAAGGGCCTCGGCCTGCGCGAGGTGACGGGTGACGTCCTGGCCGGCAACCAGCCGATGCTGGCCCTGTGTCGCAGCCTGGGCTTCCAGTCGACCCACATGGATGGAGACGTGGTGCGGGTGCGCCTCGCCCTGCGCTGAAGCAGGGCGTTTGATACCGGTCAATTCTGCATCGGCCGGTACCTGATAGCGTCGTCTCCGTCGTCGATTCCACCGTCGCCAAGCGCCAGGAGCCGGGCATGTACAAGACCTTGATGGTCCATCTTGAACTGGACGCCGACCATGCGCCCCTGCTCAGCGTCGCCGCCGACCTGGCCGGCCGCCTTGACGCCGATGTGGTCGGCATCGCCGCTTGCCAACTGGTGCCCCTGGTCGTCGGCCATGGCATGGTTCCGGTGCAGGCGTTTGAAAGCGATCGCGCCGAGATCGAGGCCCAGATGGCCCAGGCCGGACAGGTCTTTCGCGCCGCGCTGGCCAAGCGCGGCGATCGCGTGCACTGGCTGGGCATGGTGACCGCGGGCCCGCCGACGGATGCGGTCGTGGAGCAGATGCGTGGCGCCGATCTCTTGGTCACGGCGGTCGATGCCCAGGCTGGTTGGGTCGGGCCTGGCCGGCGTGTCGGCGTGGAGGATCTGGTGATGCGCGTCGGCCGGCCGGTCCTGGTCGTGCCGTCGCGCGCACGCAGCCTGGTGCCGGACCACGTCCTGGTGGGCTGGAAAGACACCCGCGAAACCCGCCGTGCCGTGGCCGACGCGCTGCCGCTGCTGCGGCTGGCCAAGCAGGTCGTCGTTGCCGAGGTGGTCACCCAGGAGTCGCAACTGCCGGCGGCGCGGGCGCATACCGGCGAGGTATGCGCCTGGCTGCAGCGGCACGGCGTCGCAGCCGAACCGCGGGCCTTGGCCACCGGCGAGCAGTACGTGGTGTCGCTGGATGCGATCGCCGAACAGGTGGGTGCCGACCTGATCGTCGCCGGCGCCTATGGCCACAGCCGCATGCGCGAGTGGGCACTGGGCGGCGTGACGCGCGACCTGCTCAAGTATTCGAGGCGCTGCTCGCTGCTGTCGCACTGAAGCGGCGCGATCCACACCAACCCTGGGATGCGACAAGCGACCGCAGGGTGGGGCCGCCTGGGAACAGCAATTCTTAAGCAACATGCGCAAGCGTATTGACCAGCCGGCACGCAGAACGCCTTGCCGGCGCCGGCCCGAAGGCGTGGGCCGTTCGCAACGAAGCATGGCGTCCGGCTATTCCCACGTGGAGTTCAACGACATGATTCAATACCTGCGCAATGACCGCTACAACGCGCTCTCCATCGGCGTGCATTGGCTCACCCTGGCGTTGCTGGTGGCCGTGTATGCCCTGATCGAGCTGCGCGGCATCTACCCCAAGGGCAGCGCCGCGCATGAGTTGATGAAAACCTGGCATTTCATGCTGGGCCTGACGGTGTTCGGCATCGTGTTCGTGCGGCTGGCCCTGCGCGCGCTCTTCCCGACGCCGGCGATCCAGCCGCCGCCCCCGGCCTGGCAACATGCGCTCGCCAAGATCATGCACCTGCTGCTGTACGCGTTCCTGCTGGTCATGCCGATTCTTGGTTGGCTTACGCTCAGCGCCAAGGGAAAGGTGATCCCCTTCTTCGGCCTGGAATTGCCGCCACTCATCGGCGCCGACAAGGCCTTGGCCCGGTCCCTGGAGGATATCCACGAAACCATTGGCACCCTGGGCTACTACCTGATTGGCCTGCATGCCGCCGCGGCGCTGTTCCATCACTACATCACGCACGACAACACCCTGTGGCGCATGCTGCCGCGTCGCCGGATCGGCAGTGCGATGCCACCGGCCGGGCGGACGTGACCGGGGGCTCACGGTGCACGCTCGGGGCTCAGCCGCGCAGGCTGCGCACCAGCATCAGGATCGCCACGGCGGCGATGGCGAGCGCGAAGATGAGATTCAGGGCGCCGCGGGTCCGCGCCAGGCGCGTCGCGGCCAGCGCCCCCAGCCAGCCGCCCACGGCGCCGCCAAGGATGAACTCGGCGGTGATCGCCCAGGCGACCAGCCCGGAGCGCGCGTAGTTCACCGCGGCGGTGAGGCCAAAGGCGCCCACCGCGAACAGCGAGGTGCCGATGGCCTGGATGATCTCCATGCCGCTGGCGAACATCAGGCCGGGCACGATCAGGAAGCCCCCGCCGATGCCGAAGAATCCGGCCAGGCTGCCGGTACCCAGGCCCACGGCGCCGAGGCGCGGGTACATGCCGGGCAAGGGGTAGCGGTCGCCATGGCCGCGCCGCCCCCGCAGCATGAACCCGGCCACGACCAGCATCAGCAGCGCGAACAGGACCAGCAGATGGCGGCCATCAATCGCCTTGCCCAGGCTGGAGCCGACAAACGCGCCCAGCACGCCGGCAGCGGCGAACGCGAACGCCGCCTTCCAGCGCACGTGGCCGGCGCGTGCATGCGGGATCAGGTTGGCAAACGCATTGACCGACACCGCCAAGGCGCTGGTGCCGATGGCCAGGTGCGGATCGTGCACGCCCACCACGTACAACAGCAGGGGTACGGCGAGAATCGAGCCGCCGCCGCCGATCAAGGCCAGCGAGAATCCCACCAGCGAACCGCAGGCCACGGCGAGGGCAGCCTGCAGGAGCGCGGGATCAGTCATACCGGCGTGCGGCGCGGTGGATGGGGCGCGCGCTCAGAGCGTATCCAGCGGGATCTTCAGGTAGCGCGTGCCGTTGTCTTCGGCAGGCGGGAAGTGGCCGGCGCGCATGTTCACCTGGACGGCGGGCAGCAACAACTGCGGCAGTTTGAGCGTGGCGTCGCGGGCGGTGCGCATGGCCACGAACTCGGCCTCGCCGACGCCATCGCGGACGTGGATGTTGCCTGCGCGCTCGGCGGCAACCGTGGTTTCGTGCGCGTACTCGTCGCGACCCGGCGCCTTGTAGTCGTGGCACAGGAAGATCCGCGTGGTGCCGGGCAGGGAGAAGATACGGCGGATCGAGCGGTAGAGCGTGGCGGCGTCGCCGCCGGGGAAATCGCAGCGCGCCGTGCCGTAGTCGGGCATGAACAGCGTGTCGCCGACGAACGCGGCGTCGCCGATGACGTGGGTCATGCAGGCTGCCGTATGCCCCGGCGTGTGCAGGGCGGTGGCGGCAATGGACCCCACCTGGTACTGCTCGCCATCGGTGAACAAGTGGTCGAACTGGCTGCCGTCGCGGGCAAAGCCGCTGCCGGCATTGAACAGCGTGCCGAACGTCTCCTGTACGCTGCGGATGTGCTCGCCGATCCCCAGCTTGCCGCCCAGCTGGCTGCGCACGTAGGGCGCCGCGGAGAGGTGGTCGGCGTGCACGTGGGTCTCGATCACCCAGGCCACCTCCAGCGCCTGGGCCTTGACGAGGGCCACCAGCTGATCGGCCGTCTGGTGCCCGCTGCGGCCGGATGCCGCCTCATAGTCCAATACTGGATCGAGCACGGCGGCCGCCCGCGTCGCCGGGTCCCAGGCTACATAGCTGAACGTGCTGCTCGGCGCGTGGAAAAACGCCTGTACTTCGGGATGGGACATCGCATGTCCTTGGTTGGTCGCCGTCCGGCCCGGCCGCGACGAGGAGTTCATCGCGCGGGCTTGCGCTTCCGCGGCGTCGGGGGCGCGGCGCAGTACACATCGTACAACGCGCCAATGATCTGCTCGGCTGGCCCGGGCTCGAGCGCATACCAGATGGTTTGCGACTCCCGCCTCGTCCGCACCAGGCCCTCGGCCCGCAACCTGGCCAGGTGCTGCGACAGCGCCGATTGGCCGAGGTCGGGCAGGTTTTCATTGATTTGCCCCACCGACATCTCACGGCCGACCAGCAGGCACAGCACGCGCAGGCGCTGCGCGTTGCCCAGGGCCTTGAGTAGGCGCGACGCCTCGTCGGCGCGTGCCCGCATGGCTCCCAGATCGGCGTCGCTCGGCAACGGCATCGTTCACCCCCCCCGGGCCATCCGGCCTGCGTGGATCGGGCATTGACTTTAGCACGCTTATCTAAATAAGCTAATACTAATGTAGTAAGTCCTGTTCAAGAGATTGATCCTGATCAAGCCGCCGCAGTGCATGCATGCCTACCGTGGCAGTGGGCTGCAACCGAAGCGGGCAGTCCCGTCCCCCCCTGGACCGCGAGGAGTGTCGAGCCATGGCAAATATCATCATCCTTGGCGCTGGCCTGGCCGGCATGTCTGCCGCCTACGAGATTCGCGAAGTCGTGGGTCGCGAACATGCGATCACCGTGATCGGCGAAGGGCCGTTCAATTTCACGCCTTCGAATCCGTGGGTGGCGGTGGGTTGGCGCGAGCAGGACCAGATCCGGGTGGATGTCGCCAAGCCGCTGGCCCAGCGCGCCATCCGCTTTATCGACACCAAGGCCAGCAAGGTGCATCCGGCCGACAACCAGGTCGAGCTGGGTGATGGACGCAGGCTCGACTACGACTACCTGGTGCTCGCCACCGGCCCGCGGCTGGCATTCGAACGGGTGCCGGGCAGCGGGCCGGACGGGTACTCGCAATCGATCTGCACCGGACCGCACGCGCACCAGGCGTGGTTGGCCTACCAGGAGTTCCTGCAGCATCCAGGCCCGATCGTGATCGGTGCGGCGCAAGGTGCCAGTTGCTTCGGCCCCGCCTACGAGTTCGCGATGATCGTGGATACCGACCTGCGCAGGCGCAAGCTGCGCGACCGGGTGCCGATGACCTACGTCACCTCCGAACCGTACGTCGGCCACATGGGTCTGGGCGGCATTGGCGATTCCAAGGGCCTGCTCGAATCGGAGCTGCGCCAGCGTCACATCAAATGGATCACCAATGCGCGGGTGACTTCGGTGGAGTCCGACAAGGTCAATGTCGAGCAGCTGGATGATCACGGTGGCGTGCGGGAAACCCAGGTGCTGCCGTTTGCGTTCTCGATGTTGCTGCCCTCGTTCGCTGGCGTCGACGCGGTGAAAGACGTCGAGGGCCTGGTCAACCCGGGCGGGTTCGTGCTGATCGACGCGTTCCAGCGCAACCCGGCCTACCCCAATGTCTACGCCGCCGGCGTGTGCGTGGCCATTCCGCCGGTCGAAGCTACACCGGTGCCCACGGGCGCGCCCAAGACCGGATTGATGATCGAATCGATGGTCACCGCCATCGCGCACAACCTGCGCGACGCCATTGCCGGCCGCCCGCCGCAGGCGCGCGCCACCTGGAATGCGATGTGCCTGGCCGATATGGGCGACCGCGGCTTTGCCTTCATCGCCTTGCCGCAAAACCCGCCGCGCAACGTGACCAAGTCGATGATCGGCAAGTGGGTGCACCTGGCCAAGGTCGCCTATGAGAAATATTTCCTGCGCAAGATGCGCAAGGGCCAAGCCTATCCGGGTTACGAGAAATACATCATGGAGGCATTCGGCATCGACCGCCTGAAGCCGGAGGTCAAGGCGGATTGAAGTGCGTGTCGCAAGACTGCCGGCAGCGACGCCGCCGCGACCAGAGGCAAGCACATCGTCACGCCACTCACGTTCCGGCAGTCCGCATCCATCCATTGCAGGAGAGCAGCATGAGCATTGAACGTACCGTACTGGCCTTCGCCGGCGCGATGATCCTGATCAGCCTGGGTCTGGCCCACTTCGTCTCCCCGGCTTGGTTGTGGCTGACCGCGTTCGTCGGGTTGAACCTGTTCCAGTCCGCCTTCAGCGGCTTCTGCCCGCTGGCCATCATGCTGCGCAAGCTGGGCCTGAAGCCAGCGTGCGCGATCAAGCCATGAGCGCGGGCGGGAGCGGGGCAGGCATGTACTACATCGTGGAATCGGCCAAGACCTTCGAGGACGCGGTGAGCGATCTCGATACCGCCGTCAAGCGCCACCAGTTTGGCGTGCTGCATGTGCATGACCTGGGCGCCACTTTGCGCAGCAAGGGCTACGCGTTCGACGGGCAATGCAAGGTGTTCGAGGTCTGTAGCCCGCGTCACGCCGCCAGCGTGCTGGCTGCCGACCTGCGCATGAACATGGCGTTGCCCTGCCGCATCTCGGTGTATACCGAAAACGGCAATACGCGCATCGGCATGCTCAAGCCGGTGCCGATGCTCGGCATGCTCTCGCCGGACCCTAAGCTGGCCGCGATCGCGCTGGAGGTCGAAAGCGCGACCATGCGCATGATCGACGAGAGCGCATGAGCCGGCATCGCCAGGTGCTGCCCGCGGCGCTGCTCGCCCTCGGCCTGCTGGCCGGCTGCGGTGGCAAGCCGCCCGGCGGCGCTGCCCCGGCACAGGTGCCGGCGCTGGCCGCGGTCGTCGTGCAGGCGCAAGCTGCGCCGCGCCAGCAGGTGTGGGATGGGGTGGTTGAGGCGGTGCAGCAGGTGACCATCACCGCGCAGACCAATGCCCGGGTCAGCGCGTTGCCGTATGACGTCGGCGATCTGGTGGCCAAGGACGCGGTGCTGGTGCGCTTCAGCGCCGTCGAGCAGCAATCCGCGCGCGCTGCCGCGCAGGCGCAGGTCGCTTCGGCGCAGGCCGCCTACCGCGATGCGCAGGCATCCTACGGGCGCATTGCCGCGGTGTATGCGCAAGGCTACGTGCCCACCGCGCAGATGGACCAGCAACGCGCCGCGCGCGATGCTGCCAAGGCGGCGTTGCGGGCCGCCCAGGCCCAGCTGCAGGCCGCGTCCCAGCAATTGGATTACACCGTGCTGCGCGCGCCGTTCGCCGGGGTGGTCACGCAACGCTTCGTGCACGTCGGGCAGGCGGTGCAATCCGGGCCACCTTCGCCACAGCCGCTGCTCCAGCTGCAGGCGCTGGATGAGCTGCGGGTCAACGTGCAGGTGCCGCAAGGTGTGGCGGCGGCGATCCGCGCCGATCCCGCGGCGGTGGTCAATGTGGGCGAGCGTCGCCTCGCCACGGACTTGGTCGAGGTGTTGCCGACCGCGGACCCGGCCACGCACAGCGTGACCGTACGCGTGAAACTGGCCGCGGACACCGCCGGCTTGTATCCCGGCACGACGGCAAAGGTGGCGTTCGCCACCGGCCAGGCCACGCGCCTGCTGGTGCCGGCGACGAGCGTCGTTGAGCGCGGTGAGCTGGTCGGCGTGTACGTGGTCGGCGAGTACGCGGTCACCCTGCGCCAAGTCCGCCTTGGTCCACGCCAAGGCACCGCGGTCGAGGTACTGGCTGGGCTGGATGCCGGCGAACGCGTCGCCAGTGACCCGGAAGCCGCGCTGGCGTGGCTGCTCAAGCAGCGTGCCGCGGGCGGCTCCGGCCATGAGTGAAGCCCACCGCCTGGGCATCTCCGGGCGCATCGTCCGCGCCTTCCAGGCCTCGCCGATCACGCCGCTGCTGGCCGTGGCCGCGCTGCTGCTGGGCATCGTCGCCGCGGTCATCACGCCCAAGGAGGAAGACCCGCAGATCGAGGTGACCATGGCGAACGTGCTGGTGCCGTACACCGGGGCCAGCGTGCGCAGCGTGGAGAACCTGGTCAGCTATCCGCTGGAGCAGAAACTGGCCGAGATCAAAGGCGTCAAACACGTCTATTCGGTGAGCCGCGCCGGGATGGCGGTGCTGACCGTGGAGTTCGAGGTCGGCGTGCCGCGGCAGCAGGCCCTGGTCAATCTCTACAACCAGATTTATTCGCACGCCGACTGGATCCCGCCCGGGCTGGGGGTCGGCCAGCCCCTGGTCAAGCCCTACGGCATCGACGATGTACCGATGCTGGCGCTCACCCTGTGGTCGGACCGGCCGGAGACCACCGCCGGACAATTGGCCAAGGTGGCGCACACGCTGGAGACCGAGCTCAAGCGCATCCCCGGGACCAGCGACATCTACACCATCGGGGCGCCGCAGCGGGCGGTGCTGGTGGAGCTTGAGCCGGGCAAGTTGGCCGCCTACCAGCTCAGCGTAGGCGACCTGGCCAACGCGCTGAAGACGGCCAACGTGGCTGCCGACGTGGGCAGCACGGTGGCCGGCAACCACGACTTGCCGGTGAAGGCCGGTAGCCTGCTGATGCAGGCGGACGACGTGGCGCAACTGGTGATTGGTGCCCGCGCCGGCCATCCCTTGTACCTGTCCGACGTGGCCAGGATCAGTGCCGGACATGATCAGCTCTCCGCACTGGTGTCGTTTGCCACGCCGCCGGGGCGCGCCGGTCCGCGGACCGGCTTGACCCCCGCCGTCACCCTGGCCATTGCCAAGCAGAGCGGCGCCAACTCGCACGCCATTGCCACGGCCATCCGCGAGCGCCTGCAGGCCTTGCGCGGGGTGGCCATCCCCGAAGGCGTGCAGGCCACGGTGACCCGCGACTACGGACAGACGGCCAGCGCCAAGGCCGACGAGTTGCTGCTGCACCTGGCCCTGGCCGCGCTGGCGGTGGTGCTGCTGGTGCTGGCGGTGCTGGGCTGGCGCGAAGCGGTGGTGGTGGGCGCGGCGGTGATCGTGACCCTGGCCCTGACCTTGTTTGCCTCCTGGGCCATCGGCTTCACCATCAACCGCGTGTCGCTGTTCGCGTTGATCTTCTCGATCGGCATCCTGGTCGACGATGCCATCGTGGTGGTGGAAAACATCCATCGCCACATGGCGCGGGATGGTGGCTCGTTGCTCGAGGTGATCCCGGCGGCGGTGGACGAGGTGGGTGGGCCGACCATCCTGGCCACCTTCACGGTGATCGCGGCCTTGCTGCCGATGGCCTTTGTCGGCGGTCTGATGGGACCGTACATGCGCCCGATCCCGATCAATGCCTCGGTCGGCATGCTGATCTCGCTGGCCGTGGCCTTCGTGGTGGCGCCGTGGCTGGCGCGGCGGTTGCTGCACCGCCAGGCAGTGTTGCTGGCAGCAGAAGGCACCGAGGCCAGCGCGCCGTCGGCGCTGGACAGCTTCCTGCAGGGGCTGTTCAAGCGCGTGATGGGGCCGTTCCTGGATCACCCAAAGGCCGCCCGCAACCGCCACCGGCTGTTCCTTGGCATGGGTGTGCTGGTGCTGTTGGCCGCCGGCCTGGCCGGGGTCAAGCTGGTGATCCTGAAGATGCTGCCATTCGACAACAAGTCCGAGTTCCAGGTGGTGCTGGACCTGCCCGAGGGCTCCAGCCTGGAGCAGACCCAACGCGTGCTGGCCGAACTCGGCATGGTGCTGGATGGCGTGCCCGAGGTGGAGAACTATCAGCTGTACGCGGGCACCTCGGCGCCGATGAACTTCAACGGCCTGGTGCGCCAGTACTACCTGCGCCGCGAGCCATGGCAGGGTGACCTCCAGGTGAATCTGGTGGACAAGGACGAGCGCAGTCGCCAGAGCCACCAGATCGCGCTGGCCGTGCGTCCAGCCTTGGCTGCCGTAGCCAAGCACTTCAATGCGCGCCTGGTGCTGGCCGAAGTGCCGCCCGGTCCACCGGTGCTGGCACCGATCGTGGCCGAAATCTATGGACCGGAATATGCGGGCCAGCGCGCCCTGGCGCGTGCATTGGAGCAAACGTTCCGGGAGACGCCGGGCATCGTCGACGTCAACCGCAGCGTGGAGGATGCGCAGGCCACGCGCCAGTTGGTCGAGGTCGACCGGGCCCGCGCAGCGGCGTTGGGCATCAGCCAGGCGGAGATCGTCGCCGCGTTGCGTGCCGGCATCGGTGGCGATGCCGTCAGCTACCTGGCCGATGCCAACGCCAAGTACGCAGTGCCCATCGTGCTGCGCCTGCCGCCGGCTGCGTTGGGCTCCCTGGATACCGCCCTGGCCTTGCACGTGCGCAGCGCCACCGGTGCACTGGTGCCGCTGTCCGAACTGACCCGGGTGGTGCGCCGGCCATGGGCCGACGCCGTGTATCACAAGGACTTGCGACCCTATACCTTCATTACCGGCGATGATGCCGGGCGCGGGGACAGCCCGGTGTACGGCATGTTCAGCCTCGTCGGCAAGCTGGCCAAGGGCGGTTTGGACGGCCACCAGATGGCGCAGGAGTTCACCGGGCCGCCGGCCAGCGACAGCGGCTATTCGATCGGCTGGAGCGGCGAATGGGAGATCACCTATGAGACCTTCCGCGACATGGGCATCGCCTATGCACTGGGACTGTTGCTGATCTACCTGCTGGTGGTCGGACATTTCCGCAGCTATCTGGTGCCGCTGGTGATCATGGCGCCGATCCCGCTCACCGTAATCGGGGTGATGCCCGGACACTGGCTGCTCGGGGCGCAGTTCACGGCCACCTCGATGATCGGCATGATTGCCCTGGCCGGCATCATCGTGCGCAACTCGATCCTGCTGGTGGATTTCATCAACCATTCGCTGGCTGCGGGCTTGAGCCTGGAACAGGCCGTGGTGCAGTCCGGCGCGGTGCGTGCCAAGCCGATCATCCTCACCGCGCTGGCGGCAATGCTTGGTGCGTTCTTCATCCTCTCTGACCCGATTTTCCAGGGCCTGGCGGTCTCCCTGGTATTCGGGGTGCTGGTGTCGACCGTGCTGACCTTGCTGGTGATCCCCTTGCTGTACTACGCGTGGCTTAGCCGGCATGATCGGGCAGCAAGCCTGGCGCGCCGGCTGCGCCACGCTCCGTCGACAGCTGCCGACTGATATCCCCAGGAGCCTGCCATGAGCGATACCGAGGTACTCAGCGTCACCCTGACCCAGGAATCGGACTACGCGTTCCGCGTCGCCTTCGATGATCCCGGGATACCGGCGTTGCATACCGACGAGCCCATGCCGCTGGGCGGCGGCAGCGGGCCAAACCCGTCGCGGCTGCTGCTGGCGGCGGTGGCCAACTGCCTGAGCGCCAGCCTGCTGTTCGCGCTGCGCAAGTACAAGAACACCCCGGGCACCCTTGTTGCCCACGCCAAGGCACATCTGGGGCGCAACGAGGAGAAGCGCCTGCGCGTGACCCGCATCGAAGTGACGATCGACCTGCCCGAGGCCGCCGATACGTACGTGCAGGGTGAACGCCTGTTGCAGCAATTCGAGAATTTCTGCGTGGTCACCGAGAGCGTGCGCAGCGGAATCGACGTGGACGTGAGCGTGCGCGACGCGACCGGCGTAGTCGTGCATCACAGCGCTGGGCGCGGTTGACCTGGCACCGACAACAGCTTGGGGGGCGATCTCCACATGACGAGGCGGACTGCCGACACGTCGGCAGCCCGCCTCACCTCCCCTGATCGATCGCCTGCGGTGCCGTGCCTCAGACGAGGTTCGGCACCATCGCGTTGTCGGCGGTGACCGGGTCATCGGCCACTGCCATGCGCGCTTCCATGGATGCCAGGAAGCGCCAGACAAATAGCATGGTCACCAGCAGCAGCCCCGGGTAGCCCACGCCTGCCAGCAGGTAGGGCAAGGTGGGGTCGCCCTCGACGCGCACGCGGGGCAGGTTGAAGCTGAGCAGGCCGAGCGTGATGATGCTGCCGAACACCCACATCCCGAGCAGCCAGATTCCCGCCTCGAAGCCGGTCAGCGGCTTGCGCCAGCCGGTGAGGCGCTCGCTGGATGCGGAGGCGACGAACCTGGCGGGCGTTTGCACGCGTTGCCCAAGCGTGATCAGGTCGTAGACCACGGTCAGCGCCCCGGCCATGAACACCACGCCGAACAGCGGCAGCATCAGCTTGAACACGCCCATCGAGCGGTAGATGTCCCCGCCAAACCAGTCGAGTCCAAGGATGCGGTACACGTAAATCTGCACCGTGCCGCCGATTGAAAACGCGAAGGCCATGCCGAGCATGCTGAGGAACACCAGCCAGAACCCGAGCTTGCCCAGGCGCTGGTCGTAGCGGGGGACCTTGCGCATGATCGGGATGGCGTAGTACGCGGCGGCCAGGCCAAGCATGCCGAAGGTGCCAAACAGCGCCAGGTGCGCGTGCCCCGCCGTCACCCAGGTGCCATGCGACCAGACGTTGGTCAGCGCGAAGGTCATGACGAAGCCGAGGATGCCGGCGCCAACCAGCTCCAGCACGGTCGAGCCGAGCAGGAAGTAGAACGCCGGGGCGTTTTCCAGCGGGCGTTTGTTGGTGTGCGCGTCCAGGTAGATGTGCCAGAAGCAGAACACCAGCGGTAGCGGTTCCAGCGCGCTGAACAGCGAACCCCAGAACTGCCAGAACTCCGGCGTGCCGATCCAGAAGTAGTGGTGCGCGTTGCCGATCAGTCCAGACAGCCACACCAGCGTGATGCCCCAGAAGACCGCGAAGCCGACCGATTTGATGTCCGCCTTGAACATCAGCACCAGGAACGTGCCGATCAGGCTGATGTGGATGACTTCCCACACGCCTTCCACCCAGTAGTGCACGACGAACCAACGGAAGTATTCCTGCAGGTCCAGCCGCTGGATGTAGAACAGGCCGAAAATCCACACCACCGCCAGCGCGCCGAAGCCGAGGCCAAGGCCCCAGTGGACCTCGTTCCATTGTCGTACTGGCGGGAACGTGCGCAGCACCACGAAGGCGACGATGATGAAGCCGACCAGGATCAACAGGCCGGCAATGCGCCCGGCTTCCAGGTATTCCAGCCCCTGCTGCAGCCAGGGTTGGCCCAGCCACCATCCGGCAATGCCGCGTTCGGCGAGGAACTGGGTGAAGAAGTTCCACACCACGATGACGATCACCGCGTAGAACAGGAACTTGACCAGCCAGGGCGCCACCAGCTCGCGCTTGGACAACAGCGGGGCGACGAACAGGATCGAACCGATGAAGCCGCAGACGATCCACATGATGCCGAGGTTCAGGTGCTCGGCGCGCGCCACGTTGAAGTTCAGCACGCCGCTCAGCAGGGTCGGATCGACCTGTTGCGCCGCCAGGATCATGCCGTACAGGACCTGGAACGCGAACAACACCAGCATAAGCAGGAAGAAGCGCATGCTCAGCCGTTGCGTCTTGTATTGGATTTGCATCAGTGCTTCTCCTGGCCGTGAAGCGAGGCGATATAGGCGACGATGGCCTTGACCTCGTCCTCCTTCAGCAAGCTTGCGTATGCGGGCATGACACCGGCCGTATAGCCGTCCACGATCTTGGCGTTCGGCTCACGGATTGATTCGGCCAGGTAGGCATCGTCGGCCAATACCTGGCTGCCGTCGGCAAGCTTGACCTGGGATCCATACACGCCACCCCAGCCTGGGCCGACCAGCTTTTGCGTTCCCGCCGAGTGGCAGGCGATGCAGCCGTAGTCCTTGGCCAGTTGCTCGCCCAGCTCGGCCGGGTCTGCGGGCGCCGCCGCGGCGCCGGATGCTGCTGCCGCCGCTGCCGGCGCTGCTGCCACGACCGGCAGCACGGCGCCAGGCCCGTGGGCCATGCGCAGGCGTTCGTTCAAATCGGCCTTGACTTCGATCTTCGCCGGCCAACCTTCGGTATTCATCGCCGAGGCGTACTTGAGGTAGGCGATCAACTGGCCAACTTCTTCCTGCGTGAACGGCAGGTTCGGCATGTTCGTGGTGCCGCCACCACGGCGTTCGATGCGCTCGGCTGCCCCGGGGAATTTCTGCAGGTAGGCTTCCATCGTGTCGACGCCGGCTGCAGCCTGCATATCGGGATTGGCGAGTTGCGTGCGCACCGCGGCCGCCGTGGGCCAGCCAGCCGCCGAGGGCAGGAACGCGGCCAGCCAGGCGGGTCCGGCGAGCTTGTATTCCTCGGTCAGGTCGGGACCGAGGTAGGCGCCATTGCCGACGAGGGTGTGGCAACCCATGCAGTTGTAGGCCTGGAAGACGCGCTTGCCCTGCGTCGCCGTGTAATTGTTTTCCGTGATCGTGCTCGGGATCGCCTGGCCCCGCGACTTCAGGAACGAGAAGATCGACAAGGCAATGAAGATTGCCGTCATCAATCCCAGCATGACAAAGGCGCCGCGCCGGCGCGGTATCTCGCAGCTGCTATCACCTGATCCGCAACTCATGGACGCGCCCCCCGGTTTGTGGTCGATGCGGCATCGGCCGGGGTGGCGGCAGTCGTGTTCTGCGTGTCATGCAGGAACAGGATGTGCAGGCTGCCGATGAAGACGTAGAACACGTAGACGGCAAGCACGAAGCCGACCGCGAAATAAATCCACCAGGCCAGGTGGGACTCGGGCCAGAATTCGAAGTCGCGCCAGAATGGCCATGACAGCAGGAAGGCGACCACGCTCGCCACGATCGACAACGTGAGATCGATGGATCTTTGCATCGCATTGGCTCCCCGGAACAGGCATGTATCGCGAATACGCCAGCCCGGATTTGCGCCATTCCCACACGTGCGCATGCAGCTCGGGCACCGCGAATGTACGTGCGCCTGCGCGGCGCCAACCTGACTCAGGTCAACTCTTCGGGACATTCCGGATGCGGTGTATCGGAAAGCCGATTGACCCTCGCGCCCTGGCAACTGCAGTGGAGGTGCTTTGCGTGACGGACCTCGACCCACGTGCTGCGACAAACTGTCACAGCCAGGTGAATGGATGGCTTGGGACCTGGGCCTCGGCACCGGGCGGCGCACGTGCGCCGGCTGGGCCGGGAGCTGGCTCAGGCCAGCTCGATCGGCTCGTTCCGCTCCGGCACGTGGGTCGCCACCCCGCGCGCCCGCAGCACATTCTGCAGGGGCCGCATGCCGCGGTCGTATTCGCCATGCACCAGGAACACCTTGCGTCGCGGTGTGTCGCCCAGCCAGGCGAGCAGCGATGGCTGGTCGGCATGGGCGGAAAAGCCGTTGATCGTCCATACCTGCGCGCGCACCGGGATGTCCTCGCCGAATACGCGCACGCTGGCGGCACCATCGACGATCCGTCGTGCCAGCGTGCCCTCGGCCGCGTAACCGACAAACACCACGCTGCTGCGTTCGCGCCACAGGTTGTGCTTCAGGTGGTGGCGCACGCGGCCGCCGTTGCACATTCCCGAGCCGGCCAAAATGATCGCGCCGTTGTCGATATTGTTGATCACCATGGACTCGGCGGTTTCGCGGGTGAAATGCAGGCCGGGCATCGCGAACGGGTCGCCGTGCTGCAGCTCGTCGCGGAAGCGCTGGTCGAAGCATTCGGGATGGCGGCGGAAGATCTCGGTGGCGGAGATCGCCATTGGCGAATCGAGGAACACCCGCACGTGCTGCGGAATTGCGCCCTCGCGGATGCCGCGATGCAGGTAGTAGAGGATTTCCTGCGCGCGTTCCAGCGCGAACGTGGGAATCACCACATTGCCCCGTCGCGCCATGGTGACGCGGATCGCCTGGTACATCTCGTCCACCGAGTCGGGTACCGAGCGATGTGGGCGGTCGCCGTAGGTGCTTTCCATCATCACGTAGTCGGCGGCGGGTGCCGGGGTCGGGTCACGCAGGATCGGACGACCCGGATTGCCCAGGTCGCCGGAGAACAGGATGCTGGTGCGCCGCTGGCCATCGTCCACCTCGAGCAGGATCGAGGCCGAGCCGAGGATATGCCCGGCATCCAGGAAGCGCGCGCTGATGCCCTCGGTGACGGCCACGCTCTCGTCGTAGCCGACATCCGTGGTGAAGAAGTCGAGTGCCCGCAGCGCATCGTCCATCGTGTACAGCGGTGGCGTGGGCGGGTCGCCGGGGCGGTCGCGGCGTTGCGCCCGGCGCGCCTCCTCTTCCTGGAGGCTGGCGGCATCGAGCAGCACCACCCGGGCCAATTCGCGCGTGGCGGCGGTGGCGATGATGCGGCCGCGGAATCCCTGGCGCACCAGCAGCGGGATGCGCCCGCAGTGGTCCAGGTGCGCATGGGTCAGGAGCAGCGCATCGATGCCGGCCGGGTCGAAACCGAAAGCTGCGGCGTTCGCCTGCTCGACCTCCTCGCTGCCCTGGAACATCCCGCAGTCGACCAGCACGCGCCGATCGTTGCAGGTGATCAGGTGACAGGACCCGGTGACTTGCTTGGCGGCACCGTGGCAACTGTAGGTGAGCATGCGTCTCTCGCGTCGGCAGGGAGCTAGGGGACATCGCGTGGACGCACTGTGCCATGCCGGCACGCGTAGCGGACTGCGCGGATCAAGCGGCGTGGCGGCCGATCACCGCGCGGGCGGGATAGAGGTTGGCGGTGCGGTGGATTGACACATACCGGATGACATCGGCGCCGTGCCCTTCATTTCCCCCAGGTAACGAACATCACCACGGCCGCCGTCGCCATCGTCGCGGTGGCCAGCCAGCCGAAGATTTTCAGTGGCCATGGCATGGTGAATTTGCCCATGACCTTGCGCCGCGAGCCCATCAGCATCATCACGACCATCATCGGCACGGCAGTCACGCCGTTGATCACGGCGCTCCAGTACAACGCCTTGATCGGGTCCAGTGGCGTCAGGTTCAGCGCGATGCCGACCAGGCTGGCGACGATCAGTACGGTGTAGAAGAACCTGGCGTTTTGCGGTTTGTATTCCAGTCCGCTGCGTTGGCCAAAAGCGCCGGCGGCGGCATAGGCGGTGGCACCGGCCAGCACCGGTACCGCGAGCAATCCGGTGCCGATGATCCCGACGGCGAACAGAGCAAACGCCAGGTCACCGGCCAGCGGCCGCAGTGCCGCGGCCGCTTCGGCCGACGTCTGGATGTCGACCTTGCCATGCGCATGCAGCACCACGGCGGAAGCAAGGATGATGAAGAAGGAGACCAGGTTGGAGAAGATCATGCCGACGGTGGTGTCGATGCCAATGCGGCGCAAAGCGCTGGGTGCCTGTTTCGGCGCCCGGCGCAAGGGCTTGCGGCGCTTGCTCGACGCCATTTCCTCGACTTCTTGGGCGGCCTGCCAGCAGAACAGGTAGGGACTGATGGTGGTGCCGAGCACGGCGACCAGGCCGACGGCATACTGCGCGTTCCAGGAGATGGGGGGCAGCACGAGGCTCTTGAGTACCGTCAGCCACGGTACGTCGATCACCAGCACGGTGGCCACGTAGGCAAGCAGGCTGAGGGTCAGCAGCTTGAGGAACGGGGCATAGCGGGTGAATGGGATGAACACCTGCAGCAACAGCGACAACAGCGCGAAACCCGCCGCATAGACCAGTGCCGGTCCACCGATCAGCAGTTCCAGCGCGGCCCCCATGGCGCCGATATCGGCCGCGAGGTTGATGACGTTGGCGACCACGAGGGAGGCCATCAGCGCGTAGACCAGCCGGTGCGGGTAGTACTTGCGCATGCCGTCCATCAGGCCGTG